>NZ_JAFEUF010000087.1:22348-26787 GCF_016901035.1 Streptomyces durocortorensis
CCCCCTGTCGGTGTCCGGGCTGGGGGGGCGGGTGGGGGCGTCGGCCGGGCCCCTCCCCCCCCCCCCCCCGCCGCCGCGCCCCCCCCCGGGGGGGGGGGGGGGCGCGCCGCCCCCCCCCCCCCCCCCGGCCCGTCAGCAGCTCATCCGTGATAGGTGATGTAGCCGTTGCCGTCGCGGTCGTTGGACCTCTTGGTGTACGAGTGCACGTCGGCCCGGGCGCCGGAGGGCTTGTACAGGTAGATGGTGTCCTTGTCGTTGTTCCAGATGAAGTTGCAGTTCTGGCGGTAGACGACGTTCTTGGCGTCGGAGTCGGTGCCGCGGTTGCCGCGCAGCTTTATGTAGTCGCCGGGCTGCAGCTTGTGGGTCGCCGGGAAGGTGAACTTGTTGCCGGCGGCGTCCTTGACGACGTAACCCCGCAGGTTCACGGTCGCGGTGCGCGAGTAGTTCTTGATCGTCAGGTACTCGTTCTTGGTGTTGCCACCGGAGCACTTGTTGGAGTCGCGCCCGGGGGCGTCGTACTGGACGCCCTTGATCTTCAGGGCCGAGGAATACTCGGCGGCCTGGGCCGGAGCGGTGGCCACGAGGCCGAGTGCGAGGACCGAAGCGGCGGTGGCGGCGGCGGTCAGGGCATGACGGACATGCATAAGGAGTCCCCCCTCAATGGTGCGAGTGCAGCGTCCAGGAGCTTACCGAGACTTGTGACCCTTCAGTGAAGGAATGGAAGAGAAGGCGTGCGCGCGGGCGAAGGGTCGCCAGGGGTGCACGTCCCCCTCGTGCGGCGATCCCCGGAGGGAGGGGGCGGGGCTCCCCACCACGCGGCGAGCAGGTTAGCCTTGCCTTCGTTTGGCTGGAGGCAGGTGGCCGGAAATCCCCCCTCCGCTGTTGGGAACATGCTGAGGAGCAGGTGAAGTGGGGGCTGACACAGCCGGGCGCGGGGTCATACGCCGCGCTGTCGCGGGACAGCGCCGGGACGTCGTCGTCGGATCGATCCTGGGCGCCTGCCATCAGATCGGCGAGGCGCTCGTCCCCGTACTCATCGGGCTGATCGTCGACCGCGCCGTGGTGCGGCCCGACGGGGGAGCGCTGGCGGTCTGGCTGGTGGTCCTCGCCGTCGTCTACACCCTGCTCTCCTTCGGCTTCCGCTTCGGCGCCCGCGCCGGTGAACGCGCCGCCGAACAGGCCGCCCACCACCTGCGCCTGGACGTCGTCCGCCGGGTCCTCGCCCCGCACGGCGGCGCGGAGGCGGGCCGTCCGCCCGGGGCGGTCGTGAACGTGGCCACCGAGGACGCCCGCCGCGTCGGGGCCGTCAACATGGCCCTGACCCTCGGCATCGCCGCCGTCGTCGGTGTCGTCGCGGGCGCGGTGCTCCTGCTCCGCGCCTCCCTGCCCCTCGGCCTCCTCGTCCTGATCGGCGCGCCGGTCCTGATGGCGCTCGGCCACTTCCTGGCCCGGCCCCTGGAGCACCGCAGCGAGGCCGAACAGGAACAGGCCGCCCACGCCTCCGGGGTGGCCGCCGACCTGGTCGCCGGGGTCCGGGTGCTCAAGGGCCTGCGGGCCGAGCGCGCCGCCGTCGACCGGTACCGCGCCACCAGCCAGGCGTCCCGCGCCGCCAATGTGCGCGCCGCCCGCGCCGCCGCCCTCCAGACCGGCCTGATGCTCACGCTGACCGGCTCGTTCATCGCGCTCGTCGCCCTCGTCGGCGGCCGCCTGGTCCTCAGCGACTCCATCGGCCTCGGCGCCCTCGTCTCCGCCGTCGGCCTCGCCCTCTTCCTGCCGGGACCGATCAGCGTGCTGGCCTGGGTCGGCGCCGAACTGGCCAAGGGCCGCGCCTCCGCCGCCCGGATCGCCGACGTGCTGGCCGCCCCGGGCGAGACCACCGGCGGCACCGCCGAACCGGCCGCCCCCGCCCCCGGCGAACTGCGGCTCAACGGACTCGGCCACGCCGGACTCGACGCCCTCGACCTGACCGTCCGCCCCGGCGAACACCTCGGCGTCGTCGTCACCGACCCGGCCGACGCCGCCACCCTGCTGCACTGTCTGGCCCGCCGCTGCGACCCGGAGCGGGGGAGCGTCGAACTCGACGGCGTCCCGCTGACCGAACTGGCCCCCGCCGCCCTGCGCTCCGCGCTGCTCGTCGCCGAGCACGACGCCCAGCTCTTCGACGGCACCCTCCTGGAGAACGTCACCGCCGCCGCCCCCGCCGGGGCCGACCCGGGCCCCGCGATGGACGCCGCCGCCGTCGCCGAGGTGGCCTCCGCCCTGGCCGGCGGCACCGGCGGCCGCATCGGTGAGCGCGGCAGCTCGCTCTCCGGCGGCCAGCGCCAGCGCGTCGCCCTGGCCCGCGCACTCGCCGCCGACCGCGGCGTCCTCGTCGTCCACGACCCGACCACCGCGGTCGACGCCGCCACCGAGGCCCGGATCGCCGCCGGCATCCGGCGCGCCCGCACCGGCCGCACCACCGTCCTGGTCACCAGCAGCCCCGCGCTGCTCGCCGCGACCGACCGCGTCGTCCTCGTCGACGGCGGCACGATCACCGCCGAGGCCCCGCACGAGGACCTCGTACACGACCATCCCGTCTACCGCACGGCGGTGCTCACATGACCACTCCCTCGCCCACGGCCGACGACAACGCCGAGCTGCTCCCCATCGCCACCCCCGCCCGCACCCGGGCCGCCCTGCGCACGCTGATCCGCCCCGACCGGGGCCTCGCCCTGACCGGCCTCGGCATCCTGGTCGCGGCCACCGCCGTCGGCCTCCTCGTCCAGCCGCTGCTGGGCCGGATCGTCGACATCGTCGCCGACGGCCGCCCCGCCGGGGACCTGACCCTCCCGGTCGTCCTCCTCGTCGCGGTCGCCGTCGTCCAGGGCCTCACCACCACGCTCGGGCTGACCCGGATCGCCCGGCTCGGCGAGACCGTACTGGCCCGGCTGCGCGAGCGGTTCGTCGAACGCGCCCTGAACCTTCCCGCCGACCGGCTGGAACGCGCCGGGGCCGGAGACCTCACCGCCCGCGTCACCGGCGACGTCGCCCGGGTCGCCGAAGCCGTCCGCTCCGCACTGCCCGAGATGGCCCGCTCCGTCCTCGCGATCGTCCTCACCCTCGGCGCGCTGGCCCTGCTCGACGTACGGTTCCTGCTCGCCGCACTCCTCGCCGTCCCCGTCCAACTGCTCACCGCCCGCTGGTACGTACGCCGCGCCCTCACCCTCTACGCCGACCAGCGGGTCGCCAACGGCGCCCAGCAGCAACAGCTCCTGGAGACCATCGGCGGGGCAGTGACCGTACGCGGCCACCGGCTGGAGGAACAGCACACCGAGCGCAGCGCCGGACGCTCGCGCAAGGCCGTCGACCTCACCATGCGCAGCGTCAACCTGGTGCTGGGCTTCTACGGGCGGCTGCACATCGCCGAGTACATCGGCCTGGCCGCCGTACTGATCGCCGGCTTCTGGCTGGTCCGTGACGGCGCGGTGTCCATCGGTACGGCCACGGCGGCCGCCCTCTACTTCCACAGCCTCTTCGGCCCCGTCAACGCCGCCCTGGTGCTGCTGGACGACGCCCAGTCGGCGGCGGCCGGACTGGCCCGGCTGGTCGGGGTGACCGACCTCGCGGAGCAGCCGGAGGCGACGGCCGTACCGGGTGAGAAGCACGTACCGCTGAAGAAGGGCCTACCGCATCAGCGCACCGCCCCCGAAGCGGCGGCCGCCGTCACCGCGCACGCCGTCAGCCACGCCTACGGACCCGGACGCCCCGTGCTGCACGAGGTCTCCCTCACCCTGGAGCCCGGCGAACACGTCGCGCTCGTCGGGACCAGCGGGGCCGGGAAGTCGACCCTCGCCCGGATCGTCGCCGGCGTCCAGCAGCCCACCGCGGGCACGGTCACCGCACCGGCGGGCGCGAAGGACCCGTCCGTCGTCCTGGTCACCCAGGAGGTCCACGTCTTCACCGGCACCCTCGCCGAGGACCTCCGGCTCGCCCGCCCCGACGCCACCGACGCCGACCTGCGCGCGGCCCTCGCCACGGTGCACGCCCTCGACTGGGCCGAGGCGCTCCCGGACGGGCTCGGCACCGTCGTCGGCGAGGGCGGCCACCGCCTCGACCCCGCCCGCGCCCAGCAACTCGCCCTCGCCCGGCTCGTCCTGGCCGACCCCGCCTTGGCCGTCCTCGACGAGGCGACGGCCGAGGCGGGCAGCGCAGGCGCCCGGGTCCTGGAACGCTCCGCCGAGGCCGCCCTCGCCGGCCGCACCGCCCTGGTCGTCGCGCACCGCCTCACCCAGGCCGTCGCCGCCGACCGGGTCGTCGTGCTGGAGGCCGGGCGCGTCGTCGAGAGCGGCCCGCACGACGAACTGCGCGACGCGGACGGCCCGTACGCCGCCCTGTGGCGCGCCTGGTCCGGCAGCCGCACCGCCGCACCGCACCCCTGACCCCACGCACGCCCTGTCACA
>NZ_JAFEUF010000088.1:0-466 GCF_016901035.1 Streptomyces durocortorensis
CTCCCCCGCCGTGCCGCCCGCCCCGGTCGGCCCGACGACGTACCGGCTCCCGGGGCCGACGGGGCGAAGACGGCAGACGCCGACCCGCTCGGCTCCGGCCCGCCGTCGCAGTACCCGTGAGGCGATCCGACGGCGCCCCAGGGTGGCCAGCGCCATCGCGGGCACGGCCACGTTCCTGGCCGCCGTGTATCTGGGGATGATCCTGTTCTCCCCGGACTCAAGCTCTGCGGGCACGCCGGACCAGAGCCCGTCCTCGGCCCCCTCTCAGGACGTCGGTGACGGCGGTCAGCGGCAGGGCGATCAGCAGCAGGGCGGCGACCAGCAGAACGGGAACCGGAACCAGGGCCGGGATGACGGGAAGGGAAACAAGGACGGGAACGGTCATGGGGACGGGAACGGGGACGGAGACCGGGAGGGCGAGCGGGACGACTGAGTCCCGTCCGCCGCGGGGCGCCCGCCCCGCCCC
>NZ_JAFEUF010000088.1:476-1896 GCF_016901035.1 Streptomyces durocortorensis
CCACCGCCACGACGTGCGGCGCGGGTGGTCCGGCAACTCGGCGCGACCGGTGGCCCACAACAAGTCCGTAAACCCGTCCCCCCCCCCCCCGGACGAAGGGTCAAGCCCGCCCCCCACACCGGCCCCCGCACCCGGGCCCGGTATGCGGGGAAGGTAACCACGGCGGGTACGGGTCTGGGGGCCGGCACGGGGGCCGGAGCCGGGGCGGCCGCGCGGGACGACTGCGCCCCGTCCGCCGCTCCCCCATCCCCCTCCCCCGTCCGCCGCTCCCGCCCGCTGTCACCAGCGGTCGTGGACCTCCGCGCGGATCGACCGGTCGTAGAGCTCCCGTACGGCGTCCAGCGTGCTCTGCGGCAGTGGCGGCAGGGCGGCGGCCGCCGCGTTGGCGCGGGTCTGCTCCACCGAGCGTGCCCCGGGGATGACGCTGGTGACGCCCGGCTGCTGGATGATCCAGCGCAGCGCGGTCTGCGCGGGGGTGGCGCCCTCGGGGGCCAGTTCCGCGAACTCGGCGGCCGCGGCGACGCCGGTGGCGTAGTCGATGCCGGAGAACGTCTCACCCTGGTCGAACGCCTCGCCGTGCCGGTTGTACGTCCGGTGGTCCTCGGGGCCGAAGACGGTGTCCTTGGTGTACTTGCCGGAGAGCAGCCCGGAGGCGAGCGGGACGCGCGCGATGATGCCGACGCCCGCGGCGGCGGCCGCCGGGAGCACCTCGTCGAGCGGCTTGAGGCGGAACGGGTTGAGGATGATCTGCACGCTCGCGACGCCGGGGCGCGCGATGGCGGCCAGCGCCTCGGCGCAGGTCTCGACGCTCACCGCGTAGGCGGCGATCCGCTGCTCGGCGACCAGGGTGTCCAGGGCGTCGTAGACGGCGTCGGAGGAGTAGACGCTGCTGGGCGGGCAGTGCAGCTGCACGAGGTCGAGCGTGTCGGTGCCGAGGTTGGCCCGGGAACGGTCGTTCCAGGTACGGAAGTTGTCCAGGACGTAGTTCTCCGGCACCTGGTCGGCGCGGCGGCCCATCTTGGTGGCGACGAAGACGTTCGCGTCGGGGCGGTTCTCGAGGTAGCGGCCGATGAGCTGTTCGCTGCGGCCGTCCCCGTACACGTCCGCGGTGTCGAAGAAGGTGACGCCGGATGCGACGGCCGCGTCGAGGACGTCGAACGCGTCGTCCTCCGCGACCTCGCCCCAGTCACCGCCGAGCTGCCAGGTGCCCTGTCCGACGACCGAGACGTCACGGCCGGTCCTGCCGAGTGTGCGCTGTTCCATGGGGATCATGCTATTCCGCTTCACGCATCGGAAGGGGCGGGCGGGGTGAACCGGGTGGGGGGGGGGGGGGGGCCCCCTAGGGCCCCCCCCCCGAAGGGGGGCGCCCCCGGGAGCCCCCCGCGCCCCGCGCCGAGGGGCGGCCCCAGGGCGAGGGGGC
>NZ_JAFEUF010000088.1:1906-11937 GCF_016901035.1 Streptomyces durocortorensis
TGTTCGGTGGTTTATCTTTTAAGCCCCCTGGGGTGGGGGGGGGGGGGGGGGGGGGGGTGGGGGGGGGGGGGGGGGGTTCCCCCCTGGGCGCCCCCCCACGTTTCGGGGCCGCCGGTCAGTCGCCCGTCGTCACGCGGACGTAGTCGATGACCATCTGCTGCGGGAACTGGGTGGAGCCGTCGGGGGGGGCGGGCCAGTAGCCGCCGACCGCGAGGTTCAGGATGAGGAAGAAGGGCTTGTTGAACACCCACTGGTTGCCGCCCACGTCGGCCGGGGTGCGCCGCTGGAAGACGTTGCCGTCGACGGACCAGGTGATGGAGTCGGGCGCCCAGTCGACGGAGAAGGTGTGGAAGTCGTCGGCGAACGCCTGCCCGTCGGGGAGGGTGTACGCGGCGCCGATGCCGCCCGCTCCGGAGTAGCCGGGGCCGTGCAGGGTGCCGTGGACGGTGCCGGGCTCGAAGCCGACGTTCTCCATGATGTCGATCTCGCCGCTGTTCGGCCAGCCGACGTTGCCGAAGTCGTCGCCCAGCATCCAGAACGCGGGCCAGATGCCCTGGCCGCGCGGGATCTTGATGCGGGCCTCGACATGGCCGTACGCGGCGGCGAACTTGCCGGAGGTGTTGAGCCGGGACGAGGTGTACTCACAGGCCCCGTACCAGCACTGGTAGTTGCCCGGATTCTCCTTCCGGGCGGTGATCACGAGGTTGCCCTGGCCGTCGAGCGCCGCGTTGTCGTTGCCCGGGGTGTAGTACTGCCGCTCGTGGTTGTTGACGTTGTCGCCGGTCTCCATCTGCCACTTGCCGCCGTCCACGGCGGCGCCGGCCGGACCGTCGAACTGGTCCTCGAAGGCGACGGCCCGGGTGCCCGGTCCGGGGGCCGGGGAGTCGGTGGCGGGTGCGGCGGAGGCTCCGCCGGGGAGTGCGGTGAGGATGGCGGAACAGCAGAGGAGCGAGGCCGCGTAGAGGGCGACGCGTCGACGCCGGGAGACGCTGCGCGCCGTGGAGTGCGTGGGGTGCACGGTCATCACATCACTTCGCGTGGGGGGACATGCACATGGAGGGCATGCGCATGACAGGTCAACGCCGAGAGGTGAACGGTTGGGGCGATCACCTCGGGCGCATATTTCAATTCTTGATTTAAGGGAGTGCCGCAGGAGCCGTCAATAACCTGGTCCAGACCGGAGAGGGAACGGCATACCTCGATGGCATATGCGTCTGAAGACAGGGAGTCCGTCGTGCGGTTCCCCCCGGGCGGCGGCAGAGTGGAGATACGGACCGGGGACACGGACCGGACGGCGAAGGGAGCACGACGTGGAACACGACGGAACACCGCGGCCCCACTTCGTCGTGCAGATCCACGACGCGCGACGGCTGCACTTCGACTTCCGGCTTGAGGTCGACGGCGTACTGAAGTCCTGGGCGGTGCCCCGCGGTCCTTCGGAGAACCCCAGCGACCGCCGGCTCGCCGTGCCGACGGAGGATCACGCTCTGGAGTACCGCGAGTTCGAAGGGGTCATCCCCCGGGGCGAGTCCGGCAGCGGCACGGTCATCGTCTGGGACCAGGGCACCTACCGGCCGCTCGGGCACGACGGGCAGGGCGACTCCGTCCCCTTCGCCGAGTCCCTGGAGCTGGGCCACGCGACGTTCTGGCTGTACGGGGCCAAGCTGCACGGCGAGTTCGCGCTCACCCGCATCCAGAAGGGCGACGAGCCGGACAGCGGCGGCCATGAGGCGTGGCTGCTGATCAAGGCCAACGACCGCCTCGCCGTACGCGGCAGGCCCGGCTCCCCCGACCCGTACCACGCCCGGTCCGCCCGTACAGGGCGCACTCTGCACCAGGTCGCCGCGGCGGCTGCCCGGGGCCGCGAGGACTGACCACGCGTGCCCCAGGGCCGACACGCGCGCCCAGCGGAAATGCGGCCCTCTCAAGCTCCTCCGGCCGCGATCTCGGCGAGCATGTCGGTGTAGAGCGACCGCCGGTCCGGCCGGGCGTGGGCCTCGGCCCGGCGCAGGACCGGAACCGCCGCCCCGCCGAAGCCGATGAGCGCGTCCCGGGCAGCCCTCCGGACCACCGGCTTCGCGTGGTCGAGGATCCGGACGAGGTCGGGCAGCGCGGGCTCCCAGGCGGCGCGGCCCAGCGTCCTGACCGCCATGCGCACCACGTCCGGCAGCGGGTCGGACAGCAGGAGCGCGGTGAGCCGGGCGTGGGTGTCCCGGTCGAACAGGGCACGCGATGTCCGGTGTGCGTGCAGGCGCACCCCGGCAACCGGGTGGCGCAACAACTCCTCGACCAGTGACCGCACTTCCGGGTCCGGACGGGTGCCGGACGCGGGCGCGTGCTCCTCGACGAGGCGGGTGAGCACCCCGCGGGTCCGCTCGGGTGTACCCGTGCGGGCGACGTCGAGCAGTTCCGGCAGCGACGGGGGGTCTGCCGGGGCCGCCGAGGCCCGGGACGGGGTGCGCAGGGAGTCGAGTGCGGCAGCGTCCTCGTGTGCGGCCCCGGGGGTGCGCAAGGGGCCGTCGAGGAGGACGAGCGTGTCCGCCAGGGCCTCGCGGCCTTCGGTACGCAGGAGGCGCTCGGCCCTGGTCAGCGTGGGGGTCCGGAGCAGACGCAGGCCGGCCAGCAGGTCGAGCAGCCCGAGTTCACTCGCTTCGATGCGGGGCGCCAGAAGGTGGGCGAGGGTGTCGGCGGGAACGCGGTGCAGCGCGGTGCGGGCGGCCTCGTGCACGGCGGGCGGACCGTGTTCCCACCACCCGACGATCAGCGGGACGAGCGGGGGCAGGTCGTCCTCGGGCAGCTGAGTCACCCAGTGCAACACCCGCTCGGGCAGCACCCCGGGGGCGGTCAGTTCCCCTCGGCAGCTCTCGGGGAGGCGCACCTCCGGGTGGGGTGCCTGCGGACCGGACGGCCCCTGGCGGGGCACCTCCAGGTGGGGCGCCTCCGGTCCGTGCGCCACCTGGTCGAGCGCCCCCGACCCGTGCACCTCCAGGTGGGCGAGCAGTTCCGGGGAAGCGGCCTCGGGGAGCACATCGACCCGGCCGCGCAGATACGCCCGCAGCACGGTGCGCGACACCTCCGGTTCCGGCCAGCCCCGCAGGGCCAGCGCGGCGGCGGTCCGGCGCTCCGGGCTCGCGGCGTCCAGCATGCCCAGCAGCCGTACCCGCTGCGCAGCCGATCGGGGCTGGTCGAGATCGTCCGCCCGCACCGCACGCGACGGGGCGCCGGCGGCCGCGCTCGCCGCCCAGGTCTCGGCGATGGTCCACTCGGGCGCGTCGAGCGGCTGGAGTTCGGTCATCCAGTCGACGAGTCGCGCCCGTACCGTGGGCGGGGCTCCCGGGTACGCCTCGACGAGCGCGGCGAGCAGGTCCCGGGATCCGGCCGCGGCGGCGGCACCACGCTCCCGGAACTCCGCCAGCGCCTCGGGCGTCCGTACCGACTCGGTCAACTCCGGCCGCCACAGAGCAGGTTCGTCGGACATCACCTTGTCCACGGGTACGCCGAACGCCTCACGGAGCACGGCCGGCGCGGCTCGCCAGGGGTCGGCGCCGAGGTGGGCGGCGGCCAGCGCCCGGTCGAGATCGGGGCGGACGAGCACCGCGCCGAGTTGCCGGAGCAACGTGAGCGTGGAGGCGGCCGTCCCGGGCCGGAGTGAGCCGCCGGGTCCTGCGGGCGGCAGGGCGCGAAGTACCTCGACGACCGCGAAGCGCCGGCCGGCGGACAAGTGGGGTGCGACAGCGTGCAGAACGTCGATCAGCTCCCGGGCGAACCGCGCCGACTCCGGCTGCGGCTCGGCCGGCTCTTCCTCGCGCGCAGCCCGACCCGTCGCCCCGGCCGCCTCTCCCGCGCCCGTGGCGGCGACGAACGCGTCGATCACCGTACCGACGTGCCGGGCGAACACCGCCACCTCGTCGGCGGACCACGGCCCCGGGCACAGGCGCAGGGCGCACCGCACCAGGCTGTTGCGGAGACCGGCCTCGCCGAGACTGTCGGCCAGGCCGAGCCAGTGGCCCAACAGGGCTCGTGCCGAAGCTGGTTCATGGGTGTCGGCGGCGGCCGGGGGTGCGGTCCGACGGGCGATGCGCAGGGCGAGCGCCGGATCCCAACCGGCGCGCAGCAGAGCCGCCACGTCCGGGTCCGCCCCGGGCGGGGCCCCGCCCGGGGCGTTCGGCGGCATCGGCACTCCGTGCCGGGCCAGCGGTTCCGCCAGGTCCGCCACGGAGCCGGCGGCGAGCCGCACGCCGCCGTCGGCCACGAGCGCCAGCAGTGCGGGGACGGCCGGAGAGGCCGCCGCGTCGAGGGCGAGCACGGCCCGGGCGGTCACCTCGCGGTCGAGGGCGGTCAGCTGAAGGCGGCGGGCGCGCTCGTCCGCGGCCGCTTCGGCGGCGGTGAGGAGGGTCGCGGCGTAGGCGTCGCCCACGACGGCCCGCAGCGCCCGTGTCAGCGCGGTCCGCAGCCCCGGGTTGTCGTCGCGGCCGAGCGCCCGCAGGAGATGCGGGACGGAGGCGGGCGCACCCGTGTGCGGCAGAGCGGCCGCCGCGGTCTTCCTGATGTTCATGTTCGGGTGGTGGAGGCAGGCGGCGACCGCCTCGCCCGCCCAGCGGGCCCGTGCCGCGCCCAGGGCCGACAGGGCCGCCCGTACGGTCCGGATGTCCGGGTCCGTGGTCAGCGGGACGAGCGTCGCGGACAGGGCCCGCGCGTCCGAGGTGTCGTGGGCCAGTAGCGCGATGACGTGCTTGCGCACATGCGGATCGCGGCCGCGCAGCAGGCGGTGCACCCGGGCCCGGACGGACGCGGTCGCGGGGACCTGGAGCAGCGCCTTGAGCAGCACGGCCTGTTCCCCGCCGGTGAGCCCGGGGCGCTCCAGCAGGCCGAGCAGCGTCGCGGTGAGGAACGCGTGGCCCGCGCCGGTGTCGTCGGGGGCGTCGAGCAGGCAGACGGGCCTGATCCACCGCCGCTTCCGCAGCCGGCTCCCGAGGGCGCGCACCGCTTCCAACGCCTCGGTCGGCAGCTCCGGTTCGCCGTCCGGCCGGGCCCGGCCGACAGGTGCGGGGTCGAGGTTTGGATACGGGGTGTACGTCCGGGGCCGGGGCGAGCCGGTGTCGGGACCGCGGGGCGCGGCGAGATCGCGCACGATGCGCAGGAGCAGGTCGGACACCAGGGGCAGGGTCTCCCTACCGGCGTACTCCGCGATCCGACGGAGCGCCGCCACGGGGGCGTCCAGGTCCACGCGGGCACGCAGAACGGCGAGTTCCCACTCGTCGGGGGCGCCGAGGTCGGCCTCGATGTCGTACGGGAGGTGCTGGGGGTCGAGCCGGGCGAGCAGGTCCCGCCGCTGCCCTGGTTCGCGGGTGAGGTGCCACAGGAGGGCCAGCGCCCGGTCGCGTACGGGGCGCAGTTCGGGTGCGACCGGCAGACGAGGTGAGCACCCCGGGGCGGGGGCCGGGGCCGGGGCTAGGGCCCGGACCAAGCCGTCTGCCGGGCCGTCTGACTGGCCGTCTGCCGGGCCGGGAACACCGAACGCTCGGGCCAGCGTCGATCGCGTACGGTCCCCGCCGATGGCCTCCAGGGCGTCCAGCGCGGCCGCCGGAGCCGTGGGCAGCAGGGCGAGTACGGCCTCCTCGGCGTTCGGGGGGCGCAGGACGCGGATCGCGGCGAGGAACGGGCGCGGGGCACGGGCGGCCGGGAGAAGCCGCGCGACGGCCTCGCCGATGGGGACGTCGACGGCCCCCTGTCGCGCCAGGGCGACCAGCACCTCCAACCGACGCGGCCAGTCCGGCGCGGCGGGCGGGGCGTCGACGAGGGCGTCGAACAAGGGGCGCCGGCAGGTGTAGAGGACCGTGGCGATGTCCTCCGCCGGAAGCGTCCGGTCGGCCAGGGCCAGGTCGAGGAGCGGCCCGGCGTCCTGACCCGCCGGGAAGTGGCCGCGCCGGTGCAGTCCGCGCAGACAGGTCAGCACCGGCCCGGCGAGCAGGAGGGGGTCCGTGGCGGCCAGGGCCACCAGGCGGCCGACATCGGTGCGTTCCGCCCGTTCGCCCAGGAGTTCCACGGCTTGGCGGCGCAGGTCCGGTGCCCCGGACGCGTCTTCGGCGGTACTCCACAGCACCGTGTGGTGACCGTGCCGGGCTGCGGCGACGAGTGCGGCGGCCGCGAGCGCCGCCGGGACGCCGCGGTCGGCGCCCCCGCCCTCCCGGAAGTTCGCCGGCCGGGTCAGCAGCGAGAGGGCCAAGGGGGTCACCGCCGCCCAGGGTTCGGCGAGTTCGTGCAGCGCACCGGTCACGACGCCATGGTCGGGCGCGTCGAGCAGTCGGACCAGCAGACCGCGCGTGAACGCCGGTGCGAGCAGTCCCGCGTGCAGTCCGTCGCGGGCCAGCCGCAGCGCCTCGGTCTGGAGGACCGGATCCCCGGTGCCGACGAGTTCGGCCACGAGGTGGTCGGGGCGGTGCGCCTCGGCCGGGTCGATCTCGCGGACGGCCCGGTAGAGGAGTTCGCCCGGCGGTTCCGTACGCAGGACCGTCGGGTCGCCGAGGAGTTCGGTCCGCAGCCAGACGATGCGTACCCGGGTGGGCAGTGCGGCCGTCCGCCAGTCGGGCAGTCGGTGGCGCCGCTTCCGTGCGCCGAGCCGGGCGTGGAGTCCGGCGAGCAGGAGGGATTCCTCGGGCGACGCCCCCGGGGAGTCGGGCAGCAGACGGGCCGGCAGGGCAAGATGCCCGGCCCCGCCCTCGCCACTGTCACCGGCGTCCGGGGCGACCTGCCTGTCCGTGCGTTCGGTGAGGAGAGCGAGGCCCAGGTGCCGTACCCGGGCTGCGGGATGCCGGACCATCCGGCCGAGCAGATCCGGCGGGCAGGTGCGGGCGTCGAGGAGCCGGGCGAGGAGAGCGGCGTCGGCTCGGTCGAGGGCGTCGTCGATCTCTTGGTCCGGTCGGGTGGTCACCGAGGGATGGTAGGCGTCAGGTTCGCCCTGCCGCCCCTGGTTATCCGGACGCCTGGTACCGCCCCGGCCCGTCCTGATCGATGATGTTGCCCGGGGCCGCCGCCCCGTCAGGAGCAACAGCCGTTGGACGAAAGGGTTGTCATGCGGGAACAGCCGACGGACCCGGCGACGACGGACGCGGACGCGCGGGAGCTGTCCCGTACGGGAGCGGACGCCCAGGTGATCGTCGTGGGGGCGGGTCCGGCCGGGTCCTCGGCCGCGTACCACCTGGCGCGGGCCGGAGTGGACGTGATCCTGCTGGAGAAGGCCCGCTTCCCGCGGGAGAAGGTGTGCGGCGACGGTCTCACCCCGCGCGCGGTGCACCAGCTCATCCGGATGGGCGTCGACATCACCGCGCCGGGCTGGACGCGTTCGCGCGGGATGCGGTGGGTGGCCGGGAAGCATCGGGTGCACATCGAGTGGCCCGCGCTGGGCCGCTACCCGGACTTCGGTCTCTCCCGCAGCCGGCACGACTTCGACGACATCCTGGCCCGGCACGCCGTCGCGGCGGGGGCCCGGCTGTACAGCGGGTGGAAGGCGGAGCGGCCGCTGACGGACCGGGCGGGCCGGGTCACGGGGGTCGCCGCGTCCTCCGACTCCCCGGACGTCCCGGAGCCGGTCGACTTCCGCGCGCCGGTCGTCGTCGCCGCCGACGGGGCCTCCGCCCGGCTCGCCCTGGCGCTGGGTCTGGAGCGGGATCCGCGACGGCAGATCGCGACCGCCGCCCGGCGCTACTACCGCAGCCCCGAACGCTCCCGGGAGGAGTACCTGGAGCTGTGGGCCGACCTCCGCTTCCCCGACGCGGGCCCGTACCTCCCGGGCTACGGCTGGATCTTCCCGATGGGCGACGGCCGGGTCAACGTCGGGCTCGGGGCACTCCCCCACCGGCGGCACGGCAAGGCGGACCTGCGCGCCACCCTGGACCAGTGGCTGGCCCGTACGCCGGAGGAGTGGGGGCTGCGCGAGGAGAACGCGGAGGGCCCGGTCCGCAGCGCCGCTCTGCCGCTCGGCTTCAACCGCCATCCGCTGTACGCCCGGGGGCTGCTGCTGGTCGGCGACTCCGGCGGGATGGTCAGCCCCTGGAACGGCGAGGGCATCGCCCAGGCGATGGAGGCGGGCGAGGTGGCCGCCGAGACCGCGGCCCTCGCCCTGGCCCACCCCCAGGGGCCCCGGCGCGAACAGGTGCTGCGGGGCTACCCGGTGGAGATGAACCGCCGCTGGGGCCGCCACTACCGGCTGGGCAACACCGCCGCCGACCTGGTCTTCAGCCGCTCGGGCTTCCAGCCGGTGCTCAACCGGTACGTCATGGGCTCGCCGTTCCTCCTCGACCTGCTGGCCCGGCTGCTCACCGACCTCACGGACAAGCCCTCGCGCGATGTGGCCGACCATGTCCTCAACACGGCGTTCAGCCTCGTCCCGGCCCCGGGGGCGGGTCGGCGAGGCGGGGCCCGGGGGCGGAGGCGCTGACGGCCGGCGCCCCGCCTCAGGAACGGACCGAAGGAGAGCAGGGACGGCATGGACATCACCGCGCGCGGACTCAACCGCTCCACGCTCGCCCGGCAGTTGCTGCTGCGGCGCGAGCCGCTGGACGCCGCCCGGGGGGTGCGGCGCGTGGTGGCGATCCAGGCGCAGCAGCCGGCCTCGCCCTATATCGCCCTCTGGAACCGGCTCGCGGACTTCGATCCGGCCGGTCTGGACGCGGCGTTCGCCGATCACGCCGTCGTCAAGGCGACGCTGATGCGGCTCACGCTCCACGCCGTGCACGCGGAGGACCACCCGGCGTTCCGGGAGGCCATGCATCCGGTGGTGCGCGCGTCCCGGCTGGGCCGCCGCTTCACCGACTCCGGGCTGACCGCCGGGGACGCCGACGAACTCGTGCCCCAGCTCCTGGAGTTCGCACGGCGGCCCCGGACCACCGCCGAGTGCGAGGCCTGGCTGGGCGAGCGGCTGGGTGCACCGCCGAAACCGGGGGCCTGGTGGGGGCTGCGGCAGTACACGCCGCTGCTCCACGCGCCCACCGCGCCGCCGTGGTCGTTCGGTCACCGGCCCTCGTACATCGCGCCGTGCACCGGCCCCCTGCGGACGGATGCGGAGTCGTCGGCCGCTTCGCTGCAAACCCTCGTCACGCGCTACCTCTCGGGGTTCGGGCCCGCGTCGGTCGCGGACGTGGCGCAGTTCGCGATGGTCGCGCGGACCAGGGCGCGGGCCGCGCTCGCGGAGCTCGCCGGGGAGGTGGAGCGGCTGGAGGGGCCTGAGGGCGAGGATTTGTTCGATCTGCCGGGTGCTCCGCGGCCGGACGGGGCGGAGCCCGCGCCGCCACGGCTGATGGCGATGTGGGACAGCGTCCTGCTGGCGTACGCGGACCGGGGCCGGGTGCTCCCGTCCGCGTACCGCAGGGTCGTGATCCGTGCGAACGGGGACGTACTGCCGACGCTGCTGGTCGACGGGTACGTGGCCGGGGTGTGGCGGCCGGTCGCCGGGGGCATCGAGGCGGCCGCGTTCCATCCGCTGCCCGACGAGGTCTGGGAGAGGCTCGCCGTCGAGGCCCGGTCGCTGGTGGCGTTCCTGGCCGCCCGGGAACCGGAGGCCTACCGCCGCTACGGCCACTGGTGGAGCCGGCTCCCGGGCGCCACCGTGCGGCTGCTGCCCGGTGGTTGAGGACGGTCGCCCGATCCGTGATTCCGCGCACGGGTCCTCTACAGGCCTGTAGATTACGGTCTGCCGTGCCGTCAGGGATCCGGCCGGCTCCGCGTCCGCTCCACCCCAGAGAAAGCAGCAACCATGTTCGGGATCGGCGAGCTCACTCTCCTTCTCCTGGTGATCGTGGCGGTGCTGGCCGTGAAGAGGCTGCCCGACCTCGTGCGGTCGGCCGGGAAGGCCGCGCGCATCCTCAAGAGCGAGAAGCGAGCACTCAAGGACCAGGAGCCCGACGCGGACGGCGGCCCGCACCGGCCGCCCCCCCCGGGGGGGGCGGGGGGGGCCGGCGGGGGGGGGCCCCCCCCTGGGCGTCGCGCGGGGCGCCCGGCGGGGGGGGGGGCGGGGGGGCCGGGGGCGGGGGCGG
>NZ_JAFEUF010000088.1:11947-26783 GCF_016901035.1 Streptomyces durocortorensis
CCCCACCCCCCCCCGCCCCCCCCCAACGCCCCGGCCCCCCCCGGGGGGGGGGGGCCCCCCCCGGCCCCCCCCCGGGGCCCCCCGGGGGGGCCCGGCCCCCCCGGGACGCCTCCTAGGGCCGTCGCCTAGGACGCGGCCTCGGGCGGCGTCTGCGGGTGCAGGAGCCTGGCGAGCAGGTCGTCCAGGCTGACGAGTCCGGTGAGCCTTCCCTCCCCGTCCCGTACGACGGCGATGGTGGCCCGCCGCTCGCGCAACTGCTCCACGGCGTGCGCCGCGGTCGCGTCCGGGGCGAATTCCGGGACCGGGCGAGCCAGGTCCCGGGCGAGGGCCGCCCGGGACCGGGCGCGGGCGACCAGGGCGTCGCGGGCGTGCACCGATCCGAGCACCCGCTCCCCGTCCCGTACCAGCAGGCGGGTGCGGTCGGCTTCGGAGGCGGCTGCCAGGACCTCGTCGAGTCCCGCGTCGGCCGGGACGGTCGCGATCCGTTCGGCGGGGATCTGGAGGGTGGAGACCGGCGCCTGCGGTTCGGTCAGGGACCGGGTCATCAGACCGGAGTCGCCCTTGCTGATCAGCCCGAGTCGCTCGGACTCCTCGATGAGGTGGGTGAGCTGGTCCCGGTTGTGCACCGAGGTCAGCTCGTCGCGCGGGGTGACCCGGCAGAGCCGCACCAGGCCGTTGCTGACCCAGTTCATCAGCCGGATCAGCGGCCGTACGGCGTTGACCACGGCCCGGAAGGCCGGGCTCAGCAGCATCGCGGAGCGCTCCGGGTGGGCGATGGCCCAGGATTTCGGGGCCATCTCGCCGACCACCATGTGCAGGAAGACGACGACGATCATCGCCAGCGCGAAGGCGATGCCGTAGCTGAGGGCCGCGGGCAGTCCGAGCCGCTCCAGCAGCGGGTCCAGCTCGTGCGAGATGGCGGGCTTGGACACGGAGCCCAGGCCCAGCGTGCAGATGGTGATGCCGAGCTGGGCGCCCGCGAGCATGAGCGACAGCTCGCGCATCCCGGCGAGCGCCGCCTTGGCACCGCGCTGCCCGCGGGCCACGGCCTGTTCCATGCGGTGGTGCTTGGCGGCGACCAGGGCGAACTCGGCGGCGACGAAGAACCCGCTGCCGATGAGCAGCAGGACGGTCACGAAGAGGGCCAGGGGGAAGCTCATGCCTGCGGCTCCTGTCCGGTGCGATCGCCGTCGGCTGTCGGGGCGGCGTCAACGGCGGGGTCTTCGTGCTCGATGCGGACGTACTCGGCGACGTGCCGGTCGAGCGAGCGGACGGCGATCCGGACGCCGGAGACGGTCAGCCGGTCCCCCACCGTCGGGAAGCGGCCGAGCCGGTCGATGATCAGTCCGGCGAGGGTGTCGTAGTCGTCGCTCTCCTGGGGCAGGTCGACCCCGGTGGCCTCCTCGATCTCGTCGAGGCGGCGGCCCGCGTCCACGATCCAGCCGGAGCCGTCGGCGACCGCGAGTTCGACGACGGTGTCGGACTCGTCGGCGATGTCCCCGACGAGCTCCTCCGCGATGTCCTCGTAGGTGACGATCCCGGCGAGACCGCCGTGCTCGTCCAGGACGACGGCGAACTCGTCGTCGCGCTCCCGCATCTGCGTCACGGCGGCGGGCAGCTTCAGCAGTTCGGGCAGGAGGAGCGGCTCCCGGGCCAGCGAGCCGACGGTGGTGCGGCCGACCTCCGCGGCGGGCAGCCGCATGAGCTCCCGTACGCCCAGGACCCCGGCCGGGTCGTCCGGGTGGTCCCCGAGCACCGGGTAGTTGGAGTGCCCGTGGCGGGCGATCAGCTCGACGGCCTCGGTGGCCAGCGCGTCCCGGCGGACGAACGCCACATCGGCGCGCGGGATCATCACCTCGCCCAGGGTCCGCTCGGAGAAGTCCAGGGCGTGGTCCATGAGCTCGGCCGTGGCGGCCGGGAGTTCGCCCTGTTCGTGGGATTCGCCGATGAGGTGGCCCAACTCCTCCAGGGTCGCCCCGTGGTGGAGTTCCTCGACGGGTTCGATGCCGATCCGGCGCAGCAGCCGGTTGGCCGCGCTGTCGAAGATGTGGATCACCGGGCCGACGATCCGCAGGTAGATCAGGGTGGAGGCGGCCAGGGACTTCGCCATCGGCTCCGGGATGGCGAGGGCCAGGTTCTTGGGGGCGAGTTCGCCCAGGACCATCTGGATGACGGTCGCGACCACGAAGGAGAGCACGACGGAGATGCCGGAGACCACACCGTCGGGGATGCCCGTGCCGCTCAGGGCGGGGCGCAGCAGGGCGGATACGGACGGTTCGGCGAGGAAGCCGACGACCAGTCCCGTGACGGTGATGCCGAGCTGTGCGCCGGACAGCATGAACGAGAGGCGCTCCAGCACGTTCACCGCGCGGGCGGCCCGCTTGTCCCCGGCCGCGGCCTCCCGGGCGAGGGTCAGCCGGTCCGCGGAGACGTACGCGAACTCCTGGGCCACGAAGTAGCCGGTCCCGGCGGTGAGGACGAACACGGCCAGGAGGCCGAGCAGGGCGGAGATCATCGCTCACCCGCCCCGCGCGGGAGGCGGTGGACGGCCCTGCCCGGGGCCGGGGCGGCGGTTCGGTGAGGGTGGGGGTCAGGCCCCGATGGGCCCGGACTGGCGGACAACGCGTGGCTCCTGTCCGGCTGGATTCTCCAGCCATGGATTCGTGTGGGACGCACTGCGGTCGGACGGTGGTGGCCCGCCGCCCGGTGGTGACGGCCTCCCGACCCCGCCGCCCGGTGGTGACGGCCTCCCGGCGCGGCGCCGGGTGGCGTCAGGTGACGCCGTCGTAGTCCTGGCCGACGATCAGGGTGAGGGCTTGGTCCGCGCTCCGCGCGTCCTGGTCCGCCTTCGCCCCGTGCAGCCGGGAGGTGAGTACCCGGGCATGATTCTCCATGCCGGGCGGGTGGAGGACCGCCGTCCGCTCCGCCTGTCGCGGGGCGTTTCCGGTGCCGACGACGGTGAACCCCAGTGCGCGCAGCTCCTCGGCCACCTGGGCGGCGCGGCCGGAGACGCCGGTGCCGTTGAGCACCCGGACCTGGACGGAACGGGCGTACAGCGGGTTCGCCGCGGCCTTCTTCAGGGCCTTCCCGTCGATCTCGCGGTCCGCCGCGAGCGACCGGAAGAGGTCACCCGCCTGCGGGTACTGCCAGACGACGTTGGCCTTGTCGGTCGGCACGTCGGCCTCGCGGGCGTAGTTGGGCACGGTGACGAAGGTCAGCCGGTCGCTCGGTATGTCCTGGACCTCGGAGGCGAGCGAGGCCAGCGGCTTGACGCCGGCCAGCGCCCGGTCGGTGGTGATCGAGCGGGTGGCGGAGTCGAGGAATCCGTAGAGGTCGGCGGGGCTGGTCAGGGTCTTGCGCGCCTTGGCGGCGAGCGCCTCCATGAACTCCTGCTGGCGTCCGATGCGTCCGAGGTCGGAGCCGTCGCCGACGCTGTAGCGGGTCCGGACGTAGCCGAGGGCGTCCTCGCCCTGGACGGTCTGGCAGCCGGCTTCGAGGTCGAGGTGGGCCTTGGGGTCGTCGATCGGCGCCTCGGGGCAGACCTCGATGCCTTCCAGGGCGTTGACCATGCCCTTGAACCCCTGGAAGTCGACGGAGGCGAAGTGGTCGATGCGCAGTCCGGTGCTCTGCTCCACCGTCTTGATGGTGCAGGCCGCCGCCCCCGCGACGTCTCCGCCGGTCCCGCCGATGGCGAACGACTCGTTGATCTTGAAGCGGTGCGGGTCCGAGGTGTTCCCGTCACCCCGGTCGCAGGCGGGTATGCGGACCCAGGAGTCGCGTGGCAGGGAGACCACGGTGGCCCATTTCCGGTCCGCGGCCAGGTGCATGACCATCAGGGTGTCCGACTGCATGGTCGTCAGCCCCTTGCCGTACGCGGCGTTGTCGCCGTCCCTGCTGTCCGACCCGACGACCAGGATGTTCTTGGATCCCGGGCTCAGGTTCTCGGGACGGTCGCCGCCGATCTTCCCGTCGACGTCGGCGGCGTGGATGTTGCCGTCCAGCTGCCGGTAGACCCAGGCGCCCGTTCCGGCGGCGCCCAGGATGAGCAGGGCCAGCACTCCGGCCGACCACAGCAGGATCCGCCCGCGCCGGGTCAGCGAGGCCCCGCGTCCCGCCCGCCGGCCGTGGCGTTTTCCACGCCGTGCCGTACGGCCGTGGCGCCCTTGGCCATCCGTGTCCACACTGCCCTCCGAGCTCCCGCCCCGCCCCTTCGGCGTGCGACGGGGCCCCGCACTCTGCGGCTGATGAACTCTACAGGGGTGTAGATGGGAGGGGTTCGGCCCGGTTCCGGTAAGCGCGGGCGCCTCGCCCGCGGGGGCTAGAACGGGGTCGCCGCCTCCAGGACGAGGAACAGGGCGACGGCCGCGTTCAGCGCGGACAGGGCGGAGACGGTCGTCCCGGCGGCGGCGACGAGCGCGGCGACGCCGGCCGGGGTGAGGGCGGGGGGCCAGCCCCGGTCCGGCGGCACGGGGCCCAGGAGCGCCGCCACCCGGCGCGGCACCGGCCCCGCGGCGGCGAACGCGGCGAAGGCCGCGCCGCCCGTCACCGGGCGGGCGACGAGCGCCGCCTTGCCGACCGCGCGGGCGGTCAGCCGGCGGTCGCCGGTGATGCGGGCCGCCTCCTCGTCCGCCCAGCGCTCCGTGCTGTAGACCAGGGCCCCGAGCAGCGGCCACAGCAGGGGGTTGACGCAGCCGGCCAGCCGGGTCGCGAGCAGCAGCCGGTGGTGGCGTCCCGCCAGATGGGCCCGCTCGTGGGCGAACAGCGCCCGGTGCTCGGCCGGTTCGAGGGAGGCGAGCATGGCCGTGGAGACCATCACCCGCCCCGGGGAGCCGGGGAGCGCGTAGGCGTACGGGACGTCGTCGGGCAGCACGGCGACGTCGCCGCCCGGCAGGCCGGCGAGCGCCCGGCGGGCCCGCGCCCGAAAGCGGTAGTGGCGGTGGACGGTGAATCCGCAGGCCGCCGTCACGACGACGAGCGCCAGGATGGACGCCTTGCCCGCGAACGCGTCGTGCGGCACCGCCTCGCGGACCTCGTCGTCGGACCAGCCGTCGGGCAGCGGGTTGCCGGGCAGCTGGGCCGTGCCCACCACCACGAGCAGTCCGAGGCACACCAGGCTGCACGAGGCGAGGATCACGGCGGCGGTGGTCAGCAGCCGGGCGGCCCGGCGGGGGTGCAGGTGCTGTTCGGCCAGGCGCGCGATCGGCCACGCGGTCAGGGGCAGCACGAGGGGCAGGTACACGAAGACGCCCATCGTCAGCGCTCCGGCCGGTCCGAGGGCGCTCCGGTGCCGTCGGGTCCGCTCTCGGCGAGCAGGGCCCGCAGCAGGTCCTCGTCGTGGGAGGAGAGGACGGAGACGAAGCTGGAGAGCACCGCGTCACGGTCGCTCTGCTTGTCCAGGAGCCGGCGCATCCGCAGGGCGGCGAGCCCCGCCTCGTTCGCCACGGGCTCCCACAGGACGGGGCGGCCCCGTCCGGTGCGTGTGACGGCCTGCTTGGCGTGGAGCCGCGTCAGGATCGTGATGACGGTGCTGTACGAGAGGCCGGCGCCGAGCCGCTCCAGGACCCAGGCGGCAGTCACCGGCTCGCTCGCCCCGCCCAGCACCGACAGCACCTGGGCCTCCAGCTCGCCCTGACCGCGCCTGCGGGCAGGCGTCTCCCGCTCGCCACCGGCTCCTTCGGCGTCCACGGCACGGCCCCTTCCTCGCTCTCGCCGCCCGGCTCGCTCCGTTCGGCCGCCCGGCCGCGGCGCTGCGCCCGCCGGGCATCGGGGAATCGTATCCAGTGGCGGAGTCACCGGCCACCGGCCGACGCGGGACCGCTCGTGTCCCGGGCGTTCGCCTCCTGGCCCCGCAAATCTACAGTGCTGTAGATTTTCCCCACTGCCGTCGGACAAGGGAGAACATCATGGGCGTGAGCCTCGCCAAGGGCGGAAACGTCTCGCTGAGCAAGGAGGCTCCGGGGCTGACCGCGATCCTCGTCGGTCTCGGCTGGGACCTCCGCACCACCACCGGCACCGACTACGACCTGGACGCGAGCGCGCTGCTCTGCGACGAGGCGGGCAAGGTGCTGTCCAACGAGCACTTCATCTTCTACAACAACCTCAAGAGCCCCGACGGTTCGGTCGAGCACACCGGCGACAACCTCACCGGTGAGGGCGAGGGCGACGACGAGATCGTCAAGGTCGACCTGCCCTCGGTGCCGGCGACCGTGGCGAAGGTCGTGTTCCCGGTCTCGATCCACGACGCCCAGAGCCGGGGCCAGAGCTTCGGCCAGGTCCGTAACGCGTACATCCGCGTGGTGAACCAGGCGGGCGGCGCGGAGATCGCCCGTTACGACCTGAGCGAGGACGCCTCCACCGAGACGGCGATGGTCTTCGGCGAGCTGTACCGGCACGGCACCGAGTGGAAGTTCCGTGCGGTCGGGCAGGGTTACGCATCCGGCCTGAGCGGCATCGTCGCCGACTTCGGCGTCACTCTCTGAGCCGCACGGATCCGATCACAGAAGGCGGAACGATGACGATCAACCTCACCAAGGGCCAGCAGGTCAGCCTCACCAAGTCCGGCGGCGGCGAACTCGACGTCGTACGGATGGGTCTGGGCTGGAAATCCGCTCCCCGCAAGGGATTCATGGCACGGCTCACCGCCCGCGAGATCGACCTGGACGCCTCGGCGGTGCTCTTCGCGGGCCAGGCCCCGCAGGACGTGGTCTTCTTCCAGCACCTGACCAGCGACGACGGTTCGGTCCAGCACACCGGGGACAACCGGGTCGGCGGGGCCGGCCAGGGCGGCGACGACGAGTCCATCGTCGTCGATCTGCGGCGCGTGCCGGCCCATGTGGACCAGATCGTCTTCACGGTGAACTCGTTCACCGGCCAGACCTTCGAGGAGGTCGAGGCGGCCTTCTGCCGGCTGGTCGACGAGAGCAACGGCCAGGAGCTGGCCCGGTACACCCTGACCGGCGGCGGGCGGCACACTGCCCAGATCATGGCCAAGGTCCAGCGGAGCGGCTCGGGCTGGCAGATGACCGCGATCGGGGCACCGGCGGACGGGCGGACCTTCCAGGACCTGATGCCCGCGGTCGCGCAGCACCTCTAGGACGCCTCACCGGACCACGCGGGGGTGCCGTACGCGCCGCGTGCGCACCCCCGCGTGCCGCCGTACGACCACGACCACCCATCACACAGGCAGCGACCGAGGGACAGCATGGGCAGACCTTCCCGGCTCGGGGACGAGGACCGGTCCGACTACGCGAGCGCGCTCGACGAGGTGATCGCCTCCCCGGAGCTCCGACGGCTGCTGGAGCGCTCGGGTGTCCCCGGCGCCCGGCTGCGGGTCCGGGGCCTGGCGGCCGTGGCGCGGACGGTTCCGGCCGCCGACGCGGAGTACCGGCGGTACGCGGCCCTGCGGCTGCGGGCTCGGGGCGGGCGACGGGACGCCGGGGCGGCGCCGCTCTCCGGGCCGGGCGATCAGGAGCGGCCGGGGGCCGGGGCGCTGGCGGTTCTCGGGGTGCTGACGCCGGTGCTCGCCGCGGTGGCCGCGGCGACGTTCCTGGTGCTCGGGTACGGCCTGCGGCTCGCCGAGGCCCTGCCGGCCCTGGCGGGCACCCTCGTCGGCGTCGGCTGGTCGAGCCTGGTGGTCGCGGCGGTCACGGCCCTGGCCAGTGCGGTCGCCCTCTATCGGACGGCGGCGAAGCAGTCGGCGGCGGACGCGGTGGCCGTACCCGGTCCGTCCGCCGCCGGTTCTCCCGCGCTCGCCCAGGCCCGTGAGGCGTGGCTCGCGGCGCTGCGGGACCGGGGGATCCGGCCGTTCCTCCTCCAGGAGATCGCCGAGGCGGCGCCCGGGGCGGGTCCGGGCGAGGGCCACGGCTCCCGCTTCAGCTCTCCGGCGTTCGCGGGGCCCGACTTCTCCGGTCCGGGGTTCGAGGGCTCCGGCCGGCCCGCTCCCCGGCAGCCCGGACCAGAGCGGCCATGACCCGGGTGTCCTCGGCCATCTCCGGGTGCCACTGCACACCGAACACCAGGCTTTCGTGCCCGGGGAGTTCGAGGGCCTCCACCGTCCCGTCCGGGGCATGGGCGGAGGCCACCAGTCCGCCGCCGAGGCGGTCGACCGCCTGGTGGTGGTAGGCGGGCACCATGGCGGTCTCGGGGACGGCGGCCGCGTAGACGGTGCCGGGCACGGGGGTCACCGGGTGGCTGCCGAAGACGCCGAGGCCGCCGGTGTGGTCGTCCAGGTGCTGGATCAGCGTGCCGCCGAGGGCGACGTTCAGCAGTTGCATGCCCCGGCAGATGCCGAGCAGGGGGACCTGCCGGTCGATCGCCGCCCGGATCAACGCCAGTTCCCAGGCGTCGCGTTCGCGGGCCGGGGGCCCGGTACGGGGGTCGGCGACCGCCCCGTACCGGGCCGGCTCGACGTCCGCTCCCCCGGCGATCACCAGCCCGTCCAGGGCGGCGACGGTGTCCCGGGCCGCGTCCTCGGCGTCGTCGGGCGGCAGCAGCACCGCGAGCCCGCCCGCCGCCCGGACGAGGCGCGGATAGCCGGCGGGCAGCAGCACCGCGGGCATCTCCCACGTGCCCCAGCGGGCCGGGTCCTGGTAGGTGCTGATGCCGATGACGGGCCGGGACATGGAACGGACTCCTCGGTGGGTCGGGGTGCAGAACGCGGGGCTCAGTCGCGGGCGAGTTCGGCCTCGGCCGCCGCCAGTGCGGCGAACTCCTCCTCCGGGGCCCCCGCGACCAGCCGGTGACGGCTGTAGAAGGCGAAGTAGGCCAGCGCCACCGCGTACACGCCGAGCGCGATGAACGCCGCGTCGCGGTCCACCAGGAAGGTCGCCACCAGGGCCGAGCATGCCAGAACGAGGGCGACGGACGAGGTGAGCGCGCCGCCGGGGGTTCGGTAGGGGCGCGGCAGCTCCGGTTCGCGGCGGCGCAGCACCAGGTGGGAGAGGGCCATGAGCGCGTAGCTGATGGTGGCCCCGAAGACGGCGACGTTCAGCATCCGGCCGCCGTTGCCGCTCCAGGCGGCGAGCGTGAACCCGATGACGCCGGGGATCAGCAGGCCGAGGTAGGGGGACTTGCGGCGGTTGGTGAGGGAGAGGAAGCGGGGCAGATAGCCCGCCCGGGAGAGGGCGAAGAGCTGGCGGGATCCGGCGAAGATCAGGGAGAAGAAGGAGGCGACGAGCCCGGCGAGACCCGCGTAGTTCACGAAGCGGCTCAGGGCGGTCGGCTCGCCGTCGCCCTGGAGGGCCACCACGAGCGGGTTCCCGGCCTCCTTGATGGCGTTGGCGCCCTGGGCGCCGGTGGCGGAGACGAAGGTGATGAGGGCCAGGAAGACCAGTACGGCCAGCGAGATCGCCAGGGCCTTGGGCATCGAGCGGACCGGGTCCTTGGCCTCCTCGGCGGCGAGCGGCACGCCCTCCACCCCGAGGAAGAACCACATGCCGAAGGGGAAGGCGGCCCAGATCCCGAGGAGTCCGTACGGCAGCCAGGAGGAGGAGCCGAAGGCGGAGGCGTCGGCCGGGATGTCGTTGAGGCGGCCCGCGTCGAACTCGGTGAACGCGCCGACGGCGAAGACCAGCAGCGCGGCCACCGCGATCGCGGTCACCACCAGGCTGAAGCGGAGCGCCTCGCCGACGCCCCAGAGGTGGATGCCGATGAAGATCGCGAAGCAGGCGAGGTAGACGGGCCAGCCGGAGGTGAGACCGAACAGCCCGAGCGATTCGACGTAGTCGCCGATGAAGAGCGAGATGGCGGCGGGGGCGAGGATGTACTCGATGAGGATCGCGGTCCCCGTCAGGAAGCCGCCCCAGGTGCCGAGCGCTCGCCGGGCGAAGCCGTAACCGCCGCCCGCCGTGGGGAGGATGGCGGAGAGTTCGGCCAGCGCGAAGACCAGACACGCGTACATGACGCCCATCAGGACCATGGCCACGGCGAGCCCGCCGAAGCCGCCCTTGGACAGGCCGATGTTCCAGCCGGAGAAGTCGCCGGAGACGACGTAGGCGACGCCGAGGCCGGTCAGCAGGAGCCAGCCGGCGCTGCCCCGGCGCAGGGTCCTGCGGTGGAGGTACGCGTCCGTGCCGGATCCCCCGGGGCTCGCGTCACCGGGTGGTCCGGCGGGTGTTTCGGTTCCCTGAGCCATGAGGCGCTCCAGATGTGTGTCGACTTCATCGTTGGAACTGCTTCGATCAAAGGTTCGTCGGCACACCTTTGTGGAACAGCTGGGGGAATGGCAAGGGGCGTGCGTTAAAGAGTGGTTACGGATTCGCCTCGCCGGCCGCGGCCCGGCAGGGCGCCGTCACTGCGGGCTCAGGCGAGGAAGCCGCGCAGCAGGGCCGCCGTGCCGCCGCAGTGCTCGCGCATCATCTCGCGCGCCGCGTCCGCGTCCCGGTCGAGCACCGCCTCGACGACGGCCGCGTGCTGCTGCTGCGAGTGCTCCAGGTTGCGCACCAGCAGCGGGATGCAGTCGAGCAGTTCGTTGAGCGTGGCCCGGACGGCGGCGTACCGGGCGGCGAGCGTGCGAGAGCCGGAGAGTTCGGCGAGCGTGAGGTGGAGGAGGGTGTCCTGGCGGCGGTAGTCCTCCAGCCGGGCCCCCTGCGTGGCGTCCAGCGCGCCGCGCAGCCGCAGCTCGGCGTCGGCCGTGAGCCCTTCGGCGCACAGGCCCGCCGCTCCGGCCTCCAGCACCTCGCGGAAGCGCAGGGTGTCCTCCACGTCGACGGCGGCGATGCGGCGGCGCAGTTCGCCGCTGCCCTCGGGGGCTGCGGGGCGCGGCAGGACGAACGTTCCGCCGTAGCGGCCGCGGCGGCTCTCGACCATGTTCTGGTCCTGGAGGACCTTGAGGACCTCGCGCAGCGTCACCCTGCTGATCCGCAGATGCTGGGACAACTCGCGCTCGGAGGGCAGGCGTTCGCCGGGCGGGACCAGGCCGAGGCGCAGAAGCTGGAGGACCTGCTCCAGCGCCTCCTCGAAGCCGTTGCCCGCGCGGACGGGGCGCAGCACGGAGTCCAGCGGGCCGGTCGCCGCGTCCGGCTCGCCGGCCCCCGCATCGGTGGCGGCTGCCGCCGGACGGGTGTCGTCCGCTCTCTCCCTCGTGGCCACTGGCGGATCCCCTTCCCAAGCAATGGTTCTCTGTCATACCTTATGCCTCCCGGTTCACCCAAGGAGGCATCCCGTGGCAGACCGCACACCCCCGCTCGGCGTCGACGAGCTCCGCTCACGGGTCGCGGACGGGTCGATAGACACCGTGGTGCTGGCCTTCCCCGACATGCAGGGCCGGCTTCAGGGGAAGCGGTTCGCGGCCGGGTTCTTCCTGGACGAGGTCTTGGAGCACGGCACCGAGGGCTGCAACTACCTCCTGGCCGTGGACACCGAGATGCAGACCGTCGACGGTTACGCGATGTCCTCGTGGGAAAACGGCTACGGCGACTTCGGCATGGTCCCCGACCCCGCCACCCTGCGCCCCGGCCGACGGCACGAGGGAACCGCCCTGCTGATCGCCGATCTCGCCTGGCACGACGGCAGTCCGGTGGTGGCCGCCCCCCGGCAGATCCTGCGCCGCCAGCTCGACCGGCTGACGGAGCGCGGGTGGACGGCCCAGGTCGGCACGGAGCTGGAGTTCATCGTCTTCCGGGACAGTTACGAGGAGGCCTGGGACCGCGACTACCGCGGGCTGACCCCCGCCAACCAGTACAACATCGACTACTCCATCCTCGGCACCGGCCGCATCGAGCCGCTGCTGCGCCGGATCCGCAACGAGATGCAGCAGGCCGGGCTGACCGTCGAGTCCGCCAAGGGCGAGTGCAATCCCGGCCAGCACGAGATCGTCTTCCGCTACGACGAGGCGCTCACCACCTGCGACCAGCACGCCGTCTACAAGACGGGCGCCAAGGAGATCGCGGCCCAGGAGGGCGTCTCGCTGACCTTCATGGCCAAGTACGACCAGAACGAGGGCAACTCCTGCCACATCCACCTCTCGCTCACCGACGCGGACGGCGAGAACGTGATGGCGGGCGACGGCGAGGACGGCATGTCCGAGCTGATGCGCCACTTCCTGGCCGGCCAGCTCGCCGCCCTGCGCGACTTCTCGCTCCTCTACGCCCCCAACATCAACTCCTACAAACGCTTCCAGCCCGGTTCCTTCGCCCCCACCGCCGTCGCCTGGGGCGTCGACAACCGCACCTGCGCCCTGCGGGTCGTCGGCCACGGGCGCTCGATGCGCTTCGAGAACCGGCTGCCCGGCGGCGACGTCAACCCGCATCTGGCCGTCGCCGGACTGGTCGCCGCCGGGCTGTACGGGGTCGAGCACCGGCTGGAGCTGCCCGAGGCCTGTACGGGCAACGCCTACACCGCCGAGTACGACCAGGTGCCGACGACCCTGCGCGAGGCCGCCGAACTGTGGGAGGCCAGCCCGATCGCCAAGGAGGCCTTCGGCGAGGAGGTCGTCGCGCACTACCTCAACATGGCCCGGGTCGAACTGGCCGCGTACGACTCCGCGGTGACCGACTGGGAGCTGCGCCGCTCCTTCGAACGGCTCTGACAACCGGCACACCTCCGCACCACCACCTCCTTCCCTGATCGGGGTCCGTACGTGTCACAACCCACCCTCGACGTCCTGAACCCGGCGACCGCCGAGGTCATCGCCACCGTCCCGGCCGCCTCCGCCGCCGATGTGGACGCCGCCGTCACCCGCGCGGCGGCCGCCCAGCGATCCTGGGCCGCGGCCGCGCCCGCCGACCGGGCCCGCCTGCTGCGCCGCTTCGCCGTCACCGTCGACGAACACATCGAGGAACTGGCGCAGTTGGAGGTCCGCGAGGCGGGCCACACCATCGGCAACGCCCGCTGGGAGGCGGGCAACGTCCGCGATCTGCTGGACTACAGCGCGGGCGGCGCCGAGCGGCTGCTGGGCCGGCAGATCCCGGTGGCGGGCGGCATCGACTTCACCGTCCTGGAGCCGCTCGGCGTCATCGGGGTGATCGCGCCGTGGAACTTCCCGATGCCGATCGCCGCCTGGGGCCTCGCCCCGGCCCTCGCGGCGGGCAACGCCGTCCTCCTCAAGCCCGCCGAGACGACCCCGCTGACCGCGCTCCGGCTGGCCGAACTCGCCCTGGCGGCAGGCCTTCCCGAGGGTCTCTTCCAGGTGCTGCCCGGCGAGGGCCCGGTGGCCGGGAGCGCGCTGGTCGAGCACCCGGGGGTTGCGAAGATCGTGTTCACCGGCTCCACCCGGACCGGCAAGCACATCATGACCCGCTGCGCCGAGCGCGTGAAGCGGCTCACCCTGGAACTGGGCGGCAAGAGCCCCAACATCGTCTTCGCCGACGCCGATGTGGCGGCCGCGGCGGCCGCCGCCCCGATGTCCTTCCTGGACAACGCCGGTCAGGACTGCTGCGCCCGCACCCGGATCCTGGTCGAGCGGTCCGTGTACGACCGCTTCCTCGACCTGCTCGTCCCGGCCGTGTCCGCCGTGGTGGTGGGCGACCCGGCCGACGAGCGGACGCAGATGGGGCCGCTGATCTCGGCCGTCCAGCGGGACCGGGTCCGAGGCCTCGTCGACGGCGGCCGGGAGGCCGACGGCGTACGGGCGATGCTCGGCAAGGCCCCCGAGGGGCCTGGGTTCTGGTATCCGCCGACCGTTCTCGCCGGGGTCTCGCCCGACGCTCCGGTGGCCGTCGAGGAGGTCTTCGGGCCGGTGGCGGTGGTCCTGCCGTTCGAGGACGAGGCGGACGCGCTGCGCCTCGCCGACGCCACCGACTACGGGCTCGCCGGCTCGGTCTGGACCCGGGACGTCGGCCGCGCGCTGCGCGTGAGCCAGGGGCTGCGGGCGGGCAATCTCTCGGTCAACTCGCACTCCAGCGTGCGCTATTCGACTCCCTTCGGCGGCTACAAGCAGTCGGGTCTTGGCCGCGAACTCGGCCCGGACGCCCTGGCCGCCTTCACCGAAACCAAGAACGTCTTCATCAGCACGGAGGCCTGAGCACCATGACCGACACTTCTTTCGTCTGCCGCCGCCTGGTCGGCCGCACCGCCGTCGTCACCGGAGCCGGCAGCGGCATCGGGCTGGCCACCGTACGGCGGCTGGCCGCCGAGGGCGCGCACGTCGTCTGCGCCGATGTGGACGAGGAGCGCGGCAAGGCCGCCGCCGAGGAGGCCGCCGGGCTCTTCGTCCGAACCGACGTCACCGACGCCGAGCAGGTCGACGCCCTCTTCAAGGCGGCGTTCGACGCCTACGGGTCGGTCGACATCGCGTTCAACAACGCGGGGATCTCGCCGCCCGACGACGACTCCATCCTGGACACCGGTCTGGAGGCGTGGAAGCGGGTGCAGGAGGTCAACCTGACCTCGGTCTTCCTCTGCTGCAAGGCGGCCATCCCCTACATGCGCGCGCAGGGCAGGGGCTCCATCATCAACACGGCGTCGTTCGTGGCCCGGATGGGCGCGGCCACCTCGCAGATCTCGTACACCGCGTCCAAGGGCGGGGTGCTGGCGATGTCGCGCGAGCTGGGTGTGCAGTTCGCCCGCGACGGGATCCGGGTCAATGCGCTCTGCCCGGGGCCGGTCAACACCCCGCTGCTCCAGGAGCTGTTCGCCAAGGACCCGGAGCGGGCCGCGCGGCGGCTGATCCACATCCCGGTCGGGCGGTTCGCCGAGCCGACGGAGATCGCGGCCGCGGTGGCGTTCCTGGCGAGCGACGACTCCTCGTTCGTGAACGCCACGGATTTCCTGGTCGACGGCGGGATCGCCGGGGCGTACGTCACCCCGGTCTGATCCCGGCAGACCCCCCGGGGGGGGGGGGGGGGGGGGGGGGGGGGGGGGGGGGGGGGGGGGCGCGGGGCGGGGGGCGGGGGCGCGG
>NZ_JAFEUF010000610.1 GCF_016901035.1 Streptomyces durocortorensis
CACGTCGCGGGGGTGCTGTCTCTGGACGACGCGTGTGTTCTGGTGTCGGCGCGCGGCAGGCTGATGGACGCGTTGCCGGCCGGTGGGGCGATGCTGGCTGTGGGGCTGGCCGAGGAGGCGCTTGTCCTGCCGGACGGGGTGGATCTCGCGGCGGTCAACGGGCCTGCTTCGGTGACGGTGTCGGGTGACGCGGAAGCGGTCGGCGCACTGGAGGAGGGGTTGCGCGGCGACGGTGTGCGGGTGAA
>NZ_JAFEUF010000089.1 GCF_016901035.1 Streptomyces durocortorensis
CCCCCCCCGGCCCCGGCGCCCGGGCCCGGTTTGCGGCGCGCCCCGCGGCGCACCAAACCCGGGGGTGGGGGGGGCGGTGCTCAGGGGGGCCTCCGTGACGGAGACCCCGGTCCGGGGCGCCGTGCTGCGGCGTCCCGGGAGGGCGTCAGCCCTGGTGGGGGTAGGTGTAGTCGGTCGGCGGGACCAGCGTCTCCTTGATGGCCCGGGTCAGGGTCCAGCGCTGGAGGTTCTGCGGGGCGCCCGCCTTGTCGTTGGTGCCGGAGGCACGGCCACCGCCGAAGGGCTGCTGGCCGACGACGGCGCCGGTCGACTTGTCGTTGATGTAGAAGTTGCCCGCGGCGTAGCGGAGCTTGTCCATCGTGTAGGCGGCGGCCGCACGGTCGCCCGCGATGACCGAGCCGGTCAGCGCGTAGTCGGAGACCGACTCCATCTGCGCCAGCATCGCGTCGTACTTCTCGTCCTCGTAGACGTGGACCGCGAGGATCGGGCCGAAGTACTCGGTCGTGAAGACCTCGTTCTCCGGGTCGGTGCACTCGATGACGGTCGGGCGGACGAAGTAGCCCACCGAGTCGTCGTAGGTGCCACCGGCGATGACGGTGCACGTCGGGTCGGACTTGGCGCGGTCGATCGCGGCCTTGTTCTTGGCGAACGAGCGGTCGTCGATGACGGCCCCGATGAAGTTGCTCAGGTCGGTGACGTCACCCATCGTGATGGAGTCGACCTCGGCCGCGAACTCCTCCTTGAAGCCGGAGTTCCAGATGGAGGCGGGGACGTACGCCCGCGAGGACGCGGAGCACTTCTGGCCCTGGAACTCGAAGGAGCCACGGGTCAGCGCGGTCTTCAGGATGGCGCGGTCGGCGCTGGGGTGCGCGACGACGAAGTCCTTGCCGCCGGTCTCGCCGACGAGCCGCGGGTAGGTGCGGTAGGTGGCGATGTTGTTGCCGACCGTCTTCCACAGGTGCTGGAAGGTGGGGGTCGAGCCGGTGAAGTGGATGCCGGCCAGGTCGCGGTGGTTCAGCGCCACCTCGGAGACGGCCTTGCCGTCGCCGGTGACCAGGTTGATGACGCCCTTGGGCAGCCCGGCCTCCTCCAGGAGCTGCATCAGCAGCACGGCGGCGTGGGTCTGCGTCGGGGACGGCTTCCACACCACGACGTTGCCCATGAGGGCGGGGGCGGTGGGGAGGTTGCCCGCGATGGCCGTGAAGTTGAACGGCGTGATCGCGTAGACGAAGCCCTCCAGCGGGCGGTGGTCCATGCGGTTCCACACGCCCGGGGAGTTGGCCGGGGGCTGCTCGGCGAGGATCTGGCGCGCGTAGTGCACGTTGAAGCGCCAGAAGTCGATGAGCTCGCAGGGGGTGTCGATCTCGGCCTGCTGGGCGGTCTTGGACTGGCCGAGCATGGTGGAGGCGGCCAGCGTCTCGCGCCAGGGGCCCGAGAGCAGCTCGGCGGCGCGCAGGATGATCGCGGCGCGGTCGTCGAAGGACATCGCGCGCCAGGCCGGAGCGGCGGCGAGGGCCGCGTCGACGGCGTCCTGGGCGTCCTGCTCGGTGGCGCCGGCGAAGGTGCCGATGACGGCCTGGTGGTTGTGCGGCTGTACGACGTTGACCCGCTCGCCGCCGCCCATGCGCTTCTCGCCGCCGATGGTCATCGGCAGGTCGATCGGGTTGTCGGCGAGCTCCTTGAGCTTCACCTCCAGGCGGGCGCGCTCCGGGGAGCCCGGGGCGTAGGAGTGGACCGGCTCGTTGACCGGCGCGGGGACCTGGGTGACGGCGTCCATGAGTGCCTTGTCTCCTTGATGTCGGCGGGGGTGTGGGTCAGCCCGGGGGCTGCTCAGCCCTTGGTGAGGATCGAGCGGCCGAAGAACAGCAGGTTGGCCGGCTTCTCCGCGAGGCGGCGCATGAAGTATCCGTACCAGTCGGTGCCGTACGCCGTGTAGACGCGCATCCGGTGGCCCTCGGACGCGAGCCGGACGTGCTCGTCGCTGCGGATGCCGTACAGCATCTGGAACTCGTACTCGTCCAGTTTGCGCCCGGCCTGGCGGCCCAGCTCCTGGGCGATGGCGATGAGACGGGGATCGTGCGACCCGATCATCGGGTAGCCCGCGCCCTCCATCAGGATGCGGGTGATGCGGACGTACGCCTTGTCGATCTCGGCCTTGTCCTGGTACGCGACGGAGGCGGGCTCCTTGTAGGCGCCCTTCACGATGCGGACACGGCTGCCGGCCTCGGCCAGGCGGCGGGCGTCGTCCTCGGTGCGGAAGAGGTAGGACTGGATGACGCAGCCGGTCTGCGGGAAGTCCTTCCGCAGCTCCTCGTGGATGGCGAACATCGAGTCGAGGGTCGTGTGGTCCTCGGCGTCCAGGGTGACCGTGGTGCCGATGGCGGCCGCCGCCTCGACGACCGGGCGCACGTTGGCGAGGGCCAGCTCGTGGCCGTTCTCCAGCGCCTGGCCGAACATCGACAGCTTCACGGACATCTCGGCGCGCGGGCCCAGGTCCAGGACCTTCAGGCGCTCGACGAGCTCCAGGTAGGCGTCGCGGGCGGCCTCGGCCTGCGCGGGGGTGGTGATGTCCTCGCCGACGACGTCGAGCGTGACCTCCAGGCCCCTGTCCGCGGCGTCCTCGACGATCGGGACGACCTGGTCGACGGTCTCCCCCGCGATGAAGCGGTCGACGACCTGCTTGGTGCCGGGCGCGGCCGAGATGAACCGGCGCATCTTGTCGCTGCGTGATGCGGCGAGAATCACGGGAGCCAGCACGGGGCACCTCCACGAATGTACGGACGAAGGGCCGTAACGGTACGAACGTGAACGGACCGGTACGGCACGGATAACCACTGTGAAATCTAGGCACCCCGTGCGGGCTGTGCCATCGACACCTGTCACGCATCCGTGGCCGCCATCTCAGACATCTGTATGAAGAAGGGCGTGAGGGGGTGCAGAATGGCGGAGTGACAGGCGATTACCAGGAACTGGTCGACGAGATCTCGGCCCTCCTCGACGCCCCGGCCACCCTGGAGAACCGGGACTTCGGTCTGGTCGCCTTCGGAGCCCACGACAGCGACGACGACACCGCGATGGACCCGGTCCGCACCCGCTCGATCCTGACCCGCCGCTCCACCCCCGCCGTCCGCGCCTGGTTCGAGGGGTTCGGCATCACCCGGGCGACCGGGCCCGTCCGGATCCCCGCCGCGCCCGAGGCCGGGGTGTTCCGCGACCGCATCTGCCTTCCGGTACGCCATCGGGGTGTTGTCCTCGGTTACGTCTGGCTGCTCGACGCGGACCCGGGCCCGGCCGAGGAGCAGCTCGCCGCCGCGATGGAGGTCGCCGCGCGGATCGGGGCCCTCCTCTTCGACGAGGCACGGGCGGGCGCGGACCTCTCGCGGGAGTTCGGCGCGGTGCTGACGGCGGGCCCCGGCCGGCAGCACGACACCGCCGTCACCGCGCTCGGCGAGGCCCTGGGCCGGGACGCGGAGGGGCTGCACGCGGTGGTGTGCGTGACCCCGTGGGCGGACGACACTCCGTCGGTACGGGGCGTGGCGTCGGCGGCCGCGCTGGCGACGGTCCCCGTGCCGGGGGCCGCCGGGGACCGGTCGCTGGCCGCGCTCGTCCGGCTGCGCTCGCCGGACCGCCTGGACCCGGCCCTCAGCGCCGCGGACCGGCTGCGCACCGGCGCGGACCCGGCCGCCACCGGGGGGATCGCCACGCCGCGCCGGGGCCTGGACCAGCTGACGGTCTCCTGGCGAGAGGCGGTGGCGGCGGCCCGCGCGGCCCGGGCCGAGACCCGGTTCGCCCCGGTCGCCCGGTGGTCGGAGATCGGCCCGTACCGCCTGCTGACCGCCCTCCCGGGCACCGGCAACGACCCCGGGGATCCGGCGGTCGCCTCGCTGCTGACCCCGCTGCACCGGGAGCTGGCGCACACCGCCGAGGTGTTCCTGGACTGCGCGGGCCAGGCGAGCCGGACGGCCGCGGCGCTGGGCGTCCACCGCCAGACGCTGTACTACCGGCTCTCCCGGATCCAGCAGATCACCGGCCTCGACCTGAACGACGGCGAGGACCGGCTGCTGCTGCACATGGCGGTCAAGCGGGCGCGGCTGTAGCACCGGCGGGCCGCCCGGCCGGGACGACGGTTCAGGCCGTCCTACGCGGGCCGCTGCGGCGGTACCCCTCCCAGATGGGGCCGCCCGCCGCGTCGAGGACCTCCGTGACCAGGGAGGTCAGGCCCTCCGGTGCGCCGCGCAGCGCGGCCCGCGCCGCCTCGTCCAGGCGCGCGGCCAGGTCCGGCTCGACCGGTTCGAGGCGTCGGGCCAGCCACTTGCCGCCGCCGAGCCACGTGCCGTGGGTCAGCAGCGCCAGCTCACCGCTCCGCCGGACGAGTTCGGCCACGACGAACAGCCGCTCCCCCGCGTCCGTGACGGCGCCGAAGTCGTCGAGCAGATCCGTCAGCGCGTACCGGGCGTCTTCGAGCGCCGTGCCGGTGACCGGGGGCGGGCCCTCGGCCGCGAGACGTTTCGCCGTCTCCGCCATCCGTGCCCCCGTCCCGTCCGCGTCGAACAGCAGCGCCCCGTCGGCGCACATCCACAGCAGGGCCGAGTTCCGCTGCGCGATCTCCGGGGTGACGAAGCCGTGCCAGGAGTCCTCGGTGTGCACGAACAACTCCACCGGCCAGTCCCCGTACCGCAGGCTCTCGCGGTACGGGGCGGGCGGGCCGTCGAGCAGGACGACGACGTCCAGGTCGGACCGGGCGGTGCGGCGGCTCGTCAGGACACTGCCGCCGAGAAACGCGGCGCGGGCGTCGGGGTGGCGCTCCAGGACAAGGGCACGGGCAAGATCGAGTACGTCCATGCCCCCACTCTGCCGTGACCCCTCGGACTCCGGGGCACGGCCGCACCCGCCCGGCCGGGTCACTTGCCGAAGCGGCGTTCCCGGTTGGCGTACGAGCGCAGTGCGCGCAGGAAGTCCACGTGCCGGAACGCCGGCCAGTAGCAGTCCACCCAGTGCATCTCGGCGTACGCGGACTGCCAGAGCAGGAAGCCGGAGAGGCGCTGCTCGCCGGAGGTGCGGATGATGAAGTCGGTGTGATCGGCGACGGGTGAGTAGAGGTGCCGGGAGATGTCGTCGATCCCGAACCGGGCGACCAGGTCGGCCGGGTCGCCGCCGGCCGCGATGTGCTCCTCGAAGGCGCTCTTCACCGCGTCGACGATCTCGCGCCGGCCGCCGTAGCCGACCGCCACGTCCACCTTGAGGCCGCCGCGCCCGGTCGTGGCGGCGGTGGCCTCCTTGAGCACCCGGGCGCTGGTGCCGGGCAGCATGTCGAGGGAGCCGATCGCCCGGACCTCCCAGTCCCGGCCCTCGGCGGTGATGTCGCGGACGGTGTCCTCGATGACCTCGATCAGCGGGCCGAGCTCCTCGGCGGGGCGGCCCAGATTGTCGTCGGAGAGCATGAAGAGGGTCACGTGCTCGATCCCGGCGGCCGTGCACCAGCCCAGGAACGTGGTCACCTTGGCGCCGCCCGCCCGGTAGCCCTCCCGGACGTCCGTGTGCCCGGCCTTGCGGGCCCAGCGCCGGTTGCCGTCGACCATGATCCCGACGTGCTGGGGGCGCGGCAGGCCCACCAGGCCGGCGGCGAGCCGGCGCTCGTACACCGCTTCGATCGGCCGCCGGAGGAACAGGGGGAGCAGTTTCATGAACCTTCTCCAGCACGGGACAGCTCACGGGAGCGTTGATGTCGACGGACCTTATCAGCGGCTCCGGCCCGCGCCCGCCGGCATCGGGCGGAGCCGGACGGGCCTCACAACGCCCCGTCGAAGGGGGCCGGTTCGGGGACCGGGCGGTCGCTGACCAGGGCGGCCAGCACGAACGGCGCGTCCCCGTCGCTGTGTCCGACGACCAGGGCGATCCACCGGCCGCCCGGATCGACGGGGCCCCAGACCTCCAGGTCTCCGTACAGGTCTTCGGAGAACAGCGCCTCGAACAGCGGCTCCACCGTCGATCCGCCCTGCCGCCGCATCAACGGCCCGTCCAGCCGCACCGTGCGGTGCGGACCCCAGCGCTCGCCCAACACCCGCGCCAGCTCGGCGAGATGGGCCTCGGCCGCCTCCTCGGCGTCGTTCCACTCGGGGGCGTACACGCCGGTGAGCGGGTCACCCTCCCAGAGCGGCACGATCCGGAAGCCCTCTCCGACGGTGACCGTCCACTCGCCGGTGACCGGGTCGCCCTCTGCGGCAGTGGGGCCGACGGCCGGCACGGGGGCGGCGAGAAGCTCGGTGACCTCCGCCGCCGCGCGCTCCGCGTCGAAGGCCTCGCCCGCCCGGGAGGTCACAGGGCCGCCCGGTCCATCGGGCGGGGCAGCGGAGCCAGCGCCCCCGCCTCGCGCAGCCGCTCGTACACACGCACCACGGTCGCGCTGTCGCCCGGAGCCGCGATACTCAGCAACTCCCCGCCACCGGGCAGGGGTTGGCGGACCGTCTCCAGGTCGTCGGGGATGAGGGCGGCGCGGGCCGGGGAGAGATATCCGGCGCGCCCGACGACGGGGTCGCCGACGGAGTACCCGGCGTCGTCCTCCAGCGCGTCCAGCACGTCGTCGTCGCTCACATCGCCGAAGTCCGGCTCCCACACCCGGGCGACCAGGGTGAGCAGGGCCTCCTCGGGGACCACGGCCTCGTCCGGGGCGTGCAGGATGATCGCCAGCGACTGGAGCAGGAAGTCCGGCGCACCCCCGGCCAGTCCGCTGATCTCCGCCTGCCAGCCGGGCGCCCCGGTGCCGACCAGCCGCAGCCCGGTGCCGGTGATGTCCGACCAGTCGGTCGCGCTCCGGGCCTTGCGGAGCGCGTCGAGCAGGGCGTCCTCGTCGGCCGTGATGGCGGTGGCGGGCCCGTTCCCGTGGACCTGGCTCCAGGCGTCGGCCGCCTGCGGGACCAGCTCGGCGAGCCCGTCGAGGGTCCGCAGCCACCGGTCGGCCACGGTCTCGGCCGGCTCCGGCCGGGGGCCCCAGAAACCCCGCACTACACGTCGCATGCTCGTCTCTCCTCCATCGGCCGGCCCACTGCCCTCGGTCCCTCCGGCCGGACGGCGGCCGGAATCACCCTGCGTTGCAGGCTACTCGGGTCACGGCCTTCCCCACGTGGCGTTCGGTACGCGGCGTTCCCTCCTGGCGCGGCCTACTCGTCGAAGGCCCCCGGCTTCCGCTTGCTGTCGTTGGGCTTCGTCGGGCTGTGCACCACCTTGATCGGCAGTCCGTCCTCACGGAACGCCTTGCGCGCGGCCTTGGCCACGTTCGGGTCGGAGAAGTGCCACTCCACGGTCCGCCCGCCGGACGCCTGCACCTGGGCGCGGGCCTCCTTGATGAACTTGTCCTTGCCGGACTGGTTGAGGGTGCCCTTGTCGGACTTGGACAGATAGCTGTCGTAACCGTTCTTGGCCTCCAGGAACGTCTGCCGGGAGGAGTCCCAGCCGTCGTACTCCACCGCCGGCCTGCCCTCCTCGGGATGCGGTACGACGTACTCCTGGCCCCGCTTGGTGCCGGTCACCTGCTCCTGGTAGCGGAGCCAGGGCTCGTTCCGCTTCCAGTTGGGCGCGGGGTTGCGGTCGCGGCTCGCCCAGTACCCGTCTCCCCCGTCGGCGTCGCCGAGCTTGCGGTCGACGAGGTCCTCGGCCCAGGACGGCGGGGTGTAGTTGCGCGGGTCGGAGGTGTCGTTGCGCTTCGGTTCGGGGTACTGCTTCTTCTCCTCCGCCGCCCTGCGCGCCCGCTCCGGCTCCTCCAGCCGCTTCTGCTCCAGGTGGGCGGCCCGCTCCGCGGCCCTGGCATCCTGGGCCGCCTTCTTGGCCGCCTCGTCGCATCCGTCGTTCGCGAGGACGATCCGGCCAGGGGAGCCGCCCGCCAGCACACCGGTGCCCGGGCCCGGGACACCGGTGGCCCCGCCCCCGCCGTACCGCACCGCCGGCGGGCCCGAGGCGATGACGCAACCGGTACGGCGTGCCGCGTCCTCGGCGGTGTCCGCCGCTTCGTCGGCCTCCTTCGCCGCCTTCCGTACGCCGTCGAGGTCGCCGGCCTGAGCAGCCGCGCGGGCCCGGCGGGCCGCGGCCCCCGCGTCGTCGGCGGCGCGGCCCACGGCTCCGGCGGCCTTGCCCAGCACCCCGAGCTTGCCGGCCTTGCCGACGACCTTCCCGACGTTGTAGCCGGGGATGAAGATCGAGCCGACGTTCCAGATCACATCGGTGACCGCGCGGGTCTTCTCCCCGTTGTTCCAGCGCTCGCGGACCTCGTCCCCGACGAAGACGTCGTCGCCGACCGTGACCACGGTGCCCACGGAGGCCTTGCCCCAGTCCCACACCGCGCCCAGGTAGTCGCCGTCGGCCCATTTGTCGCCCGCGCCCTCGGAGTCCTCGACCCACTGGTCGCCGAGTTGCTTCCCGTAGTCGACGAGGCCCGACCAGGTCTCCGGCTTGAACAGGTCGATGATCCCGGTGATGTCGCCCCAGAGCCCGTCGACCACGAGTCCCTTGAAGACCTGCGTCGTACGGTCCCAGGCGCAGCCGAAGAAGCCCCAGCCGCCGCAGTCCTCCTTCTCCTCGGCCTGCTCGCCGCCGTCCTCGCCCTCGCCGTCGCCTTCGTCGGACGTCGGCTGTACGTCGTAGGCGGCCTCGGGCTCCTCGCTGTCCTCGGGGTAGGTGTCCTCGCCGGTGCCGGGGCGCCCGTTGTCGTCGGGGCCGCCGGTGCCGCCGCTCGTCGTGGTGGAGCCTTCGGATCCGCCGGAGCCCTCGGTGCCGCCCGAGCCTTCCGTACCGCCTGAGCCTTCGGTGCCTGCGGAGCCCTCCGAACCGGCCGAGCCCTCCGTACCTGCGGAGCCCTCGGTGCCGCCCGAGCCTTCCGAACCGCCCGAGCCCTCCGAACCGCCGGTGCCTCCCGTAACGCCCGTGCCACCCGTCGCGTCGCCTCCGGTGGCGCCGCCCGTGGTCGTCGTACCGCCGTCGGCTCCGCCGTCCGCGCCGCCGTCCGTGCTCCCCGACGTACCGCCGTCAGCACCCCCGTCCGCGCCGCCGCCCGGGTCGTCCCCCGCGACGGTGTCGCTGCCTCCGGGCGACACCGGGCACGAGCTGCCCGTCAGCGAGCAGATCGCGGACTGGAGGCCCTCCGTGATCCGGCCGCCGAGGCCGCCCACCGTCAGCGCTCCGATCAGCGCGACGACGATCAGGACCAGGCCCAGGTACTCCAGGGCGCTCTGCCCCCGGTCCCGCCTCCAGGTGATCATGTGCGGGAGCGAGAACTTCGGCGGTTCCCCGCGCTCCCGGGGCGGCAGCAGGAACCACGCGCGGCTCTGCGGACGGCTCAGCAGCACCAGGATCAGGACCGGCAGCACCAGCTGCGTGAACCCGTCCGGCGACCCGTCCGACACGTTGCCGAGGCCGCCGACGATCAGCCAGATCTGGACGGCGACGATCCCCCACAGCACGCGCCTGCCGCCCGTACGCAGATGCCGGGCCAGCAGCGCGCAGAGCACCCCGGGCGCGGAGGCGTACAGCAGGATGCCGAGCACCTCGGCGCCCATCGCGTCCGCGGCGATCGCGGAGCCGGAGAGGCCGATCGCGCCGAGCGCCGTCGCGCCGAGCAGGACAAGGAGAGCCACGCGGACCACGGCGAGCGGGCCCGGGAGGTCACGCCGCGGGGCGGCGGCCGGAGCCGGGCCTCCCGCTACGGGTATGCCACCGACAGCAGACATACGTGAACCGACCCCCGGTGCCCATGAGTGACATGACAACCGGTCACCCTAGGGTCGGTGCCCCTCGCACGTCGTGGGCCCCAGGACCCAACCCCGGGCCCACAGGCGCGGGTTGACCCGCGGACGAAACGCGGGGGGCCGGGGGGGCCCCGGGGGGGGGGGGCGCCGCCCCCCGGGGGGGGGGGGGGGGGGGGGGGGCGCGGGGGGGGGGGCGGCCCGGCGGGGGGCAGCCGGGGTCGTACGGGTGCGTCAGTCGGTGAGGTTCACCGAGCGGGCCGAGGACGCGCCGATCTCCTCGGCGATCTCGGTCAGCACCGGCTGCGGGACCGTCTCGTCGACGGTGAGGACGACGAGTGCCTCGCCGCCCTCGGCGGCCCGCGAGACCTGCATGCCCGCGATGTTCAGCCCGGCCTCGCCGAGGATCTTGCCGACCGCGCCCACCACACCGGGACGGTCCTGGTAGCGCAGGACGACCATGTGGTCGGCGAGCGCCAGGTCGACGTCGTGCTCGCCGATGGCGACGATCTTCTGGAGGTTCTTCGGGCCGGCCAGCGTGCCGGAGACCGCGACCTCCTGGCCGTCGGAGAGGGTGCCGCGCACCGTGACCACATTGCGGTGGTCGGGCGACTCGGAGCTGGTGGTGAGGCGGACCTCGACCCCGCGCTCCTGCGCGAACAGCGGCGCGTTGACGTACGACACGGTCTCGTCGACGACGTCCTCGAAGACGCCCTTGAGCGCGGAGAGCTCCAGCACCTTGACGTCGTGCTGGGTGATCTCGCCGTACACCTCGACGTCGAGCCGGGCCGCGACCTCGCCCGCGAGCGCGGTGAAGATCCGGCCGAGCTTCTCGGCGAGCGGCAGGCCGGGGCGTACGTCCTCGGCGATGACGCCGCCCTGGACGTTGACCGCGTCCGGGACCAGCTCACCGGCGAGGGCGAGGCGCACGGACTTGGCGACCGCGATGCCCGCCTTCTCCTGCGCCTCGTCGGTGGAGGCGCCGAGGTGCGGGGTGCAGACGACCTGGTCGAACTGGAACAGCGGGGAGTCCGTGCAGGGCTCCTTCGCGTAGACGTCCAGGCCGGCGCCGGCGACGCGGCCCTCCTTGAGTGCGGAGTACAGCGCCTCCTCGTCGACGATCCCGCCGCGCGCGGCGTTGACGATGCGGACCGAGGGCTTCACCTTGTGCAGCGCCTCGTCGCCGATGAGACCGAGGGTCTCGGGGGTCTTCGGCAGGTGCACGGTGATGAAGTCGGCGACCTCCAGCAGCTCGTCCAGGCTGAGGAGCTTGACGCCCATCTGCGCGGCGCGGGCCGGCTGGACGTAGGGGTCGTAGGCGACGATCTTCATGCCGAAGGCCGACATGCGCTGGGCGACCAGGACGCCGATGCGGCCGAGGCCGACGACGCCGAGGACCTTCTCGCTGAGCTCGACGCCGGTGTACTTGGAGCGCTTCCACTCACCGTTCTTGAGCGCGGTGTTGGCCTGCGGGATGTTGCGCGCGGTGGCCACCAGCAGACCGCAGGCCAGCTCGGCGGCGGTGACGATGTTGGAGGTCGGGGCGTTGACGACCATCACGCCGGCCTTGGTGGCGGCGGAGACGTCGACGTTGTCCAGGCCGACGCCCGCGCGGGCCACGACCCGGAGCTTCCTGGCGGCGGCGAGGGCCTCGGCGTCGACCTTGGTGGCGGAGCGCACCAGGATCGCGTCGACGTCGGCGATCGCGGGGAGCAGCTCGGCGCGGTCCGCGCCGTTGCAGTGCCGGATCTCGAAATCCGGACCCAGGGCGTCGACCGTGGCGGGCGACAGCTCTTCAGCGATGAGTACGACAGGTTTCGAGCTCACGTGAGTCCTCACAAGTCCAGTGCGGACGGCCGTCCCGCCGGCCGCAGGCGGTGGAGGGGCTAGCCGCGTGGTAGACGCACGACACTGTGGGCCCTGACGCGTGTTTGTGTTGAGAAGTGTAGTCATGCGATGGGCTGTTTACCGCGCCCTCGTGGAAGGATCACCCGCACGAGGGTGGACGTGGTGTACACCCGTACGGAACCGCCCCTGGGGTACTGCGGAGGGGGGGGGGTCCGCCGTGGACCCGCCCCGCTCCCCCGAGGCCTAGGCCTCTTCGTCGTTCACCCAGCTCATGAGCTTGCGCAGCTCACGGCCGGTGGTCTCCAGCAGGTGGTCGCTGTCGGCCTTCTTGTACTCGTTGTACTTGGGCAGACCGTTGTGGTACTCGGCCATCCAGTTCTTGGCGAAGGTGCCGTCCTGGATCTCGGCGAGGACCTTCTTCATCTCGGCCTTGGTGGCGTCGGTGATGATCCGGGGGCCGGTGACGTAGTCGCCCCACTCGGCGGTCTCCGAGATGGACCAGCGCATCTTCTCCAGGCCGCCCTCGTACATGAGGTCGACGATGAGCTTCAGCTCGTGGAGGCACTCGAAGTACGCGATCTCGGGCTGGTAGCCGGCCTCGGTCAGCGTCTCGAAACCGGCCTTGACCAGGGCGGCGGTGCCACCGCAGAGGACGGCCTGCTCACCGAACAGGTCGGTCTCGGTCTCCTCGGTGAAGGTGGTCTTGATGACGCCGGCCCGCGTGCCGCCGATGCCCTTGGCGTACGACAGGGCCAGCTCCAGGCCCTTGCCCGTGGAGTCCTGCTCGACGGCCACGATGCAGGGAACGCCGCGGCCCTCCTCGTACTGGCGGCGGACCAGGTGGCCGGGGCCCTTGGGGGCGACCATGCAGACGTCGACGTTGGCCGGCGGCTTGATGAAGCCGAAGCGGATGTTCAGGCCGTGGCCGAAGAACAGCGCGTCGCCGTCCTTGAGGTTGTCCTTGACGGACTCCTCGTAGACCTGGGCCTGGATCGGGTCCGGGACGAGGATCATGATGACGTCGGCCTCGGCGGCCGCCTCGGAGGGGGTCACCACGCGCAGGCCCTGCTCCTCGGCCTTGGCCTTGGACTTCGAGCCCTCGTGCAGACCGACGCGGACGTCGACGCCGGAGTCACGGAGCGACAGCGCGTGGGCGTGGCCCTGGCTGCCGTAACCGAGAACCGCGACCTTGCGGCCCTGGATGATGGACAGGTCGGCATCGTCGTCGTAGAACAGCTCGGCCACTGGGTCTTCTCCTTGGTGTGCAGGTGTTGCGTCCCACCGTACGGCGGGGTGCGTCGTATGCGTTGTCGGGTCTCGCCATGCGAGCGGGGCCAGGGACTCCGCGGGTCCGCTCAGGCCGAGCGGTCGAGGGCGCGCAGGGACCGGTCGGTGATCGAGCGCGCGCCGCGCCCTATGGCGATGGTGCCGGACTGGACGAGCTCCTTGATGCCGTACTGCTCCAGCATCTTGAGCATCGCCTCCAGCTTGTCGGCCCCTCCGGTCGCCTCGATCGTGACGGCCTCCGGGGAGACGTCGACGGTCTTGGCGCGGAACAGCTGGACGATCTCGACGATCTGGGAGCGGGTCTCGCTGTCGGCGCGCACCTTCACCAGGACGAGCTCCCGCTGGATCGCAGCGGACGGCTCGAGTTCGACGATCTTCAGGACGTTGACCAGCTTGTTGAGCTGCTTGGTCACCTGCTCCAGGGGCAGGCCCTCGACATTCACGACGATGGTGATGCGGGAGATGTCGGGGTGCTCGGTCGTACCGACCGCGAGCGAGTCGATGTTGAAGCCGCGTCGGGAGAACAGGGCGGTGATCCGGGCGAGGACACCGGGCTTGTTCTCGACCAGGACGGAGAGCGTGTGCTTTTCGGACATGGGAGTCGTTCTCTCTCTGTCTCTCAGTCGTCTTCGTTGTCGCCGAAGTCGGGGCGGACGCCGCGCGCGGCCTGGACCTCGTCGTTGGAGGTGCCGGCGGCGACCATCGGCCAGACCATGGCGTCCTCGTGGACGATGAAGTCGATCACGACGGGGCGGTCGTTGATGGAGTTGGCCTCTTCGATGGCCTTGTCCAGGTCGGCCGGGTCCTCGCAGCGGATGGCGTGGCAGCCCATGGCCTCGGACAGCTTGACGAAGTCCGGGACGCGGGTGCCCTTGGCGGCGTTGCCGTCCGTGTCCGCGCCGGAGTGCAGCACGGTGTTGGAGTAGCGCTGGTTGTAGAAGAGGGTCTGCCACTGGCGGACCATCCCGAGGGCGCCGTTGTTGATGACGGCGACCTTGATCGGGATGTTGTTGAGCGCGCAGGTGGTCAGTTCCTGGTTGGTCATCTGGAAGCAGCCGTCGCCGTCGATGGCCCAGACCGTGCGGTCGGGCATGCCGGCCTTGGCGCCCATCGCGGCGGGGACCGCGTACCCCATCGTTCCGGCGCCGCCGCTGTTGAGCCAGGTGGCGGGCTGCTCGTAGTCGATGAAGTGGGAGGCCCACATCTGGTGCTGTCCGACACCGGCCGCGAAGATCGTGCCTTCGGGGGCCAGCTGCCCGATGCGCTGGATGACCTGCTGCGGGGAGAGGCTGCCGTCCTCCGGCAGGTCGTAGCCCAGCGGATAGGTGTCGCGCCAGCGGTTGAGGTCCTTCCACCAGGCGCTGTAGTCGCCGGTGTTGCCCTCGGTGTGCTCGGCCTGGACAGCCTGCACCAGGTCGGCCAGGACCTCGCGGGCGTCACCGACGATCGGCACGTCGGCGGTGCGGTTCTTGCCGATCTCGGCGGGGTCGATGTCGGCGTGGACGATCTTGGCGTACGGGGCGAAGCTGTCCAGCTTGCCGGTGACGCGGTCGTCGAAGCGGGCTCCGAGGGCGACGATCAGGTCGGCCTTCTGCAGCGCGGTGACGGCGGTGACCGCACCGTGCATGCCCGGCATTCCCACGTGCAGCGGGTGGCTGTCGGGGAACGCGCCGAGCGCCATCAGGGTGGTGGTGACGGGCGCTCCGGTCAGCTCCGCGAGGACCTTCAGCTCGGCGGTGGCCCCGGCCTTCAGGACGCCGCCGCCGACGTACAGCACGGGGCGCTTGGACTGGGTGATCAGCTTGGCGGCCTCGCGGATCTGCTTGGCGTGCGGCTTGGTCACCGGGCGGTAGCCGGGCAGGTCCTGGGTGGGCGGCCAGCTGAAGGTGGTCTTCGCCTGGAGGGCGTCCTTGGCGATGTCGACGAGGACCGGTCCGGGGCGGCCGGTGGAGGCGATGTGGAAGGCCTCGGCGATGGTGTGCGGGATGTCCTCGGCCTTGGTGACCAGGAAGTTGTGCTTGGTGATCGGCATCGTGATGCCGCAGATGTCGGCTTCCTGGAAGGCGTCGGTGCCGATGGCCTTGGAGGCGACCTGGCCGGTGATCGCGACGAGCGGCACGGAGTCCATGTGCGCGTCGGCGATCGGGGTGACCAGGTTGGTGGCGCCGGGGCCCGAGGTGGCCATGCAGACGCCGACCTTGCCGGTGGCCTGCGCGTATCCGGTGGCGGCGTGGCCGGCGCCCTGCTCGTGGCGGACCAGGACGTGGCGGACCCGGGTGGAGTCCATCATCGGGTCGTAGGCGGGGAGGATCGCACCGCCGGGAATGCCGAATACCGTGTCGGCGCCGACTTCCTCGAGAGAGCGGATGAGGGACTGCGCGCCCGTGACGTGCTCAACGGTGACGGACGGCTGTCCGCCGGTACGGGCGCGCGGCTGCGGGTGGTGGGCCCCGGTGGCCTGCTCGGTCATCGGCATTCTCTTCTCGAAGCTGAGGGTTTTCGCGGGTGGTTTTTCGCGGGTGTTTTGCAGCGTTTTGAGAGGTGTCAGTGCAACAAAAAACCCCTCGTGCCGTGAGGCAAGCGAGGGGAGCGCGCCGGGTGCGGTCCGCAGAGTGTCGTGGAGTGACTCTGCTTCAGCCGACGCGCTTTCCAAGTACGAGAATTCGGGTGCGCATGGCATTGACCCTCTCTCCAGCACGCATGACGTGTCAAGTGGGTGGGACGGGCGTCTCAGCATGTGATCCGGTGAGCAGCGGGATCGAGCCGCCCGCCAGCACCGGCCGGGGGCTGGGAATGCTCGGTACGGGGAACTCCCCGCGGACCAGGGCGCGTCGCAGCCGGTACTCGTCGAGCGGTCCGGAGAAAGCCATCCCCTGGCCGTGGGTACACCCCATGGCGCGCAGGGCGAGGACCTGCTCGGGGACGTCGACGCCGTCGGCGACGGACTGGAGGCCGAGGTCGCAGGCGATCCGCAGGAGGCCGCTGGTGATCTTGTGCAGTCTGGCCGATTCGACCACCCCCTCCACCAGATTCCGGTCGAGCTTCAGTACGTCGATGGGGAGCCTGCGCAGCGCGTTGATCGCCGCGAAACCGCTGCCGAAGCCGTCGAGCGCGATCCGTACGCCGAGCCGGCGCAGGGCCACCAGGCGCTGCTCCAGGGCGTCGAAGGAGACGCGCGGGTCGCTGTCGGCGACCTCGATCATCAGGGCGCCGGAGGGCAGCCCGTGGCGGGTCAGCAGCGCCTCGATGGAGCCGGGCGGCGGGGCCGCGTCCAGCAGCCGGGCGGCGGAGAGCCGGACGGAGACGGAGACGGGGTGCCCGGCCCTGGCCCGGTCGGCGGCCTGGGCCACGGCCTCCTCCAGGAGCCAGCGGCCGAGCTCGGCGGTGCGGTCGTCGTCGCCGGAGACCCGCAGGAACTCGGCGGGTGTGAACAGGATCCCCTGGGCGGAGCGCCAGCGGGCCTGGGCGGCGACGGCGGCGACGGAGCCGCTGGCGAGGTGGACGACGGGCTGGTGCAGCAGGGCGAACTCGCCGTCGCGCAGGGCCGTGCGCAGCCGGGTGGCCAGCTCGGAGCGGCGTACGACGTCGGCCTGCATCTGCGGGGCGTACAGCTCGACCCGGTCCTTGCCGCCGGCCTTGGCGCGGTACATCGCGAGGTCGGCGTTGCGCATGAGGTCGGTGGGGCTGATGGCGGGCTCGGCGAAGGCCACCCCGATGGAGGCGGCCACCCGGACCTCGCTGGGGCCGATCCGGTAGGGCTGGGAGAGGGTGAGACGGAGCCGGTCGGCGATCTCGTGGACCTGGTACTCGCGGGCGCCCTGGTCGCGGGTGCCGTCGCCCATGATGAGCGCGGCGAACTCGTCGCCGCCGAGCCGGGCGGCGGTGTCGCCGGCCCGGACGGAGTCCTGGAGGCGGCGGCCGGCCTGGATGAGCAGTTCGTCGCCCGCCTGGTGGCCGATGGTGTCGTTGACCTGCTTGAAGCCGTCGAGGTCGATGAAGAGGACGGCGGTGCCGGGGTCGCTCGCCCGCCGGCCGCCGAGGGCCTGGCGGACCCGGGCGGTGAACAGGGCCCGGTTGGGCAGGTCGGTGAGCGGGTCGTGTTCGGCGTTGTGCTGCAACTGGGCCTGGAGCCTGACCCGTTCGGTGACGTCCCGGCTGTTGAGGAGGAGGCCGCCCTGGTGGCGGTTGACGGTGGACTCGACGTTGAGCCAGTCGCCGGTGCCCGAGCGGAAGCGGCATTCGATGCGGGTGGTGGGTTCCTCGTGGGGCGGGGCGGCGAGGAAGCGCCGCACCTCGTGGACGACCCGGCCGCGATCGTCGGGGTGGATGATCGAGGACAGCTCGGCCCCGACGAGCCCCTCCGCCTCACGCCCGTAGACCCCGGCTGCGGCGGGGCTGACGTAGCGCAGGGTGCCGTCGGGTGCGGCGATCATGATGACGTCGCTGGAGCCCTGCACCAGGGAGCGGAAGTGGTTCTCCTTCTGGGCCAGCTCCTGGGTGAGGGAGATGTTGTCGAGCAGCATGATGCCCTGCCGGACGACCAGCGCCAGGACGACGGTGCAGCCGGTGAAGATGACGACCCGGTCCACCCGGCGGCCCTCGACCACGTTGTACAGGATGCCCAGGGTGCAGACGGCGGCGGCGAGATACGGAGTCAGGGCGGCCAGGGAGCCGGCGATCGGGCGGCTGGCGATGGCGCGCGGGGGCCCGGGACGGGTGGCCGGCCGGGCTCCGCGCCGGGCCCCCCAGGGGGCGTAGGCGAGGAGCAGCGACCCGGCGAACCAGCCGGCGTCGAGGAGTTGGCCCGAGTGGTAGGTGGAGCGCAGCAGCGGTGAGGTGAACACCGCGTCGCTCAGCACGGTGAGCGCCAGGGCGGCGATCGCGGTGTTCACCGCGGAGCGGTTCACGCCGGCCCGGCGGAAGTGCAGGGCGAGCACCATCGAGACGAGCACGATGTCGAGCAGCGGATAGGCCAGCGAGAGGGCCGCGGGAGCCACGCTGGTGTCCTGGACGCCCGCCAGATGCGTGGTGTGCGCGAGGGCGAGGCTCCAGGCGAGCGTCAGCAGGGAACCGCCGATCAGCCAGGCGTCCAGCGCCAGGCAGACCCAGCCGGCCCGGGTGACGGGCCGTTTGGCGAGGACGAGCAGCCCGACGATGGCGGGCGGCGCGAAGCAGAGGAAGAAGACGTCGGCGAGGGAGGGCGTGGGCACGGGGACGCCGAGGATCACCTCGTACCACCCCCAGACGGCGTTTCCGCAGGCCGCCATGAGGGAGGAGAGCGAGAACAGCAGCCAGGCGGGGCGGAGCCGACCCGCGCCCGTCCGTGCGTAGAGGAAGCAGGAGACCGCGGCGACCAGTGCCGCGGCGGCGAGACCGAAGTCCCCCATGAAGACGGCGACCTGCGGTGAGCCCCAGCCGAAGGCGGCCCCCACCGAATATCCCGCGCAGACGAGGCCGAGCAGGATGCGGGACCGCATCCCGGTGGAGCCGGACTCGGACCGCGTGGCGAGCAGGGCCCCCAGCGCGCTCACCGGAGGGCTCCCCGCCCCGGGCCCGCCGGGCAGGTGCTTCCCGGCGCCGGGCTCTTCGCGGAGCCCCTCCGGCGTCGCTCGCTCCGCGGCGGCCGGGGCCGCTCCGGCGCTGTCGTTCCGGGGCAGGGATCCGGCCACCGGCGGCCGGTGCGCCCCGTCGGCGCGGACGGCCGCGACCGCCCGCTCGTCCGCGTCGGCTCGTCTCTCCATGGCCAGCACATCGCCCGTCGCCCCCTCGCGTTCCGATGCTCCCCCCGCGCCGTCCCTTTCACGGCGCAGCGCCCCGGATCGGACGATACACCAGATCCGTCACTCAGGGCCATAGCTTCTCTACGCTCCGTGACGAAACACGAGGTGAGCGGCACTGCGTGCATCCGGGCCACCCCGTAGCGTGGCCGCGGCGGCGGGGTCAGCCGGTGGTGGTGACGACGTTGCGCACCGGCTCCCCGGCGGTGAACCGGGTGAGCTGATCGGCCAGCAGCCTCTTGGCCCGCGGTTCGAACGCCGAGGTGCTGCCGCCCACATGAGGCGTGATCAAGACATTCGGAGCATGCCAGAGAGGATGGCCGGCGGGCAGGGGTTCCGGATCGGTCACATCCAGGGCGGCGCGCAGTCGTCCGGATTCCAGTTCGGTCAACAGAGCCTTGGTGTCGACGACTCCGCCGCGGGCGACGTTGACGAGGAGGGCTCCGTCGCGCATCGCGGCGAGGAAGTCGGCGCCCACCAGCCCCTGCGTGGACGGGTTCAGCGGGGTGGACAGGATCACCACGTCGGCCTCGGGCAGCAGGGCGGGCAGATCGTCGAGCGTGTGTACGGGACCGCGTGCGGTGGTCCGTGCGGAGCGCGCGACGCGCACCACCCGCGCGCACTCGAACGGGACGAGCCGGTCCTCGATGGCCGAGCCGATGGATCCGTATCCCACGATGAGGACGGACTTGTCGGCGAGCGCCGGGTAGAAGCCGGACCGCCACTCCTCCTTGTCCTGGCCGTGGACGAACCCGGGGAAGCCGCGCAGGGAGGCCAGGATCAGCGCGAGGGTCAGCTCGGCGGTGGACGCCTCGTGCACCCCCTTGGCGTTGCAGAGCCGCACCCCGGCCGGCAGCAGTCCGAGGCCGGGTTCCACATGGTCGATGCCGGCCGAGAGCGTCTGCACCACCTGGACGGAGCCCATCGAGGCGAGCGGGCGCTGCGCGACCTCAGGGCCCTGCATGTAGGGAACGACGTAATAGGCGCAGTCGGCCGGATCGGCGGGGAAGTCCGGGCCGCCGTTCCAGAACAGGTAGTTGGGCCCTTCCGGGAGTCCGTCGATCTCCTCGGCCGGGAAGGGCAGCCACACGTCGGCAGTCGTCGCAGTCATGGTCAGGAGGCTATGCGACGGGTGTGCGAGTGCTCCAGGACGGCTGCGCGAAGACCCGGGGAGGTCAGAGGTTACTTTTGGGTGCGGTACGGCCCCGTGACCGCACATACGAGGGAGGCTTCGGGGAGTTGGAGTGCAGGACTATCGGGGCGGCGGGGCTTGCCGTGGGTGCGGTCGGTCTCGGCTGCATGCCGATGAGCTGGGGTTACAGCGCGTCGCAGCGGCTCGGCGACCGTTCGGTACGGACGGTGCACGCGGCGCTGGACGCGGGCGTCCGGCTGCTCGACACCGCGGACATGTACGGCCCGTTCACCAATGAGCTGCTGGTGGGGCGGGCGCTGAAGGGCCGCCGCGAGGAGGCGTTCGTCTCGACCAAGTGCGGTCTGCTGGTGGGTGATCAGCACATCGTCGCCAACGGCCGGCCGGGGTACGTGCGGCGGGCCTGCGACGCCTCGCTGCGAAGGCTCCAGACCGATGTGATCGACCTGTACCAGCTGCACCGGGCCGACCCCGAGGTGCCGGTGGAGGAGACCTGGGGCGCGATGGCGGAGCTGGTCACCGTGGGCAAGGTGCGCTCGCTGGGGCTGTGCGCCGTGGGGGCGCGGGCCCCGCGCCGGTCGGGCGAGGGTCCGTTCGAGGGAACGATCCGGCAGTTGGAGCGGATCCAGCAGGTCTTCCCGGTCAGCGCCGTCGAGGCGGAGCTGTCGGTGTGGTCGCGGGAGGCGCTGGCGGAGCTGCTGCCGTGGTGTGTGGCGCGCGGGGTCGGGCTGCTGGCCGCGATGCCGCTGGGCAGCGGTTATCTGACCGGGACGCTGAAGCCGGGGCAGGGGTTCGAGCCGGAGGATCTGCGGGCCAGGCATCCCCGGTTCACGGCCGAGGTGATGGCGGCGAACCAGCCGGTGGTGGCCGGGCTGCGGCGGGTCGCGGAGCGCCGGGGGGCGACCGTGGCGCAGGTGGCGCTGGCGTGGGTGCTGCGCCAGGGTCCGCATGTGGTGCCGGTGCCGGGGGCGAAGCGGGAGCAGTGGGCGGTGGAGAACGCCGGGGCGGCCGGGGTGGTCCTGGACGACCGGGATCTGGCGGAGATCGACGCGCTGCCCGCCGCCCGGGAGTCGTGGGACTGAGCGCCGCGACCCGTACAGCGGGAGAATGGGCGGATCGGGAACTTCTGGACCGGCCGGGACAGTAGGAACAGGTGAGGGTGCAGGAGCGAGTGGTCGGGCAACCGTCGAAAGGATCGGTTCCGTGCGTGGTGCTCTGTTCGGACGTGTGCAGTCCCCGGCCGTGCGCAGGGGGGCGGTGGCCGCGCTGGCGTCGGCCGCCCTGCTGCTGTCCGCCGCGTGTTCCGGCGACGGGGACGGGGACGGTGGTGCGTCCGGGCGGCCCGCCGGTTCCCCGACCGCCTCGGACTCCGCTTCCCCGCCCTCGCCGGGCCGGTCGGCGGATCTGCCGCCCGAGAAGGGCTCGGCGAAGGTCGTCTCGACGCTGACGGAGGACCTGAAGTCGCCGTGGGGTCTGGCCGCGCTGCCGGGCGGCGATCTGCTGGTGTCCTCGCGGGACGAGGGCACGGTCCACCGGATCGACGGTGAGAGCGGGAAGAAGACGCTGCTGGGCTCGGTGCCCGGGGTGTCCCCGGCCGGCGAGGGCGGACTGCTCGGGCTCGCCGTCTCGTCCACGTTCGGCGCGGACCAGCTGGTGTACGCCTACTTCACCACCACGTCCGACAACCGGATCGTCCGGATGAGCTACGACGAGAAGCGCCCGGCGGGACAGCAGCTGGGAGCCCCGGACACGGTGCTGCGCGGTATCCCCAAGGGCAGCATCCACAACGGCGGCCGGATCGCCTTCGGCCCGGACAAGATGCTGTACGCGGGCACGGGCGAGGCGGGCGACACGGAGCTGTCCCAGGACAAGGAGTCGCTGGCGGGCAAGATCCTGCGGATGACCCCCGACGGCGAGCCGGTGCACGGCAATCCGGAGGCGGACTCGGTGGTGTATTCGTACGGCCACCGCAATGTGCAGGGGCTCGCCTGGGACGCGGAGAAGCGGCTGTGGGCCGCCGAGTTCGGGCAGAACACCTGGGACGAGCTGAATCTGATCGAGCCCGGCGGGAACTACGGCTGGCCCGAGGTGGAGGGCGAGGAGGGCGAGGACGGGTTCATCGACCCGGTGGCGCAGTGGAAGACCTCGGAGGCCTCTCCCAGCGGAATCGCGTACGCGGAGGGCTCGATCTGGATGGCCGGGCTGCGCGGTGAGCGGCTGTGGCGGATCCCGCTGTCCGGCGAGGAGGCGGGGGAACCTCTCGCGGACCCCCAGGCGTTCCTCCAGGAGGAGCACGGCCGCCTGCGCACGGTGGTGAGCGCGGGGAGCGACCGCCTGTGGCTGGTCACCAGCAACACGGACGGACGGGGTACGCAGCAGGACGGGGACGACAAGGTCCTCCAGGTCGAGGTGGAGTAGCGGGCCGCCGCCGGGGGCGGTGCCGCCCTACGCCGCCGGGTAGAGCCTCAGGCGGTGGGCGAGGGCGGCTGCCTCGCCGCGGCTGGAGACGCCGAGCTTGGCCAGGATGTTGGAGACGTGGACGCTCGCGGTCTTCGGGGAGATGAACAGCTCCTCGGCGATCCGGCGGTTGGTGTGTCCGGCCGCGACCAGCCGGTGCACGTCCTGCTCGCGCGGGGTCAGCCCGAAGGACGCCACGGCGGCGATGGCGGGGTCCTGCTCCTCGGCCGGTGCGGGCTCGGGGCCGTCACCGGCGGGTGCGTCGGTGAGGACGGCCGGGTGGATCCCGGTGTCGTGGCCGGGTGCCGCACCGTCGCCGTCCAGGGTGATGCGGGCGCGGGCCGCCAGCTGTTCGACCGCCTCGGCGAGCGGGCGGGCACCGAGGTGGCGGGCGGTCTCCAGGGAGCGGTGCAGCAGGGCCGTGGCGGTGGACCGGCCGCCGGGGGCGATGAGCAGGGACTCCGCCCAGCGGCGGTGGATCTGGGCCAGTTGGTACGGGCGGCGCAGCGGGCCGAAGGCCTCGGCGGCGCGGGCCCAGTGGTCGGGGGTGTCCGTGCCTTCCGCACGGGCCAGCTCCGCCTCGATGAAGACGCCGTAGGCCTCCCATACGGGGACGAGCATCGGGAGGCTCTTCACGCACCGGCGGATCAGGGCCAGCAGCTCCGGACGGTCGGGTTCGGCGGCGGGCAGTCCGCGATGGTCCGCCTCGATCATGGCGGCGGTCTGGAGCAGCGGCAGGGCGTAGCGCTGGGTGCCGGGCGGGAAGCCGGTCCTGGCCAGCTCCTCGAACGCGGCCCGTGCCTCGGCGAGCCGGCCCTGGGAGGCGGCCAGCACCATGCTGTGCCGCCCGGGGTCGATCACGTGCTGGTGCTGCGGGTCGCGGTGTCCGAAGTGCCTGCGGACCAGGGCGAGCAGCTCCTCCCCCTCGGCGAGGTCCCCGCGGGCGACGGCCAGTTCGGTACGGCGGAGGGCGGCGAGGCCTTTCGACTTGGGGCCCAGCGCCAGGCGGGCGGCGGACGCGGCGGCGGCCTCGCTCTGGGGCCAGTGCCCGAGGGAGAACAGGGACTGGGACTGGTTGGCGTGCACCCAGGCCCCGGAGTCCGCCAGGCCGTGGCTGTGGCAGATCTCGATGCCGTGGTCGGCGGCGGCAACGGCCTCCAGCGAGCGGCCCATCGCCTCCAGCGAGGAGGGCAGGTTGACGCTGACCCGGCCGAGGAGGTTCATCAGGTGCAGCTTCTCGGCGCGGTCCCGGACGGCGTACATCTCGGCGATGCCGTCCTCGACGCCGCCGGCTTCTGCGGTGAGCAAGCCCCGGGTGAGACGGGCGTGCAGCTCGATGTACTCGTCGCCGACGAGCCGGGCGTACTCCACCGCGCGGTCGCTGTCGGCGAGCGCCTCCGGGCCCGGCTGGTGCAGCGCCTTCCAACTGGCCACGTTGGTCAGGACGTCGGCCTGCACGGGGGACGGCGGCAGTCCGCGCACCCGTTCCTGCGCGGTGGCCAGCTCCTCCCAGCCATCCCCCTTGTCGAGCCCCTGCACCAGTCGGCTGCGCTGCACCAGGAACCAGGCCTCGCGCAGCGGGTCGGCCTCGGACTCCAGGACCCGCATGGCCTTCTTGGAGATGGCCAGGGCGCGTTTGCGGTCGCCGCCGAAGTGGGCGGCGACGGTGGCCTCTGCCATCACGTCCAGATAGCGCAGCGGTGTGTTCTCCGGGTCACGGCCGGAGCCCGGGTAGACCTCCGCGTAGTCGAAGGGGCGCAGGGTGGCGCGCACGGCGTCGGGGACGTCGTCCCAGAGCTCCATCGCCCGCTCCAGGAGCCGTAGTTGCTCGGAGTAGGCGTAGCGGCGGCGGGCCTCGACGGCGGCCCGGAGCACGGCGGGCAGGGCTTTGGCCGCGTCGTGGGCGTAGTACCAGTAGCTGGCGAGTCGGGTGGCCCGTTCGTCGTCGCGGACGAGGGAGGGGTCGGCCTCCAGGGCTTCGGCGTACCGGCGGTTGACACGGGTGCGTTCGCCGGGCAGCAGGTCGTCGCTGACGGCCTCGCGGACCAGGGAGTGCCGGAAGCGGTAGCCGTTCGTGTCGGGCGCGGGTTGCAGCAGGTTGGCGCCGACGGCCGCGCGCAGGGCCTCGTCGAGCTCGTCCTCGCCGAGGCCGGCGACGGCGGCCAGCAGCTCGTGTTCGACGAAGGAGCCGCCCTCGGCGACGATCCGGGCGACCCGCTGGGCGTGCTCGGGAAGCGCCTCCACACGGACGAGCAGGAGGTCGCGGAGCGATTCGGTCAGCCCGGAGCTGTCGCCGCAGCACTCCAGGGAGCGGGCCAGCTCCTCGACGAAGAAGGCGTTGCCGTCCGAGCGGTCGAAGATCTCGTCGACGAGTGCGGCCTCGGGAATCTCGGCGAGGATGCCGGCGAGCTGGCGGCCGACCTCGTCGTGGCTGAACCGGTCGAGTTCGACGCGGGTGACGGTGCGCAGCCGGTCCAGCTCGGCGAGGAGGGGGCGCAGGGGGTGGCGGCGGTGGATGTCGTCGGCGCGGTAGGTGCCGACGACCATCAGGCGGCCGGTGCTCAGGGTGCGGAAGAGATAGGCGAGCAGATGCCGGGTGGAGGCGTCCGCCCAGTGCAGGTCCTCCAGGACGAGGACGACCGCCCGGTCGGCGGAGATCCGCTCCAGCAGGCGGGCGGTGAGTTCGAAGAGGCGGGCGGTGCTGTGCTCGTCGGTGGCGTCCCGGTGGGCCTCGCCCAGCTCGGGCAGCAGCCGGGCCAGCTCGCCCTCCTGGCCGGCGACGGCGGCGGCCATCTCCTCGGGCAGGGCCCGCCGCAGGGCGCGCAAGGCGGTCGGGAAGGGGGCGAACGGCAGCCCGTCGGCCCCGATCTCGACGCAGGACCCGACGGCCACCACGGCGTCGCGCCGCTCGGCCGCCGTGACGAAGTGCTCGACCAGCCGGGTCTTGCCGACGCCCGCCTCGCCGCCGATCAGCAGGGCCTGGGGGTCGCCCGACGCGGCCCGCCCGAGCGCCCCGGTGAGCGAGGCGAGCTCCTCGGCGCGCCCGACGAACACGGGGCTGACTGACCTGGTCTCCACGCCGCCGAGCATCGCATACCCGTACGAGGCGGCGGGCGCCTTTTCGCCAGGGGTGATCATGCTCGCGGGGCTCCCGGAGTGGGTCTGTCCCGATGCGTCCGGTCCCGCCGCGCTCGGTGTCGTCGGCCCTCGTCCCGGTCCCGCGGCGTTCGTTCCGGGCCAGGACATCGTCAGGCGGCCGGGGCGAAGCGGTTGCGGTCCTCCTCCCTCACCTTCCCCCCGGGGTCACCGCGTCCGGCACGGCGGGCGGCCCGGCGGGTGCGCCGGGCCCGGCCGATCTCGCGCTCGGCGTCGGCCCGGCGGATCAGCTCGGCGGAGGTGTAGCGGTAGAGCTCGTACTCGTACATGCGGTGCCCCTGACTCCTGGTCGTGGCAGCGGACCGGAGGGGTGCCCCGGCCGGTCGGCCGGGGCCCTGTGTCCGCTGTGTGTCCACTGTCGTCGGCCAGGAGCGGGCACCGCATCGGTCGAGTTCCGCATCTTCGCGGCGGTGGGGGCCTTAGGCGGGGCCTTGGGCGGCTCACCCCGTGTCCGAGGGGTGAGCGGGGGCCTTAGGGCCGGCCTTAGGGGCCTACGGCTCGGGGTCAGCCGGCGGCCGGGGCGCCCGCGCTGGGCAGGGCGGCGAAGAGGTCGAAGTACATGCCGGCGGAGATCAGCACGCCGAGGACGCCGAGGGCGACACCGGCCAGGGCGACGGCGCGGACCCAGGTGGGCTGCGGCTTCTCGGAGGGGGTGCCGAAGGCCGGGCGGACCAGGACGAAGACGCCGACGAGCAGGGCCAGCACGGCGAAGACGCCGTTGACCAGGGCGGTGGCGTGCCAGGCGTCCCCGTAGATCTCGGAGATCTGCTGGGCCGGGCTGCCGCCGCCGGAGGTCTTGATCTGGCCGATGAGCGTCTCGCGCTCGGCGGCGACCCGGCCCGTCCACGCGCCGGTCAGGGCGACGACGCCGAGGGCGGCGGATACGACGGCCGCCGCGCCCGCGCCGACGCCGTGCCGGGCCGCCACGAAGGGGTCGGACTCCAGGTCCTCGTCCCCGTCCCCGTCCTCGCCGGTCTGCTCGGCGAGGTCGTCGGGGGCCGTCGCGGAGTCGGCGTCGGCGGCGGCCGCCTCGGACGGCGTACCGGTGGTGTCCTTCGCCAGGGCGTCCTTCGCCGGCGCGGACGCGGGCGCGTCATCCGTGACCTCGTCGGTGGCGGCCGTGGTGTCGGCGTCGGTCGTCTTGGAGGGGGTGGTGTTCATGCGCCGCACGCTAGGGGGCCCGGATGAGAACCCTCTTAACGCCGGACCCACGCCGGACCCACGCCCTGTCCCCCACCCTGTCTATTAATCACATATCCGAGCCCCCGAAACAGGCACAAATGAGCGTT
>NZ_JAFEUF010000090.1 GCF_016901035.1 Streptomyces durocortorensis
GCACGCGCACGACGAAGCCCCCGCCGCCCCCTCCCCCAAGGTCGAGCTGGTGCTCGACGTCAGCGGTTCCATGCGCACCCGGGACATCGACGGCCAGTCCCGGATGGTCGCCGCGAAGCAGGCGTTCAACGACGTGCTGGACGCGGTGCCCGAGCAGGTGCAGCTCGGCATCCGGACGCTCGGTGCGGACTATCCGGGCGAGGACCGCAAGGTCGGCTGCAAGGACACCCGGCAGCTCTACCCGGTCGGCCCGCTGGACCGTACGGAGGCCAAGACCGCGGTCGCCACGCTCGCCCCCACCGGCTTCACTCCGATCGGCCCGGCCCTGCTCGGCGCGGCCGACGATCTGGAGGGCGGGGACGGTTCGCGGCGGATCGTGCTCATCACGGACGGGGAGGACACCTGCGGGCCGCTCGACCCGTGCGAGGTGGCCCGGGAGATCGCCGCACGCGGCACCCACCTGGTCGTGGACACGCTGGGTCTGGTGCCCAACGCCAAGATCCGCCAGCAGCTGACCTGTATCGCTGAGGCCACCGGCGGGACGTACACCGCCGTCCAGCACAAGGAAGAACTCTCCGGCCGCGTCAAGCAGTTGGTGGACCGGGCCGCCGAGCCCGTCGTCACTCCGGTGGCGACTGAGGGGGCCGGAAGCTGTTCCGGCGCACCCGAGTTGAAGCCGGGTCTCTACACCGACCGGGCGGAGATCGCCCAGCACCGCTGGTACCGCGTCGACGTGCTGCCCGGTCAGGAGCTGCGCGCCTCGGCGAGCGTCGCGGCCGACCGTGCCGTGGACGACGACTACGGGGTCCTGCTGCGCGCGGTGACCGCGCACGGACGCGAGATCGTCCGGGGTTCCGAAGCCGGGACCGGCCGGACCGATGTGATCTCGTCCGGGCTGCGCTATCCGAAGCCCGAGGCGGGCGACGGTGACGACGGCGACGGCAAGCCCGCTGCCGAGACCGTCTGCCTCCAGCTCGCCCACTCCTTCTCCGCGCCCGCCTCGGTGAAGAAGTCCCCGGGCCTGCCGGTCGAGCTGACCGTGGATCTGGTGGACGGCCCGGACAACGCCTCGGACGTGGCCGCCTTCGGGCTCGGCCGCGGCTGGTGGCTGCTCGGCGTGCTCGTCCTGACCGGACTGGTCGCGGGCCTGCTGACCGGCTGGATCTCACGCTGGCGCGTCGCCGTCTGGAGGACCAACTGATGCGTACGACCCCTCGCCCTCGCCGCACCCGTGGCATACGACGCGCCCTCACCGGAACGCTGCTCGCCGGGCTGACCCTCCTCACCACGGCTTCACCGGCGGTGGCGGACGACCCGTCCGCGAGCGCGAGCCCGGCCGGGGACGAGGCCGGGCCCACGGAGGCCGGCACCACGTTCCGTACGGCGACCGCCCTGAAGCAAGGCCAGTCCGGCATCGCCCAGGCCTCCGCCGGCGACTACCTGTACTGGGTGTTCCCGGCCGACGCCGGTCAGCGGCCCACCGTCCGGGCCACGGTCAAGCTGCCCGAGAGCGCCGCCCGGCGCGGTACGTCCACCTGGCAGGTCGACGTGTACGACGGGCTGCGCCGCCGCCAGGCCTGCATGTACGGGCACCAGACCAGGAAGGCGGCGGCCGACGCGGCCACCGTCGAGCTGTCATGCGTACTGCGGCCGGTGCGGTCCTGGTCCGAGCCGTGGGCGAACGACCCGTTGCCGGGGAGCTACTACATCCGCCTCGCGGTGGTGGACCTGCCCGCCGCCGACTTGGGGCTGCCGGTCGGCGTCCAGGTGAGGACGAGCACCAAGGAGGTAGGCGGATCCCACGACGGGGACGGCACGCTCTCGGAGCCGTTGGTCCCCGGCGTCTCGGTCGCCTCGACGAACGAGACGGGCGAGACGGGCGAGGCTGATGACGGGGGTCCTTCGGCCGCGCCCCGGACCGTCGCCACCGGCGAGCCCGAGGACGGCTGGGCCTCTGGCTGGTGGACCGACCGCTGGCTGTGGACCGTGGGCGGTGGCGTGCTCGCCGCGCTGGCGGCCGTGTTCGGCTACTCGCTGACCCGGGGCCGGGGCCGGCCGTCCCACGTTCCGCCCGGCGTCTGACCGTCCCACCGGCCGCTCCCCGAGTGGCGGCCTCCCCCGGCCTCGAAGATCCTGGCCCCCGACAAGGGCGGGATCTTCGAGGTCGGGGAGGCACGGCCGGTGTGGCAGTTCTTCGCGGACAACCCGTGGGTGGCGGTCTTCGCCGTCATCACGGTCGGCTCGCTGCTCGGCCTGGTGCGCTTCGGCCCGGTCCGGCTCGGCGCGGCCGGGGTGCTGTTCGTCGGCCTCTTCGTCGGGGCGCTGGACGAGGACATCGCCGCCGCCGTGCCCGCCGGGGTCTCGGCGCTGGGCCTGGCGCTGTACGTGTACACCGTCGGCCTGGAGTCGGGCCCCGCGTTCTTCCGTGAACTGCGCGGCCAGCTCCCGGTGATGGCCGGTGCCGTGGTGGCCCTGGCCGTCACCGCGGCCGTGGTCGGCTTCGTCGGACACAGCGGGTTCGGCATCGACGGGCCGTTCCTCGCGGGCGGCTACGCCGGCATCGGGACCACCACCCCGGGCCTCGCCGCCGCCCAGGACGCCTCCGAGGATCCGACGCAGCCCGCCGTGGGGTACGCCATCGGCTACCCGCTCGCCGTCGTCATCACGATCATGTTCATCTCGGCGATCGCGGCCCGCCGCCGCTGGACCGCCCGCCGCGACCCCGACTCGGGACTGCCGTCCACGCTCGTCACCCGTACGGTCGAGGCGGCCCGGGACATGCGCTGGGCGGATGTGCCGGGCGTCGCCACGCACCGGGTGCTGGCCAGCGAGTACCGCCCGGCCGGCGCCGCCACCCGCGTCGCCCGGCAACTGGACCGCCTCTCCCCCGGCGACCTGGTCGTCCTGGTCGGCGGCGAGGACGACGTACGGGCTGCGACCGACGCGCTCGGGGCTCTCGCCCCGCGCCATCTGCTGGACGACCGCAGCACGGTGGACTACCGGCGGGTCCTGCTCACCAACCCGGAGCTGGCCGGGCACACCGTCGCCGAGCTCGGGCTCGGCGAGAAGTACGGGGCTCTCGTCAGCCGGGTGCGGCGCGGCGACTTCGACATGCTCGCCCACGACGATCTGCTGCTCCAGCTCGACGACCGGGTGCGGGTGGTGATGCCGCGCGAGCGGACGAGCGAGGTCACCACGTACCTCGGGGACACCGAGGCGAAGGTGAGCGAGGTCAGCGCGGTCAGCCTGGGCCTGGGGCTCACTCTGGGCTTCCTCATCGGCATCCCCTCCCTCACCCTGGGTTCCGCCACGCTCGCCCTGGGCACCGGGGCCGGCCCGCTGGTGATGGGCATGCTCCTCGGCCGGCTCCGGCGCACCGGCCCCCTCGTCTGGACCCTGCCGACCCGGGCCAACCTGACCCTGCGCCAGATCGGGCTGCTGCTCTTCCTCGCCGTCGTGGGGCTCACCTCGGGCTACTCGTTCCGGGAGAACGCCTTCTCGCTGTTCGGGCTGAAGCTGGCGGCGGTGCTGGCGATCGGCGCGGTGGTCAGCTACACCCTGATGGTGCTGGTCGCGAAGGCGCTGGGGCAGAGCCGGGAGCGGACGATGGGACTGCTGTCGGGCTATGTCGGCAACCCGGCGATCGTGGCGTACGCCAACAGCCGGGCGAGCGACAGCCGGATCAACAACGGCTACTCGACGCTCTTCGCGCTCGCCATCCTGGTCAAGATCGTCTGCATCCAGCTGATCGTCGGCCTCTGATCGACGGGACACCCCCTAGGCTGACCCCTTCACCGGCGGCTGCGGCGAAAGGCAACGGGATGGGCGAGGCGACGACGTACGTGCGGTTCCAGAGCACCGAGCGCAGCCCTCGGGGACACTTCCCCGGGATCTTCGCGCTGGCCAACGGCCTGGCCCGGGAGGACCGTCTCACCGAGGAGCAGCGCCGATTCTGGCGAGCGGGGAACGACTGGTACGACGCCGCGTACACCGACCCCTCGCGGGTCGACCCGGCGGTGTACGACCCCGCCGTGAACCCGGGTGCGGTCGCCTGGTTCAAGGCGACCGCGACCCATCTGCTGGACCGGATCCCGGGCTACCTCGCACTGCTGGCCGCGCACGGGGTGCCGTGCGCGCGGCTGGAGTCCGCGGACCCCGGCAGGATCGTGTACGAGGACGACGTCCAGATCGTCGTCGTGCCCCGGCCCGGCAGCGGGCACGCGGCGGGAGCGGACGCCGAAGCGGATGCGGCAGAGCGCGCTCAGGACAGCCGTACGCTCAGCTGACGGCCCGCTTCCCGGTAGCCCAGCGCCTGCGCGACCCGGCGGGAGGCGGTTGGCCGGGCCCGCCACTGCGGCAGCAGCCCGGCGGTGAGGGCGTGCGCGGTCGCCGCGTGCGCCACCTGTCGGGCCAGGCCCCTGCCCCGTGCGTCCGGCGCGGTCAGCACGCAGAGGTGGGCGGTGTCGCGCGGCCAGCGCTCGTAACCGGCGGCGGCGAGCACCTCCGGGCCCTTCCGTACGACGAACACCGGTGAGGTGACGTCCGCGAGACCGCTCTCGCCCGCGTCCGACTGTCCCGCCTCCGCCAACAGCGAGCGCAGGGCGGGGTCTCCCGGAGTCAGGCTCCCGACCGGGTCCGCCGCGGCCGTCGCGACGGGGCGTAGGTCGTCCGGGGCCAGGTAGCCGAGGACGGCGGGGCCGAGCGTGTCGGCCACCGGCAGCAGTCCGGCGACGGTGGCGGGGTCGGTGAGCCCGTCCGTGGTCAGGCCGTCGAGCGCGGACCGTACGGAATCGGCGGACCGGTCGGTGGGCGCGGTGATCAGCGCGGAGTCCCCGACGGCCACCACGCCCACCCAGGACGGCGGGGCCAGCGACGACTCCGGTGCGACGAACACCGCCGGGTGACCGGGAGTTCCGAAGGCGGCGGCCGGTTCGGCGGACAGCTCCCGCCACAGCGCACGGGCACGGGAGATCAGCTGGGCGGTCGGCATGGCGGGATTTTCGCACGCCCGTGAAACTCTCACCGCACCATGCGTTCGAATCCGTGGGGCCCTCCGAATACGCTCGACAGCTCGCTTGCTCCACAGGGCTCATGACGGTTTCCGGCCACGCCCTGTCGACGCCCTGGTGGAGTGCCGCCCTCGTCCTGTTCGATGGGGATCGAACGGTCGCGCGCCGGCAGTGGCGCGCCCAGGGAGCGGAGTTCCTCGATGTCCACCCAGACCGGTCCGGCGCACGACACCCGGCCCCGCGACCACGCGTTCACGCCGGGGCCCAAAGGGCTGCCGCTCGTGGGGAATCTGCCGCAGTTCGGGAAGAACCCGCTGGCCTTCTTCGAACTCCTGCGTGGGCACGGGGACATGGTGCGCTGGCGGTTCGGCCGCAACCGGTGCGTCTTCCTCGCCGACCCCGACTGCATAGGCGAGTTGCTGACCGAGACGGAGCACACCTTCGACCAGCCGAAGCTCGGCATCGCGTTCCGCACGGTGCTGGGCAACGGGATGATCGTGGCGCGCGGCCGGGACTGGCGGCGCAAGCGGTCGCTGGTGCAGCCCTCGGTGCGGCCCAAGCAGGTGAAGTCGTACGCGGCCACGATGGCCGACTGCGCGGTGGAGCTGGCGGACCGGTGGTCGGACGGCCAACGCGTCGACGTCAAGCAGGAGATGGCCGCGCTGACCCAGAAGATCGCGGTGCGCACGATCTTCGGGGTGGACACCCCGGCGGACTCCGAGGCGATGGGCCGGGCGATGGACGTCGCGCAGATGGAGATCGGCAAGGAGTTCGCCGGGATCGGCGCGCTGCTCCCCGACTGGGTGCCGACACCCGGCCGCGCACGCATCAAGAAGGCCGCCGCCGTCATCGACGCCGAGGTGGGCCGGGTCGTCGCCCGGCACCGGGACGGGGAGGAGGAACGCCCGGATCTGCTCAGCCGGTTGCTCACCGCCGTCGACGAGAGCGGGACGCACCTCAGCGACGACGAGATACGCGACGAGACGGTCACGCTGTACATAGGCGGTCATGAGACGACGAGTACGACGCTGGTGTGGGCGTGGTATCTGCTCGCCCGCAACCCCCGGGTGCGCGACGCGCTCGCCGAGGAGCTGGACCGGGTGCTCGGCGACCGGGAGCCCGGCTTCGAGGACTACGCCCGACTGACGTACACCCAGGCCGTGGTGAAGGAGACCCTGCGGCTGTACCCGGCGGTCTGGCTGATCACCGGGGTCGCCAAGGAAGGGGCGGTGATCGGGGGGCTGCCGATCGAGGAGGGCACCCGGGTGTGGAGCAGCCAGTGGGCCACGCAGCGGGACGCGCGGTGGTTCCCGGAACCGGAGGAGTTCCGCCCCGAGCGCTGGGACGCGGAGGGCGGCGACGAGATCGCGGAGTACGCGTGGTTCCCGTTCGGCGGCGGACCCCGGGTCTGCATCGGTACGCGCTTCGCGATGGTGGAGGCCGTCCTCCTGCTGGCCGTGCTGGCCCGCCGCTTCACCCTGGACGTCGACCAGAGCGAGATCACGCCGGTGACGGGCCTGACCCTCCAGCCGGACCGGGACGTCACGGCGACGGTCCGGGCACGGTGACGGGACGGCGCCCGGTCCCTGGGGAAGGGATACGGGCGCCGGGCGCACAGCGGTCGGCGCCCGGCTCCGTTTCGAGGAACCGGGCGCCGGACAGCGTCAGTTCTTCGGCAGCCACTTCTTCCAGACGTCCGGGTGGCGCTCGATCCAGCGCTTCGCCGCCTCCTGGGGAGTCAGCTTCTGCGAGGCGATCATCTCGGACACCTCGTTCTGGTCCTTCTCCGACCAGTGGAACTTCTTCAGGAACGCGGACGCGTCCCCGCCGCGCTCGGCGAAGTCGGCGTTGAGGAACTTCTGCAACGGCGTCGTCGGGTACGCGCAGTCGATGTCCGCCGGGTCCTTCGCGGCGCACTCGTCCGTGTACTCGGGGAGCTTCACCTCGACCATCGGCACCTCGTTGAACAGCCACTGCGGCTGGTACCAGTAGCTGAGGAAGGGCTTCTTCTCCTTGGCGAACTGCTGGATCTGGGTGATCTGGGCCGCCTCGGAGCCGGCGAAGACCACCTTGTAGTCCAGGTCCAGGTTCTTCACCAGGGCCACGTCGTTGGTGACGTAGGACGGCGAGCCGTCCATCAGCTGGCCCTTGCCGCCGCTCTCGGCGGTCTTCAGCTCGTCCGCGTACTTGTTGAGGTTCTTCCAGTCGGTGACGTCGGGGTTCTTGTCGGCCCAGTATTTGGGGACGTACCAGCCGATGTGGCCGGTGACGCCGAGGTCGCCGCCCCGGACGATGGTCTTCTTCTCGTCGATGTACAGCTTCTCCTGGTCCGGGTGGCCCCAGTCCTCCAGGATCGCGTCGACGCGGCCCTGGCTGAGGGCGTCCCAGGCGGGGACCTCGTCGGTCTGGACGAGGTCGACGCGGTAGCCGAGCTCCTCCTTGAGGAGCTGCTCGGCCACGGCGACGTTCGCCTGCGCGCCGACCCAGGACTGGACGGAGAGCGTCACCGTCTTGACCCCTGCGGGGGCCGCGAACGGGGAGGCCTGCTTGGTCATGTCGGCGGCGCCGCAGCCCGACGTGGCGAGCAGGGCGGCGGCCGACGACAGCGCCGTGATCAGGCGCGTACGGGAGCGGTTCATCTCAGCTCTCCTGTCGCTGGCGGCGGGTGGTGGGCTGGGTGACCCGGTCGAGCATCAGGCCGAGGCAGACGATCGCCGCTCCGGCGACGAGTCCGGTGGCCAGGTCGCCCTGGGCGAGGCCGAGGACGACCTCGTAACCGAGGGCGCCGGAGCCGACGAGTCCGCCGATGATGACGACGGCGAGGACCAGCACGACCGCCTGGTTGACGGCGAGCAGCAGGGAGGGCCTGGCCAGCGGGATCTGGACCTGGCGCAGTTGCTGGCCCGGGGTCGCGCCGAGCGAGCGGGCGCACTCCATCGCCGCCGGGTCGACGCCCCGCAGCCCCTGGGTGGTGATGCGGATGACGGCGGGCAGCGCGTAGACGACCGCGGCGGCGGCGGCGGGGGCGCGGCCGACGCCGAAGAGGGCGACGACGGGGATCAGGTAGACGAACTGCGGCATGGTCTGGAAGACGTCCAGCACCGGGCGCAGCAGGCGCTCCAAGCGTTCACTGCGGGCCGCGCCAATGGCGACGCCGAAGCCGATGACCAGGGTGACCGCGACGGCGGCGAGCACCTGGCTGAGGGTATCCATCGAGGGCTCCCACACACCGAGTACGCCGATCGCGGCCATGGCGAGGACGGCGGTGGCGGCGGTGCGCCAGGTGCCGATGGTCCAGGCGAGGGCGGCGACGATCAGCAGCACCGACCACCAGGGCAGGCCGGTGAGGCCGCTGCGCAGCGGGTTGAGGACGCCGCTGGTGAAGTGGGAGGCGAGGTCGGCGGTGCCGCCGACGACCGGTACCCCGGTGTAGAGGTGGTCGACCATCCAGTCCTTGGCGGTGTTGACCGGTCCGGCGATGGCCACGGTCATGTCGTCGGGCCAGACCTGGCCGTCCGTGGCCCGTCCGACGACGGCGACGGCCGCGGTGATCACGGCGGCCAGGGACCAGCCGCGCCAACCGCGCAGCAGGGCCGGGCCGGTCGGTTCGGCGCCGATACGGCGGCCCGCCGCCTCGGTCGTACGGTCGAGCACGACGGCCAGCAGCACGATCGGGATGCCTGCGGCGAGCGCGGCGCCGACGTCCACGGAGGACAGCGCCTGGTAGACGCGGTCGCCGAGGCCGCCCGCGCCGATCACGGAGGCGATGACGGCCATGGAGAGGGCCATCATGATGGTCTGGTTGAGGCCGAGGAGGAGTTCCTTGCGGGCCAGCGGGAGCCGGGCGCTCAGCAGTCGCTGGCGTCCGGTCGCACCGAGCGAGGTGACGGCCTCCATGACGCCGCCGTCCGCGCCGCGCAGGCCGAGCGCGGTGAGCCGGGCCATCGGCGGGGCCGCGTACACGACGGTGGCGAGGACCGCTCCGGGGACGCCGATGCCGAAGACCAGTACCACCGGGAGCAGATAGGCGAAGGCGGGCAGCACCTGCATGGTGTCGAGCACCGGGCGCAGGATGCGGAACACGCGGTCCGAGAGTCCGGCCGCGAGGCCCAGGAGCAGCCCCAGAACGACGGAGGCGAGGACGGCGACGACCATCAGCGCGAGCGTCTGCATGGTCGGCACCCACATGCCGAGCAGCCCGCAGAGCAGGAACGACACACCTGCGGTGAGGGCGAGCCGGATCCCCGCGACGCGCCAGGCGACGGCGGCGGCGAACACGGTGACGCCGGCCCAGCCGAGCGCCAGGAGGATCAGGTAGACGCCGCGTACGGAGAGGACGACGGCGTTGCTGATGTGGCCGAAGAAGTAGAGGAACAGCGGGTGGCTGTCGCGGTTGGAGACGATCCAGTCCGTGACCTCGCCGAGCGGGGCGGAGAGGTCGGCGGTCAGCGCGTCGGGCCAGATCCCGCCGCCCCAGCGGCCGTGCACGAGGGGCACGACGACGACGGCGACGAGCGCGAGCAGCAGGAGCTTCGCGGCGGCGGGGCGGTCACGGAGGGCGGCCAGCGGCCCCCGGTTCGCGCCCGCGCCGGTGGGGCGGGCCGGGGTGGCCTGTGCGGTGGCCATCAGGCGGTCACCTCGCGGGAGCCGTCCGGTGCGTCGGGGGCTCCGGTGGCCCCGGACGTGGAGGCGGTCGACGCGGGCGTGGCCGCTGCGCCGGGTCCGGAGGTTCCGGCGACGACGTCGAGCAGGCACGCGTGGTCGACGACGCCGACGAGCCGGCCGCCGTCCATCACCCGGGCGGCGGGGTCGCCGGAGCGGGAGACCGCCTCGATGGCCTCGGACACGGTGGCGTCGGGGCGTACCGCCGGGCCGCGTTCGCTCTCCCCGGCGAGCGCGGGCCGCATGGCGGTGGCGACGGTGAGGACCTGCTCGCGCGGCACGTCGCGGACGAACTCGCGGACGTAGTCGTCCGCGGGCGAGCCGACGATCTCCTCGGGGGTGCCGAGCTGGACGATGCCGCCGTCGCGCATGAGCGCGATCCGGGTGCCCAGGCGGAGCGCCTCGCTGAGGTCGTGGGTGATGAAGACCATGGTGCGGCCCTCCTCACGGTGCAGTCGGACCACCTCGTCCTGCATCTCGCGGCGGATCAGCGGGTCCAGCGCGCTGAACGGCTCGTCGAAGAGGAGGACGGACGGGTCGACGGCGAGTGCGCGGGCGAGGCCGACGCGCTGCTGCTGGCCGCCGGAGAGCTGGGACGGGCGGCGATCCTCCAGGCCGGCCAGACCGACCTTCGCCACCAACTCGGCTGCCTTGGCACGGCGTTCGGCCTTGCTGAGGCCCTGGATCTCCAGGCCGTAGGCGACGTTGTCCAACACCGTGCGGTGCGGCAGGAGTCCGAAGTGCTGGAAGACCATCGCGGCGCGGTGGCGGCGCAGTTCGCGCAGCCGGGAGCGGTCCATCGCGAGGACGTCCTCGCCGTCGATGGCGAGGGTGCCGCTGGTCGGCTCGATCAGCCGGGTCAGACAGCGTACGAGGGTCGACTTGCCGGAGCCCGACAGGCCCATGACGACGAAGACCTCGCCCTTGCGGACGTCGAAGGAGACATCGCGGACGGCGGCGGTGCAGCCGGTGGCCTCGCGCAGTTCGGCGGGCGGGAGCGAGGCGTGCTCGCTGCCGGGGATGCGGTCGGCCTTGGGGCCGAAGACCTTCCAGAGGTTGCGTACGGAGAACACGGCGTTCTCGTCGGTCGCGACGGCCCCGGTGTTCGGGGCGGGCTCGGCGGCCTTGAGAGTCTCGGTTCCGGTCATCGGACATCGCCTCCGGTGCTGGTGCTGGTGCTGGTTCCGGCGGCCGGCGCGGTGTCACGCGCCTGGTCCGCGAGGAGTTCGGCGCACTTCTCGCCGACCATGAGGACCCCGATCATCGGGTTGACGGCGGGCATCGTCGGGAAGACGGACGCGTCGGCGATCCGGATGCCCTGAAGGCCGCGGATGCGCAACTGCGGGTCCACGACGGCCTGCTGGTCGTCGTCCGCGCCCATCTTGCAGGTGCCCGCCGGGTGGTAGACGGTGTGCGCGACCTTGCGGGCGTACTCGCTGATGTCCTCGTCCGATGTGACCTCGGGGCCGGGGCACACCTCGCGCTTCAGCCAGTGGGCGAGCGGCTCGGTGGCCGCGATCTCGCGGGCGAGCTTGATGCCGTCGACCAGGGTGCGGCCGTCGTGGTCGTCCTCGTCGGTGAAGTACCGGAAGTCCAGGGCCGGCTTGACCTCGGGGTCGGCGCTCGTGAGGTAGAGGCGGCCCCGGCTGCGCGGCTTGGGGATGTTCGGGGTCATCGACACCCCGTGCTCGGGCTTCTCGTAGCCGAGCCGCTCAGGGTTGTCGGTGAACGGGATCTGGTAGAAGTGGAACATCAGGTCCGGGCCCCGGGATCCGGGGTCGCGGCGGACGAAGAGTCCCGCGTCGGAGTCCATCGCGGAGTTCTCCGGGATGGGCCCGTCGGTCTCCCAGACGATGACGGACTCGGGGTGGTCGAGCAGGTTCTCGCCGACGCCCGGGAGGTCGTGGCGGACGTCGATGCCCAGCGCGGTCAGGTCCTCGCGGGGACCGATCCCGGAGTGCATCAGCAGCCGGGGCGTGTCCACCGCGCCCGCGCAGACGATGACCTCACGGGCGGCGCGCAGGAGGATCTCCTCGCCGTCCTTCGTACGGACGTGTACGCCAGTGGCGCGGGTGCCGTCGAACTCCAGGCGGTACGCCCACGTCTCCAGCAGGATGCGGAGGTTCGGGCGGTCGCCGGCCTCGATGTGCGGGTGGAGGTAGGCCACCGAGGCGGAGGAGCGCTTGTTGTTCTCGGGGTGGTAGGCGAGGTCGAAGAAGCCGACGCCCTCGTGGAACGGCTTGCTGTTGAAGCTGTCCACGCGCGGGACTCCGGCCGCCTCCTGGGCGGCGTCGACGAAGTCGCGGGCGATGGCGTTGCGGTCCTTCTCGTCGACCGGGACGATGTTGTTGCGCAGCTTGGCGAAGTACGGGTCCATCGCGGCGGCGTCCCAGCCCTCGGCGCCCGCCTCGGCCCACTCGTCCCAGTCGCCGGGGAGCGGCTTGAAGCTGATGAGGGTGTTGTGCGAGGAGCAGCCGCCCAGCACCCGGGCGCGGCTGTGCCGGATGTGGCTGTTGCCGCGTGGCTGTTCGGTGGTGGGGTAGTCGTAGTCGAGGTCGCCGCCGAGGAGGCCGAGCCAGCGGCGCAGCGTGAGCACGTCGTCGCGGTCGATGTCGGTGGGGCCGCCCTCGATGACCGTGACGGTGACGTCCGGGTCCTCGGTGAGCCGGGAGGCGATGACCGATCCGGCGGTGCCGCCGCCGACGATCACGTAGTCGGCCACGGGTCCTTCGGGGTCGGGGACGGCGGTGCTGCGGGGGGTGGAAGGCATCGGTCACTGCTCCTTCTGCAAGGTTCGTGCGTGTACGTGGTGCTGCGAACAGCCGGGCGGGGCCGGGCGGTTACGGCTCGGCCCCCGCAGGCGTCAGCCGGCGAACCAGCGCTGGGGGCGCGGGTTCAGGTTCTGGTAGATGTGCTTGGACTCGCGGTACTCGGCGAGACCGGTGGGGCCGAGCTCACGTCCCGTGCCGGACTTCCCGAAGCCGCCCCACTCGGCCTGCGGGAGGTAGGGGTGGTAGTCGTTGATCCAGACGGTGCCGTGGCGCAGCCGTCCGGCGACCCGGCGGGCCCGGCCGGCGTCGGTCGTCCAGACCGCGCCCGCGAGGCCGTAGTCGGTGTCGTTGGCCAGCGTGATGGCCTCTTCCTCGGTACGGAAGGTCTCGACGGTGAGAATCGGGCCGAAGGTCTCCTCGCGGACCACCTTCATCTCCCGGTGGCAGCCGTCGAGGACGGTCGGCCGGTAGAAGTAGCCGCCCTCGGGCCGTACGTCGTTCGGCTCCGGGCGCTCGCCGCCGGCCCGGACGATCGCGCCCTCCTCGCGGGCGGAGGCGACGTACGCCTCGACCTTGGCGAGCTGCTGGGCGGAGACGAGGGGGCCGCACTCGACGCCGTCGAGGGTGCCCCGGCCGAGGCGGATGGCGTCGGCTCGGCGGGCCAGCTCGGTGACGAACCGCTCGCTGACGGAGTCCTGGACGATCAGGCGGGCGCCGGCGGAGCAGACCTGGCCGCTGTGGAAGAACGCGGCGTTCAGCGCCTGGTCCACGGCGGTGTCGAAGCCCTCCTCGGTGGCGCAGGCATCCGCGAAGACCACGTTGGGGTTCTTGCCGCCGAGCTCCAGGGCGACCTTCTTCACGGTCGGCGCGGCCGCCTGGGCCACCTTCGTACCGCTGGCGAGGCCGCCGGTGAAGGAGACCAGGTCGACGTCCGGGTGCTCGGAGAACCGGGCGCCCACCGGGTCGCCCGCGCCGGTGACGAGGTTGGCGGCCCCGTCGGGGAGCCCGGCCTCGGCGAGCAGCTTGATCAGGTGGACGGTGGAGAGCGGGGTGACCTCGCTGGGCTTGAGCACGAAGGTGTTGCCGGCGGCGAGGGCCGGGGCGATCTTCCAGCTGGCCTGGAGGAGGGGGTAGTTCCAGGGCGCGATGAGGGCGCAGACGCCGACGGGCTCGTGCACGACGATGCTGTGGACGTCGGGGTCGCCCGCGTCGACGACCCGGCCGCCGCTCTCGTTCATCACGAGGTCGGCGAAGTAGCGGAAGGCGTTGGTGACGTCGTCGACGTCGACGCGGCCCTCCTCCAGGGTCTTGCCGGTGTCGCGGCTCTCGGTGATCGCGATCTCCTCGCGGTCCCGCTGGAGCAGCTCGGCGACCCGGCGCAGCAGCCCGGCCCGCTCGGCGACGGGCTTGTGCGGCCAGGGGCCGTCGTCGAAGGCGCGGCGCGCCGCCGCGATCGCCGCGTCGGCATCCTCGGCCCCGCCCTCCGCGACGACGGCCAGGACCGTGGCGTCGGCGGGGTCCAGGACCTCGCGCGTCGCGCCTGATCCGGCGGCCCGCCAGGTGCCGTCGATGTGGATGGTGTTGAGCGCCGACATGTCGTTTTTCGCCTTCCGTGCCTGAAATGCCCCCTCCGGTTCGGCCGGGGCGTACGCATGGCGGGCCGAGGTATGGCGCACCAGCGGCCTGGACCCCTCCCCCATCCCGCAGAATGTATGCCGAGAATTTCACGCAGAGTGATGCGCCTCACGCGCGGCGGGCCCGGCGGGGCGTTCCCGGGCCCCGGAAAGGGCGGCCCGGTGCTGGTCAGGCGCGCGGTCGCGGGGCCGCCAGCCTCTGTGCGGCGTGCTCCCACACCTCCGGGCCCTCCCCCGCGACGGCGGCGGCGAACCGCTCCGGGCGGGCGAGGAGCCGCCGGTGGCCGGGGTGGAGCGCGATGTGCGCCAGCAGCCAGCCCGCCAGCGCCTGCGGGTTCCCGCCCCCCGGCATGTCCGACCAGCGCTCCCGGTACGCCTCCCGGGCCGCCGCGGCCTCCCCGCGGAGCAGCAGTACGTCGGCGTGGCACGGCTCGGCCACCGGGCGGTCCGCGCCGGAAACCGCGTCCGGCCCCTGGGCCGCCACGAGGTCGGGGCGGAGGTAGAGCGCGCCACGCGCGTCCTGCCAGCGGGCGCGTTCCGCGACCGGGACGAGCAGGGGCGGCCGGACGGGCGGGAACGGGCCGCCGGAGCGCACCGCGGCCGCCAGCCCGGCGCGCTCCTCCTCCGCGCACCGCAGATGACGCAGCCGCCACTCGGTCCGGTGGCCGGCCGCCGCCGCACGGGCCAGCGCCACGGCCCGCCCGTCCACCGGTTCGCGCAGCCAGCCGTCGACGGTGCGGGTGAGTCCGGCGACCAGCCGGCGGCCGGGTCCGGTGAGCGCGGCGCGGGTCGCCAGGGTCCGCAGGACCGTACGGGTCTGGAGGCGGCGGAGCGCGAACCGGAACGGTGCCAGGTCCAGCGGGTCCGCCGCCCGGTCCCCGATCCGGTTCCGCCAGAATCCGGCGACGCCGACGAAGGCGTACGCACCGTGGAGCAGCCCCGGCAGATGGCGCGGGTCCGGACGCCACGGGGCGTAGTGCTCCTCCGTACGGTCGTCGTCGAGCAGGGTGAAGAGGTGGAGCAGCGCACCGAGCTTGCTGTGCTGGAACTCGTGGACCATCGCCTCGGCGAGCGCGGCGCCGCTCGGCGGCTCCGCCACCACCATGGAGCCGAACGCGTCCGCGGTGGAGGCGCTGAGCCCCTCGACGGGGCCGTTCGACAACCGTCCGGGCCAGGGCACGATGCGTCTGACCTCCTCGACGCGGAGCGTGCCCGGGCCGGAGTCGGTACGCGCGGCGGAGGCAGGGGCAGCACGCTCGGCGGAGGCGGCACGCTCGGCCGAGACTGGGGCGGGGGCCGGGTCGAGCAGCGTGACCGCTTCGGCGAACAGGCTCTGCCAGGTGGCGAGTTCGCGTGGCGTGAGCCGGCGGGGCGGGATCGGCCGGTCGAGGTCGCGGTAGGGGGCGGTGTCGTCGAGGGCGACCTCGGGCCCGCCCCGCCCGACCGGCAGCCGGTGCATCGGCCACCACACGGCACTCTGCGGTGCGGTGAGCGGGCGCAGGGTCAGGGTGGTCGCGCCCGTGCCCCGTACGGTCGGGGCGAGGAGCAACTCCCCTTCCCGTACGCGCGCGTGGAGCGGCTGGAAGCCCAGCAGCGGGATGCCCGGCAACCGGGCGAGGCCGAGCGTCGGCAGGGCCACCGCGCCTTCCCTGGCGGGCACCACGAGGTCGGCGGCCGTCCCGGCCCGCAGCGCGGCCACCAGGGCGACGGCGGCCAGGTGCCCGGTGTCCACCCAGAGCGGCGGGCCGGCGGAGGTGCCGTGCAGGCGGCGCAGGGCGTGGGCGAGCCAACTGCCCACCTGCGGGCCGATCAGCAACTCCTCGGCGCAGCCCGGCTTCCGCGCCTCGGCCTCTTCGACGGTCCGCCAGATGGTGCCGAGGTCGGCGGGGCCGAGCAGGGCGGGCCGCTCCTCCAGCCGGCTCAGCAGCTCCCCGATCAGGAGGAGGCGCCGGGACCGCTCGCCCTGCGCGAGGAAGCCGACGGCCTCCACCGACCCGCCGCCCGTGGCCAGTTCGTCGAACCAGTGGCCGGGCATCCGTAGGGGTGCGTGCACCCGCTCTCCTCTGTCGTGTTCCCGACGCGGCCCGGGGGATCCCGCTCGTCGGGAGGACCGCGCAGCGCTCAGTCGGCGCGAGCGTTGGGCGGGCCGTCGTTGGACAGCGTGCTGGTGCGCGCTCTTCGGATCTCTTCCAGCAGACGCTGTCGGGGCGCGGGAACGAGATCGCGCACGTCGGCGACGCCTACCTCCGCGAGGTCCGTGACATCGGACTCCAGATAGTCGGCCGGATCACCGACCGATGGCGTCTGCTGCAAGGCCTGTTCCCCCTTTTCGATCCGGCGGCACACGATGCCACCCGCCCCTTCCCATCATGACGAATGGGTTGCCTTCCGGAAACCCGTGCGATCACGCCATGCGATCAGGGAGCCGGTCGGTTCTCGGCCAGGAACTCCCTCAGGGCTTCCTCCAGTTCGGCCGCGTAGACCAGCGCTTCGGGGCCGTCGGGCCGATGGATCATCTTGCGGACCACATGCATCATGTCGATGCGGGGGGTGCTGTCCGGGTAGGTCAGTTCGATGTCGAGCCGGTACGCCACCGTGGCGACGAACTCGTACCGCTGGCCGCGGTCCCTGACGCAGTCGAGCAGGGTCAGCGCATCGACCAGGGTCTGCACCAGGTCCGGTCCCGGGCGCTCGTGCGGGACAGGGTTCATCGCCGACCATCCCCCGCCGAGTCGGTCCAACTCACATGGCTGGACGCGAAGTTACTACGGTTGAATCTTCGGCAACCAGGATCTTGCCCGGCCCCGCCTCACCCTTTCGACCTCCGCTTCGACTTCTGCTTCGACCTGCGCCTCAGGCTCGGGGAGCGGCCGCGGGGGGGACGGGCCCGCCGGAACGCCCGGTCCCGTTCGGGCACCCGGCCGAGGGGGCCCGCCGACCGGAGCACCACGTCCAGGGCGCGGTCGGGGTCGGCGGCGTACACCGTGCTGAACCAGGCCATGTTGGCCTCGACGACCGCCCATGCGGGGGCGCGGCCGGGCCGGCGCAGCCGCCCGACGTCCACGACGACGGCTCCGGGCAGGGTGTGGCCGCACTCCTCGGTGAGCCGGTGGGCGAAGGCGCGTACGGCGGCCTCCTGGGCGTGGCCCGCCAGGGGAGCGGCGTCGAGGTGCCCGTACACGGCGTATTGCGACCCGGTGCGGATCTCGCCGTCGAGCAGGAAGAGCCTGAACTCGTCCTCCCAGGTGACGACTTCGCTGATCTGGACGAGTGGGTCGCCGGAGCCGGGAGGGGGCGGCGGCAGACTGGAGCCGTCCGGGTGGACCGCGGCGGGGAAGCTCTTGTCGGTGGGCGGTTTGACGAAGAGCGGGCCGGGGCGTCGGCGGGCCTCGGAGAGGTGCACCCGGCGGACGTCACGGCCGGTGAAGGCGGGCGGCAGGGCGTCCAGCCATCCGTCGTGCGGCTCCAGGAGCGCCACGCCGAGCGGACCGGCGACCCGGGCGGCGAAGCGCGGGCCGCCGTAGTAGTGCCCGTCCTCGCGCTTCCGGTACCGCTCGGGCACCCCGTCGGCGGGCAGCACGGTGACCTCCATGCCGCGGCGGCGGGCCGCGTCGGCCAGGAGGGAGGCCGTGCCGGAGCGGTGCGGCGCGAGCGCCAGGAACCCAGGCAGGAACCCCGGTCCGGATGTCATACGGCCCCCCTCCCCCGCTCGCCGGTCGCGCCGTCAGCCCAGGAGGACGGGGAAGGCGGCCATGTCGTTCTGCGTCATCACCGGAAGCTTGGTGATCTCCTCGTCCGGGACGGCGAGGCGGAGTCCGGGGAAGCGCGCGAACAGGGCGGGCAGCGCGATGCCCGCCTCGACGCGTGACAGGGCAGCGCCGGGGCAGATGTGCGGGCCGTGGCCGAAGGTCATGTGGCGGCCCCGGGTGGGCCGGGTGATGTCGAAGGCATCGGCGTCGGGGCCGTGCTGCTCGACGTCCCGGCCGATGGCCCGGTAGGAGATGACGACCCCCTCGCCCTTGCGGATCACGTCGTCGCCGACGGCTATGTCCTCGGTGGCGAACCGCATCAGCAGGTGGGTCGTCGGCGTGTCCCAGCGCAGCGTCTCCTCGACCACCGCGTCCCAGCCGGCCTCCCCGTCGAGCACCTTGCGCAGCTGGTCGGGGTGGGAGAGGAGGGCGCGTACAGCGTTGAGGACGAGTCCGATGGTGGTCTCGTGCCCGGCGGCGACCATGGCCTTGAGGTTGCCCACCACCTCCTCCTCGGTGAGCGGTTCGCCGCCCTCCTCGGCCAGGATCAGCGCGCTGGTGAGGTCGTCGGTGGGGCGGGCGGTCCTCTCGCGTACGAGGTCGGTGTAGAAGACGTCCAACTCGGCGAGCAGCGCCAGGCGTTCGTCCTGCGGGGTGAGCATGGAGAAGAAGGCCTTGTACTGCCGGGTGAGCATGGCGTGCTGGGACTCGTCGACGCCCATCAGCATGCCGACGACCTTCATCGGCAGCGGCTGGGCGAACACCGCCTTGAGGTCGACGACCCCGTCCTCGCCCCGTGCGGCGTCGAGGGCGTCCAGCAGCTCGTCGGTGAACTTCTCGATGTCCGGGCGGATCGCCTCCAGGCGGCGGGGAGTGAGCGCCTGGGAGGTCTTGGTACGCAGCCGGCGGTGTTCGGACCCGTCGACGGTGAACATGGAGCGCCCGGCGTCGATCATGCCGATCAGCGGCCATGCACGTGTCACCACGCCGCTCTGCCACAGGCCCCAGGCGTCGAGGTCCTTCACCAGCCGGGGGTCGACGAGGAGTTGGCGCGCCTCGGCGTGCCGGGTGACCGTCCAGGCCGGGACGCCGAGCAGGTCGATCCGGGCGAGGACCCCGGCGTCGCGCAGCCGTGCGGTCTCGCCGTCGAGGTCCTGGACCATGGGGTCGATGGTGATGACCCCGGCGCTCCGGCCTGCTTGTGCGGCTTCGGCGTGCGGGCAGTTCACAACGCGTCTCCTGTCGTGCGTACGGGGGTGAAGCGGACGGGCAGCGCGGTCGTCCCGCGCAGGAAGGCGGACGGCCGGCGGACCAGTTCGGTTGCGGGGACGGCCAGTTCGAGGTCGGGCAGCCGGTCCAGCAGCACCTCGATGCCGGTACGGGCGATGATCTCGGCGATCTCCTGGGCCGGGAAGGGACAGCGGTACTCGCCGTGGCTGAACGCGAGGTGCGCGCTGTTGCCGCCCTGCCCGGAGCGGACGGCGGAGGCGGTGACCTGCTCCCGGATGTGGGGGTCGGCGTTGGCCGCGCCGAGGCCGAGGAGCAGCAGGTCGCCGCGGGCGATGTCCCGGCCGCCGAGCCGGGTGTCGCGCGCGGCCCAGCGGCCGGCCAGGATCTGGGTGGGGCCGTCCTCCCAGAGCACCTCGTTCATGGCCTCGGCGACACTGTGCCGGCCGCCGGACAGCGCGTCGGCGAACTGGTCCTCGGTGAGCATCAGCCGGGTGGAGTTGCTGATCCAGTCGGCGGTGGTCAGGTGCCCGGCGGCCGTGATCGCCATCAGGTCGAGCGCGTACTCCTCGTCGGTGAACGGCTCGGGGTGGGCCAGCATCCGCGAGGTCACGTCGTCGCCGGGCCGGGCCCGCTTGCCGGCGACGAGCTTCTGCATGTGCTCGCCGAAGCGCAGGTGCGCCTTCTGCGCGCCGGGCCCGCCGTCGGCGAGGTCCTTGAGCACCCGCGCGATGTCGGCGCCCTCGTCGTCGGGGAAGCCGACGAGCCGGGCGAGCACGAGGACGGGCAGCGGTTCGGCGAACTCGGCGACGAGGTCGGCGGTTCCCCGGCTGCACACGGCGTCGATGAGCCGGTCGGCCAACTGCTCGCAGTGCTGCCGGATTTCGAAGGGGTCGGCCCCTTCGAGGGCGGGGACGACCAGGTCGACGTGGCGGCGGTGCTCGGCCCCGGCGGTGAAGTAGACGGACGGCATCGGGGTTCCCACCATGGGCAGCAGCGGCCAGTCGGCGGGGATGTTCTCCCACTGGTTCCACAGGGAGACGTCCCGGGGGTACAACTCCCCGTCGCTGGTGACCTGGTGGAGTTCCCGGTAGCCGATCACCAGCCAGGCGGGAACGCCGCCGGGCAGCTCGACCGGGACGACGGGACCGTGATCGCGCCGCATGGACCGGTAGAGCTCCTGCGGTTCGGCGGAGAAGCCGGGCCCGCCGAGCGCGACGGCACCCGTACCGGCGCCCAGGGGGCAGCCTCCGCCGGCGCCGGTCGTGGACGCGGGCGTGGCGGACGAGGGGTTCGTCATCGTACGGACTCCAGTGGCGGCGACTTCGCGCGTTGCGACCATACGATCAACGCGGCACCACTATAAGGAGATTCCGTGAACCCTTGGGCCCTGTTCGCGCTCATTTTCGCCCGAACTCCGACCGGTGCGGGCCGACTTTCCGTCGTATCCCCTGTGGCGTCATCGCATCTTCGATCACAAGATCGGCCACCCTCGCGCAGGTGATCGCGCCGGTTCCCTTTCCGGCTTACGTGTTCCGGAACCCGCCCCGGCCTCGCACTGCAGTCCGGCCGCTCTACGATCGGGGGCGTGTGCGCAGACGTCATGGTCGCCGAGGACGACGAGAAGCAGGCCGAGCTCGTACGCCGCTATCTGGAACGGGAAGGACACGCCGTACGGGTCGTGGGCGACGGCCTCGCCGTGCTCGACGCCGTCCGGCACCGGGAACCCGACCTGCTCGTCCTCGATGTGATGATGCCCCGGGCCGACGGCCTGGACGTGGTGCGGGTGTTGCGGGCCGAGGACCGCGAGCTGCCGGTGCTGATGCTGACGGCCCGTTCGACCGAGGACGATCTCCTGCTCGGTCTCGACCTCGGCGCCGACGACTACATGACCAAGCCCTACAGCCCGCGCGAGCTGATGGCCCGCGTCCGCACCCTGCTGCGGCGCACCCGGCGGCCCGCCGCCCCGGAGGCGGTGGCCGAGGACCCGGTCCTGCGCGTCGGCGCCCTGGTGGTCGACCCGGAGCGGCACGAGGTGTCGGTGGGCGGCGCGGCGGTGGAGTGCACCCCGGGCGAGTTCCGGATCCTGGCGGCCCTGGCGGCGGGCCCGGACCGGGTGTTCAGCCGGCAGCGGCTCCTGGAGGAACTCCACGGGTTCGACCGCTACATCAGCTCCCGGACCGTCGACGTGCACGTCATGAACCTGCGCAAGAAGATCGAACGGGCCCCGCGACGGCCGGAGCGGCTGCTCACCGTCTTCGGCGTCGGCTACAAGCTGACCGACCCGGCGAAGGCCGCGGCCCGCCGTGCGTAGGGCACGGGGGCAGAGGGCTCGGCGGGAGGCTGGGCGGAAGGGGCCGCCGGACCGGGCGCGGCTGCCGGCGGGGCGGCCGGATCGAGCACGGCTGCCGTTGCGGCGGAGTCTGCTGGGGCGGTTGCTCGCCGTCTCGGCGCTGGTGGCCGCGTGTTCGGTGGCGGCCACGGCCTGGATCGCCGTACAGACCACCTCGGGCGCGATCAAGCAGGAGCAGGGGCAGAACCTCACCGCGGACGCCCGGATCTACGACACCCTGCTGGAGTACGCCGCCCGCAACCCGACCTGGGACGGGGTCGGTGCGACGGTGCGGGAGCTGGCCCGGGAGTCGGGCCGACGGGTCGCCCTGACCACGCAGGGCCGGCAGCCGCTCGCGGACTCCGCCACCGAGCCGACCGCCCCGGCGCTCCCGCCGCAGGCGTCGGCCGTGGTCGACCCGTTGTCCGTGGACACCGTCCTGGCGGCGCGCGGCACGGACGGGCAGGGGACGGCGGCCGACCGGATCGATCCCCGGGCGGTGGGGCCGTTCCGGTTGTCGGCGGCGGACAGCCGGGCGCTGCGGCGGACGGCCGACGACAAGGTGGAGTGCCTGAACCGGGCGGGGATCGCCTCGGACGTGGTGGTCGGCACGAGCGGCCGCCCCCGGGTGCAGGTCGTGGGCAACGATCCCGAACGCGCGCTGGGCACGCGCTGCGATCTCGCGGCCCTCGACACGCCCACCCGTTCGGAACAGAAGGCACTCGACGCGCTCACCGAACTGTCCGACTCCTGCCTGGAGCGGCAGGGCCGCAAGGGCGTACGGCTGAACAGCGACCTGTCCTGGGGCGACCCGGCCTCGGTTACCGTGCCGGGTGAACCCGGGGCGCTCGTGCCGCGGCCGGTGCCCGAGCCGCGCGACGCCCCGGCGGAGCAGGCCGCACCGTCGGTCGAGATGCCGGAGCGAACCGGGGAGAACGACCGGGCCATCGCGTCTTGTGTGGGCACGGCCCGGAGCGAACAGCTCAGTTCGTACGTGGCCTCCCCCGCCCTCCTCTTCATCGGCGACGAGAGCGGCGCGACGCTGCCCGGGTTCGACCTCTCCCCGGCAAACACGGCGAAGATCGCCGGGGCCGCGGCGCTGGTGCTGACCCTCACGGTGGGCGCGTCGGTGTTCGCGGGAGCCCGGCTGGTGCGCCCGCTGCACGCGCTGACCGGGGCCGCGCAACGTATGCGGGACGGGGAGGAGTCGGCGTCGGTACCCGTGTCGGGGGACGACGAGGTGGGGCGGCTGGCCGCGGCGTTCAACGACATGTCGGCCCATCGGGCGCGGCTGGAGGAGCAGCGCAAGGCGATGGTGAGCGACGTCGCCCATGAGCTGCGCACCCCGCTGAGCAACATCCGGGGCTGGCTGGAGGCCGCCCAGGACGGACTGGCCGACCCCGACCCGGCGTTCGTCGCCTCGCTGCTGGAGGAGGCGGTGCTGCTCCAGCACATCATCGACGACCTCCAGGACCTGGCGGCGGCCGACGCCGGGGTGCTGCGCCTGCACCCGGAACCCGTCGAGGCCCGGGAGCTGCTGAGCCAGGTCGCCGCCGCGCACCAGGCGCGGGCGGAGAACGCGGGCGTCACGCTCACGGTGGCGGCGGCGACCACCGCGCCGGATCCGTCGGCCCTGTCGGCCCTGTCGGCCCTGTCCGCGGACCCGGTCCGGCTCCGGCAGGCGGTGGGCAACCTGGTGTCCAACGCCGTACGGCACACACCGGAGGGCGGACGGGTGACGTTGACGGCGTACGTCGCGGGGCCGGACGCCTCCGGGCAGAGCGGCGGGACGGTGGTGATCGAGGTGACGGACACCGGATCCGGTATCCCCGCAGACGACCTCCCCCATGTCTTCGACCGGTTCTGGCGTGCCGAGAAGTCCCGCAGTCGTCGCACGGGCGGGAGCGGCCTCGGCCTGGCCATCGTCCGCAAACTGGTCGAGGCGCACGGCGGCACGGTGGAGGCGACGAGCACCGAGGGCGAGGGGTCGACGTTCGCCCTCCGGCTGCCCGGCGCCTCGGATCAAGACCGCCGTCCGGCCCCTGATGGGATGACCACAGCGTTCTGACAGCTTCTTCATATCTCCACGCCAGCCTGGCGGCATGCCCCGTCCCCGGTGCGAACCGGCATCCGGGAACGTCACGGGGCCGAGTATGGAATGGAGCCATCCGTATGACCGCTTTCACCTCTCGCCGCACCCTGCGTGCCGCCGTTCTCGCCGCTGTCGCGGCCGGCGCGGTGCTGGTCCCGTCCGCAGCCGCCTTCGCCGACGCCTCCCCGAAGCCGTCGGAGTCCACCTCGGCCGCGCCGTCCCCGGAGCGGAGCGAGGCCGCCGCGGAGGCCCCGTCCGAAGCCCCGAAGGACGCCGCCCCGGCTGCGACCCCGCGCGGCGGCGTGGCGGCGGGCGACCGCCCGGCACCCGCGGCGAAGGAGGCCGCCCCGGAGCAGGCCGCTCCGGCGGTCACCCCACTCGGCGGTGTCGCCGCGGGCGAGCGCGCGGCCGGCAGCGGCGACAACAGCACCACGGTGCTGGCCGGTTCGGTGGCCGGGGCCGCGCTGCTGGCGGGCGCGGGCACGCTCGTGCTGCGCCGCCGCTCGGCGGCGGCCGGCCACAACGGCTGACCCGCACCACGCACTACCGCTGATTGTGGCGTCGCCCCGCACCGGGGCGGCGCCACACCCACTCACCGCCCCGCCCTGAATCCGGAGCTCTCTGTGCCGTCCCGTACGCCCCACCGCTTCCGGCGGACCGCTGCCCTGCTGACCGCCCTCGCGGCCTGCGCCGCCCTGGCCGGATGCACGTCCGCCGAGCCCACCGCGGCGACCGCCGCCACACCCTCCGCGTCGGCGCGGGACGAGGAGGGCTCAGGATCGACCGCGCCGCCCCGGACCGACGATCCGGAGCGGTCGGCTCCCACGGAGGTCACCATCCCTTCCATCGGCGTACGGAGCACTCTCATGGAGCTGGGCCTCAACGCGGACGGCACGGTCGAGGTCCCGCCGGCGGAGAAGGGCATGACGGCGGGCTGGTACCGCGGCGGGTCCGCGCCCGGCGCACCGGGACCTGCCGTCCTGATCGGCCACAACGACACCCGTTTCGGCCGGGCCGTCTTCCACGACCTCAAGAACATCCGCGACGGCGCCGAGGTGCTGGTCCGCGACGGCGCGGGGAAAACCCTGCGCTTCACGGTCACGGGCAAGGAAGCGGTCAGCAAGAAGGCGTTCCCCACCGAGAAGGTCTACGGCCCGACGAAGGGCAGCACGCTGCGGCTCATCACCTGCGACGGGGAGTTCGACGCGGAGGGCCACCCGGTGGACAACCTGATCGTGTACGGCGCCCTCGCCTGAGGTTCGACGTGCTGGACCGGTGATCCCGATGGCAGCCGAGCGGACAGACTCGTGCCACCCGATGTCTACCCGTGGGTAACTGGCGCTGCTTGGATGGGGGTCGCCCGGTACACCCCCCCACTCGACCACAGGAGACCTCGTGCCGAACACCGCGTTCCGCCGCCTGACCGGCGTAACCCTGTCCGCCGCGCTCGCCACCGCCACCCTCGCCGCGAACGCCCCGCAGGCAGCGGCTGCCGAGACCCCCTCGCTGCAGGTGCTTTCGTACAACGCGTTCCTCTTCAGCAAGACGCTGTACCCCAACTGGGGCCAGGACCACCGGGCGGCCGAAATCCCGAAGACGTCGTTCTTCCAGGGCAATGACGTCGTGGTGATCCAGGAGGCCTTCGACAACGGCGCCTCCGACGCGCTGCTGCGGAACGCCGCCGCCCAGTACCCGCACCAGACCCCGGTGGTCGGCCGGAGCAAGAGCGGCTGGGACGCGACGGGCGGCTCGTACTCGGCCACGACGCCGGAGGACGGGGGCGTCACCATCCTCAGCAAGTGGCCGATCGTCCGCAAGGAGCAGTTCGTCTTCAAGGACGCGTGCGGTGGCGACTGGTTCTCGAACAAGGGCTTCGCGTACGCGGTGCTGAACGTCAACGGCGCTCGGGTCCATGTCGTCGGCACCCACGCCCAGTCGACCGACCCCGGCTGCTCGGCCGGCGAGGCGGCGCAGATGCGCAGCCGGCAGTTCAAGCAGATGGACGCGTTCCTCGACGCGAAGAACATCCCGGCCTCGGAACAGGTCGTCGTGGCGGGCGACTTCAACGTCGACGGACACTCGGCGGAGTACGCGTCGTTCCTCTCCGACGCCGGCCTGACCACCCCGGACTCCCGGACGGGCCACACGTACTCCTTCGACACCCGCGACAACTCCATAGCCTCCGAGCGCTACCCCGACGACCCCCGCGAGGACCTGGACCACGTCCTGCACCGCACGGGCCACGCCAAGCCTTCGGGCTGGAAGAACGACGTGATCAAGGAGCAGAGCGCTCCGTGGACGGTGTCCAGCTGGGGCAAGAAGTACACGTACACGAACCTCTCCGACCACTACCCGGTGATCGGCTCCGGCCAGTAACCGACGGCCGGACGTCGCCGCCCCCTCCGCTTTCAGGCGGTGGGGGCGGTCCGGAATGCTGGGGCGGGACCGGACGAAGCACACCGAAGGAGTTCCCGTGAGTGATCCGCAGCAGCCCTTCACCCTCACCCCGGGCGCCGCCGACTCCCCGGTCCTCCTCCACGTACCGCACGGATCCCGCCACATCCCCCGACACGTACGCGCCGGCATCACGTTGGACGATGCCGCCCTGGAGCGCGAGCTCGACCACATCACCGACGCCCACACCGCCGAACTGGCCGCGGCTGCGGCGCAGATCGCACCGACCGCCCCGTGGCGCTTCGTCAACAACCTGTCCCGGCTGGTCGTCGACCCCGAACGCTTCCCCGACGAGCGGGAGGAGATGCTCGCCGTCGGCATGGGCGCCGTCTACACCCGCACCACCCACCGCGCCCCGCTCCGCCCGGGAGGCAGACAGGGGAACGCGGCTGATAGAGGCGCAAACCCAACACCGCAGCACAAACAAGAAAAAATGACGGGACGCGCCCGGAGGGCCCCGGTGATACGGGACCGAAGGAAGCGTCCGTTCCTTGAGAACTCAACAGCGTGCCAAAAGTCA
>NZ_JAFEUF010000091.1:0-11728 GCF_016901035.1 Streptomyces durocortorensis
CCCGACCAGGTGCCCCCGGCCACCGGCCCCGCCTCCGCCCCGGTGACCCGGCGCGCCGGTTCCCGGTGGCGGACGGTCCTCGTCGTGGTCGTCGCCGCCGCCGTTCTCGGCGGCGCGGCCGGTCTGATCGCGATGAAGTACGGCGAGAGCTCGGACGCCCCGGGCGGCGCGAGCGGCGGTACGAGCGCCGGCAGCACACCGTCCGCGCCCAAGACCACCCCGGAGCCCACCGCCCCCGCGTCGGAGATACCCGACGGCTGGCACCGGGTCGACGACCCGGCCGGCTTCAGCCTGGTCGTGCCCAGAGGCTGGGAGCGCCAGGTGAACGAGGGCCAGATCGACTACACCCCCGACGACAGGGCCCACAGGATCCGCATCAGCGTCGACCCCGACCCGGACTTCGACCATCCGTATCTGCACATGGAGAACCTGGAGGAGCAGGTCTCCACGCGGCTGCCGGGCTACCAGCGGATCGGGATGGAGAAGAACACCTTCCGCGACCGGCCGGGCGCCCTCTGGGAGTTCACCTGGAACGAGACCAAGGACCACGCGGGGCCCCGGCACGGGATCGACCAGATGTACTACGGCGGTCCCGGCGGCCCCGAGTACGCGCTGTACCTGACCGCCCCGCAGGAGGGCTGGGAGGCCAGCCGGGAGAAGTTCGACATCATGCTGCGCAGTTGGCGCGCCCCGGACTGACCCGGGCTGACCTCTGGAGCCGCTGGGAACGTCCCCCTTCGGTTACGTCGCTGCTTCCGCCGCCCAACCGGGTGGTGTACCGCGCAGGACGTGGGACCGACTTCGGGATCGCCCGGGTCGAGGGCGAGCACCGGCTCACCGAGACCGGCGCGTTCGTCTGCTCCCCGACCCTACTGGCACGTCCGCGTGGAGATGCCGGCGGCCGGGCAGGCGAGGACGGACGGAACGGCGATCTTCGAGGAGGTGAAGGCACACTTCAAGATTCGCGGCTCCTGAGCCCGAAAGCCCTGCCGCCGCCACGCGCCCCGCTGTATAGCCACTGATCAGCGGTTATGTCGCCAGCGATCACTGGCTCGGTCGAGGTGGGCGTCCGACAGGGGTGGCGGGTCCTGTGAAAAACTGTTACCGACGGGTACCCAAAGGCTCCGGCTGGACATACTCTCGGCCCCATGACGGACTCGCAGGCCCCTGACGCCCCTCTCGGTACGAACCCCGTGGCGGTCGCCCCCGCCGGGGTGCGCACGGCCGCCGACGTGGTCACCCCCGAGGTGATCGCCCAGCTGATCCGCGGGGTCGTCGGGTCGGGCCGCACCGCCAACCACACCCCCTTCACCGGGGAGAAGCTGGCCGACCTGCCCGAGTCCACCCCCGAGGACGTCGCCACCGCCTTCGACCGGGCCCGCGCCGCCCAGCCCGTCTGGGCCGCCGTCCCCGTACGGCAGCGGGCCGCCGTCCTGCTGCGCTTCCACGACCTCGTCCTGAGCCGCCAGTCCGAGGTCCTCGACCTCATCCAGCTGGAGACCGGCAAGGCCCGGCTGCACGCCCACGAGGAGGTGCAGGCCGTCGCCGTCGCCGCCCGCCACTACGGGCGCAAGGCCGCCTCCTACCTCAAGCCCCGCCGCCACACCGGTGTCGTCCCGACCCTCACCAAGGTCACCGAACTGCGCCAGCCGCGCGGCGTCGTCGGCCAGATCGCCCCCTGGAACTACCCGCTGGAGCTGTCCGTGGGCGACGCGCTGCCCGCGTTCGTCTCCGGCAACGCCGTCGTGATGAAGCCCGACACCGAGACCGCCCTCACCGCGCTGTGGGCCCGTGACCTCCTCATCGAGGCCGGACTGCCCGCCGAGGTCTTCCAGGTCGTCCTCGGGGAAGGCCCGGTCGTCGGCCCCGAGGTCGTCAGCCGCGCCGACTACGTCTCCTTCACCGGCTCCACCCGCACCGGCCGCGAGGTCGCCGTGGGCGCTGCCTCCCGGCTGGTCGGCGTCTCCCTGGAGCTCGGCGGCAAGAACGCGATGCTCGTCCTCAAGGACGCCGACGTGGAGAAGGCCGCGGCGGGAGCCGTCCGCGCCTGCTTCTCCTCCGCCGGACAGCTCTGCATCTCCATCGAGCGGCTGTACGTCCACGAGTCCATCGCCGACGACTTCGTGCAGCGCTTCGCCACCCGGACGAAGGCCATGCGGCTCGGCAGCTCCCTGGCGTACGGGGCCGACATGGGCTCCCTCGTCGGCGAACGCCAGCTGGAGACCGTCACCCAGCACGTCGCCGAGGCCGTCGAGAAGGGCGCGACCCTCCTCGCCGGCGGCGTCGCCCGCCCCGACATCGGCCCGCTGTTCTACGAGCCCACCATCCTCGACGGCGTGGAGGCCCCGATGGCCGTCTGCACCGAGGAGACCTTCGGCCCGGTCGTCGCGATCTACCGCTTCAGCGACGAGGACGAGGTGATCGCGCAGGCCAACGCCACCCCGTACGGCCTCAACTCCAGCGTCTGGACCACCGACTCCCGGCGCGGCCACGCGGTCGCCGCCCGGCTGCGCACCGGCACCGTCAACATCAACGAGGGGTACGCCCCCGCCTACGGCAGCGTCCAGTCCCCGATGGGCGGCATGAAGGAGTCCGGCCTCGGCCGGCGGCACGGCTCCGAGGGCATCCTCAAGTACACCGAGGCCCAGACCGTCGCCCAGCAGCGGCTGATCCCGCTCGCGCCCGCCTTCGGGATGGACGACGAGAAGTACGCCGCGTTCATGACGAGGAGCCTCAAGGCGATGAAGGCGTTCCGGCTGCGCTGAGAGCCCGCCGAGACGTCGTAACCCTGCCCTTTTCGTACCGAGGAGCGCCATGTCCCAGGACAGCCCTGCCCAGAAACAGCCCGTGAGCCATGTCCCGGCCGAGGACGACGCCGCGTACGACTACGACGTCCTGGTCGTCGGCTCGGGCTTCGGGGGCGCCGTGTCGGCGCTCCGGCTCACCGAGAAGGGCTACCGTGTCGGCGTCCTGGAGGCGGGCCGCCGCTTCACCCCCGGCACGCTCCCCAAGACCTCCTGGGACCTGAAGAACTACCTCTGGGCGCCAGCCCTCGGCCTCTTCGGCCTCCAGCGCATCCACCTCCTCGGCAACGTCATGGTGCTCGCCGGGGCCGGGGTCGGCGGTGGGTCGCTCAACTACGCCAACACCCTGTACGTGCCGCCCGCCCCGTTCTTCGAGGACCGCCAGTGGGCCTCGATCACCGACTGGCAGGACGAGCTGAAGCCGTACTACGACCAGGCCCGCCGGATGCTCGGGGTCCGGCTCAACCCGACGATGACCCCCTCCGACATCCACCTCAAGGCCGTCGCCGAGACCATGGGCGTCGGCGACACCTTCCACATGACCCCGGTCGGTGTCTTCTTCGGCGACGGCAAGGACGCCGACGGCACCGCGAGGGCCAAGGCTGGCGACACCGTCCCCGACCCGTACTTCGGCGGCGCGGGCCCCGACCGCAAGGCCTGCACCGAGTGCGGCGAGTGCATGACGGGCTGCCGCCACGGCGCGAAGAACACCCTCAACGAGAACTACCTCCACCTCGCCGAGCGGGCCGGGGCGGTCATCCACCCGATGACCTCCGTCGTCGCCGTCACCGACGACCCCGAGGGCGGCTACCGGGTGCTCACCGTCCCCACCGACCGCCGCCGCAAGGCCAAGCCGACGAAGCTGCGCGCCCGCAAGGTCGTCATCGCCGCCGGAACGTACGGCACCCAGACCCTGCTGCACACCATGAAGGACCGGGGTCTGCTGCCCCGGCTCTCCGCGAAGCTCGGCGAGCTGACCCGTACCAACTCCGAGGGTCTGGTGGGCGCCCAGACCAGCGACCGCCGCTACCGGAAGAAGCACGGCACCGCCAAGGCCGACTTCACCCGGGGTGTCGCGATCACCTCGTCGATCCACCCCGACGACAACACCCACATCGAGCCCGTCCGCTACGGCAAGGGTTCCAACGCCATGGGGGCGCTGACGGTCCTCCAGGTCCCCTACGGGGCCCACCGGGTGCGCGGCTGGATCACCAACATGGTCAAGCACCCCACCCTCGCCGCCCGTTCGCTCTCCAACCGCCGCTGGTCCGAGCGCACCATCATCGGCCTGGTCATGCAGTCCCTGGACAACTCCCTGACCACGTACCGCAAACCGGGCGGCGTCGGGAAGGGCCTGCTCACCGCCCGCCAGGGCCACGGCGCCCCCAACCCGACGCAGATCCCGGAGGCGACCCTCGGCGCCAGCCTGCTCGCCGAGGAGATCAACGGCTTCGCCGGGTCCAACGTCGGCGAGCTGATGGGCACTCCGCTCACCGCCCACTTCCTCGGCGGCTGCCCGATCGGCGCGAGCGCGGAGGAGGGCGTCATCGACGCGTACCACCGCCTCTACGGCCACCCCGGCATCAGCGTCGTCGACGGTTCGGCCGTCTCCGCCAACCTCGGCGTCAACCCCTCGCTGACCATCACCGCCCAGGCCGAGCGCGCGATGTCGCTGTGGCCCAACAAGGGCGAGGCGGACCCGCGCCCGGAGCAGGACGCGGCATACGAGCGGCTCACCCCGGTCGAACCTCTCGCGCCCGCCGTGCCGAAGGAGGCGTTCGGCGCACTGAAGCTGCCGTTCCTGGGGATCCCCGTGGTGCCGCCGAAGGGCACGGCCGAGGCCGGCACGGACGTGAAGGGTGTCGGGAACACCCCCGTACCCAATCCGTGATCTTGGGGAGGGCAACTGTTCGGGGAGCTGTGCGGTCCAACCCGTACCGCGACAACTGTCACAGCAGCCCCACAGCTCCTGCCGAGTCCCAGAGGTCACCGATGACACCTTCCACCCCGAGAACCGTGCTGCACCGCGCGGCCGGCTCGCTCGCCGCCGCCGGTCTGCTGGCCGCGGCCGCGCTCGCGGGGGCGGCCGCCCCGGCCCAGGCCGCGGACACGCCGGTGTTCACGTTCGGCGGCCCGGCCGAGACGGCCCTGCACCCGTATCCGGCGAGCGGCAAGCCGAAGTCCTCCAAGGTCGGGATCACGCTGTACAACCCGTCCGAGGACGAGGAGAACGGCGGCTTCGACGGCGACTTCACCCTCACCTTCGACCTCAGCGGCGTCGCGGGCGTCGCCGACGTGAAGATCGACGGCGAGGCGAGCCCGGACTGCAGGATCACCGGCACCAAGGCCGTCTGCGAGGACTGGGGCATCTGGCCCGGCTCCCAGTCGGCCGCCGACTTCGTCGTCACCGCCGCCAAGGGCAGTGAGAACGGCGCCACCGGCACGATCAAGGTGACCGGCCAGGCGGACGGCGCCACCTTCACGCCGTTCACCACCCGGCTCACGGTCGGCGGCCCCGACCTCGTGATGGAGCGGCTGCCGTTCAAGACGGAGCTGACCCCGGGGGACAAGCAGCAGGCCCCGATCACTTTCGCCAACCGAGGCTCCAGGGACGCCGACGGCGTCCTGCTCACCCTGCGGTACTCGCGCGGCCTGGACATCCCGCAGCGCTACTCCAACTGCGAGTACACCGTGGACGACCCGGACCTGCCCGACTTCGGCTGGACCACGGCGCTCTGCTCCGTCGAAGGAGCCTTCGAGGCGGGCGCGACGTACACGCTGGCGACTCCGCTGACGCTGGAGGCCACCGAGCGCGCCTACTACGACACCTTCCTCTACGGCATCCACGAGAACAGCGCCGCCCAGCGCACCGCCCTGCGTGCGGGCGCCCCCTTCGAGCGGGGCACCGGCGGCGTGCTGAAGGCGGTCCCGGCGAAGAAGGGCGCCGCGGCCCGGGGCGCCGACCTCGACCCGTACGACAACCAGCAGGAGGCCGACTTCCGTACGGAGAACACGGCCGACTTCGTGGCCTACGGCGACCGGGTGGCCGGGTCCGAGGGCTCCTTCGTCACGGCCGACCTCGGCTTCCGCAACGAGGGTCCGGCATGGATCGGCCACATCCGCTCCGGCGAGGACGTCGCCACCGTCGACTTCACCGTCCCCCAGGGCGCCTCGGTCGCGACGAAGCCGGAGAGCTGCCGCGCGGTCACGGCCGACGGAAAGTACCGCGAAGACCAGAACAGCCCCGCGCCGCGCTACTTCTGCAACACCTCGATGACCGTGCGGGACGGGGGCGGCCTCGACCTGCGCTTCGAGCTGCGGGTCGACAAGGCCATGGTCGGCGCGAGCGGCGCGGTGACCGTACGCAACACCTGGCTGCAGAACCCGAAGCTCCCGTTCGACCCGAAGCCCGCCAACAACACGGCCTACCTGATCCTGAACGGTGAGGGCGACGGCTCCGACCCCGGCGGTGCGACGGAGGGCGGCGACGGCGGCTCCGGCGAGCCGTCCACCCCGCCGACCTCGGCCCCGGACCCGGAGGAGAGCCCGTCCGGCACCCCGAGCCCCTCGGCGTCCACCACGTCCGGCGGCGGCTCGGCCGGCACGACCGGCGGCTCCGGCGGCGGGGGAGGCCTCGCCTCGACGGGTTCGATCGCGCTGATCGCCTCGGGCACGGCGGCCGCGGCGCTGGCGGCGGGCCTGGTGCTCTTCACTGCGGCACGGCGACGGGCTGCCGCGCAGCACGGCTGACCGCGAAGGCGGACGGGCGGCGGAGGAGGGGGCGGGCCTCCGCCCGGATGCGTATCCGATGCGGCCGACCCGGGCGTCCCCGGGATCGGCCGCATATGGGGTGACCGGGCTGCTGTCCCCTGCGGACCGGTCACATACGCCGGGTCGTGGTCCCACGACGCACCTGCAGTACGTCACACTCCCCGGCGGAGCCACGCGTGGTTTCCTACCGATGCCGCCCCTGGTTGGCACGGACACCGGGACCAACGAAGGCACCGCGCCCCTGGTCACGCGCCGTACGGGTGAGACGGGCCCCGAACGCAGATACGGCCCGTGTCCGGCAAGCGGAGAACCGTTCCCTCGAAGGGTCTTCCGGGGCCCTCACACCCGGCCGCGGCACAGCTCCAGGAGCGTCATCGCCAGCGCGGTGCCCGGCTTGCCCAGCGCGTCCCTGTAGTGGCCGAGCACGGCGGTCTCGCGGGAGAGGTTGACCCGGCGGCCGCCGGAGGTGATCCGGGCCTGCTGGATCACCGCCGAGACGGCCATCCGTTCCTGGACGAGACCGATGATCCGGTCGTCGAGGGCGTCGATGCGCTCCCGGGCCCCGCCGATCAGGGCGGCGGCCTCGTCGGTGTGGGCGCCGGTGGCGGTGGTGGTGTCGGCGGTGCTGATGCTGCTCATGGTGGTGACTCCTGATGATCGGAGGCCACCCGGGCTGAACGGGCCCGGATACGCAGAACGCCCCGGGCCTGCGGGCCGGGGGCGCCTGGAACGTTGCTTGTCAGTAGCTCAAGCAGCACGACCATGGCAGCCGGCGGGCCGGATGCCATAGGTAAAGACGAAGATCGTGTGCTGACGCATGGCGCACAGTATGGCCCTGTTTCCGTCGCCCCGACAAAACGGGGCCCGGATCGTGAGACGCGACAGGGCGCGACCGGGCAGGTGCCACCCCCGCCACCGGCCCGGCGGAGGGCCCGCGCACGGCCGGTAGAATCGGAAGAACCGACCCCCTTCACCACCGCCGGAAGGCCGCCCCGTGCCAGCAGCACCCCCCGCCGCCCCCGACGCCACGGCCGACGTGGTCCTCGTCGTCGACTTCGGCGCGCAGTACGCCCAGCTCATCGCCCGCCGCGTCCGTGAGGCCCGGGTCTACAGCGAGATCGTCCCGTCCACCATGCCGGTGGCGGAGATGCTGGCGAAGAACCCGCGCGCGATCATCCTGTCCGGCGGCCCCTCGTCGGTGTACGCGGAGGGCGCGCCGTCCCTGGACCGCTCGCTGTTCGAGGCCGGGGTGCCGGTCTTCGGCATGTGCTACGGCTTCCAGCTGATGGCCACGACGCTCGGCGGCACGGTCGACGACAACGGGGCCCGTGAGTACGGCCGTACCCCGCTGCACGTCTCCAAGGCGGGCTCCACGCTCTTCGAGGGCACGCCCACCGAGCAGCCGGTGTGGATGTCGCACGGCGACGCCTGCTCGGCCGCCCCCGAGGGCTTCACGGTCACCGCCTCCACCGACGTGGTCCCGGTCGCCGCCTTCGAGAACGACGAGAAGAAGCTGTACGGCGTCCAGTACCACCCGGAGGTCATGCACTCGACCCACGGCCAGCAGGTCCTGGAGCACTTCCTCTACCGCGGCGCGGGCATCGAGCCGAACTGGACCACGACCAACGTGGTCGAGGAGCAGGTCGCCGCGATCCGTGCCCAGGTCGGCGACAAGCGCGCCATCTGCGGCCTCTCCGGCGGCGTCGACTCCGCGGTCGCGGCGGCCCTCGTCCAGAAGGCCGTCGGCTCCCAGCTCACCTGCGTCTACGTCGACCACGGCCTGATGCGCAAGGGCGAGACCGAGCAGGTGGAGAAGGACTTCGTCGCCGCGACCGGCGCGAAGCTGAAGGTCGTCGACGCGGAGAAGCGCTTCCTCGACGCCCTCGCCGGAGTCTCCGACCCCGAGGAGAAGCGGAAGATCATCGGCCGCGAGTTCATCCGCGTCTTCGAGCAGGCCCAGCTGGAGATCCTCCAGGAGGAGGGCCCCGAGGTCGCCTTCCTCGTCCAGGGCACGCTCTACCCGGACGTGGTGGAGTCCGGCGGCGGCACCGGCACCGCCAACATCAAGTCCCACCACAACGTCGGCGGTCTCCCCGACGACATCGAGTTCCAGCTCGTCGAGCCGCTGCGCCAGCTGTTCAAGGACGAGGTCCGCATGGTCGGCCAGGAGCTGGGCCTCCCCGAGGAGATCGTCCAGCGCCAGCCGTTCCCCGGCCCCGGCCTCGGCATCCGCATCGTCGGCGACGTCACCAAGGACCGCCTCGACCTGCTCCGCGAGGCCGACGCCATCGCCCGCGAGGAGCTGACGGCGGCCGGCCTGGACCGCGACATCTGGCAGTGCCCGGTGGTCCTCCTCGCCGACGTCCGCTCGGTCGGCGTCCAGGGCGACGGCCGCACCTACGGCCACCCGATCGTGCTGCGCCCGGTCTCCTCCGAGGACGCCATGACGGCCGACTGGTCGCGCCTGCCGTACGAGACGCTGGCGAAGATCTCCACCCGCATCACCAACGAGGTCGCCGACGTCAACCGCGTCGTCCTCGACGTGACGAGCAAGCCGCCGGGGACGATCGAGTGGGAGTGACCCCTCCCGGGCTCGGCTGAACCCCGGAGCCCCCAAGTCCACGCCGACGCCGTCGCTCATTCGTTTGGGCGGCGGCATTGTCGTATCGGATGGGTACGCTGAGTGAAGAGACGAGACTTCGGCGTATGGGAGCAATCATGAGCGCCGCACCCGAGCCCGGGCTTGAGCAGCAGGAGCCGTACCGGTGGCCGGTCCCGCCGGAGGGCGGCTGGACGGCGGACGACCTCGACCGGATTCCGGGCCTCCCGCCCCACACCGAGCTGATCGACGGGAGTCTCGTCTTCACGAGTCCGCAGCGGAAGTTCCACACGCGAGCCATGTGGCTGCTGGAATCCGCCCTCCTCGCCCACGTCCCCGCGGACCTGGACGTGGACCGGGAGATGACCATCAGGCTGGACACCAGCAACCGCCCGGAGCCCGACCTCCTGGTGTACAAGGCCGACGCCGACACCGGCCCCGACCAGACCTGGTACGCACCGGAGGACGTCGTCCTCGCCGTCGAGGTCGTGTCCCCCGATTCCCTGGAGCGTGACCGGGGCGTCAAACCGCGCAAGTACGCCGAGGCCGGGGTCAAGCACTTCTGGCGGGTCGAGCAGGGTGACGACGACCTGCCCGTCGTCTACGTCTACGAGCTCGACCCGGCGACCCACACCTACACGCCCACAGGTATCCACCACCAGAAGATGAACCTGTCCGTTCCCTTCCCGATCGACGTGGACCTCAGCCAGATCCACCGCCGGGGCCGCCGGTAATTCCCTGGCACGGGCCTCACCTCCCGTGCCAGGCTCCTCCACCATGTCCGCCGAAGAAGTCCGTGCCGTCCTCTCCGCCCCCGGGAACGACCGCCTCACCTGGAACACCCCGCTCTCCGAGGAGCACGCGGCCCGGCTGATCGCCGCCTGCGACCCCGCCCCCGGCGCGCGGATCGCCGACCTCGGCTCGGGCTGGGGGGAACTGCTCATGCGGCTCGTGGAGTCCGCGCCCGGGGCCACCGGGGACGGCGTCGAGACCGATCCGGACGCCGTGGCGCGCGGGCGGAAGCTCGCCGGGGAGCGAGGGCTCGCGGACCGGGTGAGGTTCCACCCGACGCCCGCCGCCGAGTGGCCGGACGACGGCTACGACCTCGCCGTCTCCATCGGCTCTTCGCACGCCTGGCCCGGCGCCACCGCCCGGGAGTCGACCCGAAACGCCCTCACCGCCCTCGCCGCCGCCGTACGCCCCGGCGGACGGGTGCTGTTCGGCGAAGGGATCTGGCTGAAGGAGCCCACGCCCGCCGCGCTGGAGGGCATCGGTGCCGAGCCCGGGGACTTCGGCTCACTGCTGGAGCTCATCCGGCTGGCGGAATCCGTCGGGCTGCGCGCCCTCCAGGTCACCTGCGCCGACGAGCGCGAATGGGACCTCTTCGAGTCCGAGGGCCCGATCGGGCGCGGGCAGCGCTGGGCCCTGGCGAACCCCGGCCATCCGCTGCACGCCGAGGTGACGGCCGAGGTCGACGCCCGCCGCACCGGCTACTACGGCGGCTACCGCTCCACCTTCACCCTCGCCTATCTGGTGCTCAGCACCTGACCCGGGCCCCACCCCTTCTCACCGACCCCACCCGGCGGTAACTTCCGGTCCTGTACGCCTCTGGGAACGTGAGGAGCCGCCATGTCCGAGCAGATCGCCGTGTCCGACCCCGCCCCGATCCCCGTCGAACAGCTCCAGTTCGCGATGCCGCCCGTGCACGCCTCACCGGCCGAGGAACGCACGTACCGCAGAGAGCGGCTGGCGGGCGCGCTGCGGCTGTTCGGGCAGCTCGGGTACGAGGACGGGGTCTCCGGGCACATCACCGTGCGCGACCCCGAGCTGGCGGACTGCTTCTGGGTCAACCCGTTCGGCGCGCCCTTCGCCGACATCACCCCGCAGGACCTGATCCTCGTCAACGGCGACGGCCAGGTCGTCCAAGGCCGCTTCCACGTCAACCAGGCCGCGTTCGCCGTGCACGCCGGGGTGCACCGGGCCCGCCCAGACACGGTGGCCGTCGCGCACACCCACTCCACGCACGGGCGGGCGCTCGCCGCGCTCGGGGAGCCGATCGAGCCGATCACCCAGGAGTCCTGCGCCTTCTACGAGGACCACGCGGTCCACGACGCGTACACGGGCGTGGTCGTGGACGAGGACGAGGGCCGGCGCATCGCCGCCTCGCTCGGTCCGCACAAGGCGGTGATCCTGCGCAACCACGGGCTGCTGACCGTCGGGGACTCCGTGGACGCGGCCGCCTGGTGGTTCCTGACCCTGGAGCGCGCCTGCCAGGTGCAGTTGCTGGCGCGGGCCGCCGGGAAGCCCGTGCTCATCTCGCACCGGGACGCCCTCACCACCCGCGACCACCTCGGCAGCGACCTGGTGGCCTGGATCAACTACCAGCCCTTGTGGCAGCGGATCAGTCGAACGTTCTGACGACACCCGCCCCCGGGGCCCCCCCCGGGGGGGGGCCGGGGCCCCCGGGGGGGGGAATTGCGGGTGTAGGAAAGGTGGTGGGGGGGGCGGGGGGGGGGGGGGGGGGAGAAAGCCGGGGGGTGGGGGGGAACCGGGC
>NZ_JAFEUF010000091.1:11738-26313 GCF_016901035.1 Streptomyces durocortorensis
CCCCCCCGCCCGCGCCCGGGGGGGCTTAAAAAAACCCCCCCCTTGGGGGCCCCCCCCCCCCCCGCCGCCCCCCCCCCCCCCCCCCCCGGCCCCCCCCCCCGCGCGGCCCGCTCGCCCCGTACGGCACAATTCGCTGATATCGCAAGTGAGTTGGCTGTACCGGGGCGGGAAAGGGCGTAATCCTCCGTGGCGTTGGACGAAACCAGGACGAGCGGCACGCACAGCGGCGGCTGTACCTGCGGCGACTGCCCGCACGGAGCGCGCCGCGGACACCGGAACGCGGTCGCCGCGTTCCTCGCCAAGCGCGACGAACTCGCCGCCGGCAACGGGCTGCCCGCCGGGGTCGCCCAGTCCCCGTCCGCCTCCCGGCAGTGGGTCTCCGACGAGCTGACCGGGTCCGCCCGCACCGTCGCCGAACGGGCCCGGGAGGCCGGTGACGCCTGGCCGCACCAGGTCTGGCGGTCCACGCTGTACGTCGTCTGGGGTGCGGTCGGGGCGCTCCTCCTCGGGACCTGCGCCACCGCGATCGGGGCCGGCTGGTCCACCGCCCGCACCGCCGGACTGCTCGCCGCCCTCGTCACGGCCGGACTGCTCACCGCCGCCGCCCGCCTCCACCGCGCCCGGGGCGGCCTCCTCGCTCCGCTGATCGGCGAGGACAACCGGCTCTCCACCTCCCGTACGGTCGCCGCCTCCTGGGTGCTGCTCGCCGTCTTCGCCGTCCTCGTCCTCGCGCTGCAACTGGCCGGGGCCTCCGACCCGGACGAGCGGGACGCGCTGATCGAGGGGCTCGACCTCGTGCGCTCCGCCGGGGTCGTGGCCGTGCTGGCGCTGGTGTCCGCGGTCGCCGTCGTCGTGCGCCGCGTCGTGACCGTACGGGTGCTGGGCCGACGGCTCCAGAAGCTGCGCGCGGACCGGCCGCGCGCCGCCGACCTGCTCACCGACGACGCCGGACGCGGGTCGTTCACCGATGTGCAGTACGTGCTGGTCAGCGCCGTCGCCGTGCTGTTCGCCGGGGTCCGCCTGGCCCGCCGCCCCGAGCAGCTGCCCGACCTGCCGTGGGGGCTCGCGCTGCTGGTGGCCGTCTCGGCGGCGACCTACTTCGCCGGGAAGTACGCGGAGGACGGCCGGCCCGTCGTGCTGTCCGTCGTCCGGGCCCGGGAGGCCGGGGACCTGGACGGGGCGATCCGGACCGGCGACGACATCGAGATCCGGGGCGCGGGCTTCGTACCGCCCGGCGCGGGCACCCCCGACCGGCTGGCCCGGCTCGTCGTGCGGATAGGGACCGTCCATGTGCACGTCCCGCTGATCCCGGTCGCCGGGGGCTTCTCCAACCCCACCGACACCGTCCTCACCGTGCCCGTCCCGGTCGAGGTCGAACCGGGGACCGTGGACGTCCAGGTCGTCACCGCCGCCGGGGTGGAGACCGACCGCTGCCCCATCGACGTCACGGACTGATCCCGCTCACTTCTGCCGATCTGCTCCGCAACCCTGGTGAGCGGCGCGCCGAAGGCGTACGTATGGTCGAAGTGACGGGACATCGGGAAGTGGGGCAGCGGTGATGAACGGTTTCGGCGACCGGGGTTCGTACGGGCTGGGCGAGCGAAGGACGCTGAGGGAGCAGGCGGGCACGTACGCCCTGCTGCCGCTGCGGATCTTCCTCGGCGTCACCTTCGTCTACGCGGGCCTGGACAAGCTCACCGACAGCGCGTTCCTGTCCGCGGACGGCGCCGGGTCCATCGGCGAGATGATGCGCGGGGTGCGGGACTCCTCCGCGATCCCCGCCCTCGTCGACCTGGCGCTCAAGAGCCCCGAGGGCTTCGGTTACGCCATCGCGATCGGCGAACTCCTCGTCGGCCTCGGCACCCTCGTCGGCCTCTGGGCCCGGCTCGCGGCGCTCGGCGGCGCGCTGATCTCGCTGAGCCTCTGGCTGACCGTGAGCTGGCAGGCCACCCCGTACTACTACGGCAACGACCTGCCCTACTTGATGGCGTGGCTGCCGCTGGTGCTCGCCGGGGCCCCGCTGTTCTCCGCCGACGCCTTCCTCGCCGCGCGCCGCCGCCGCACCATGTAGGCGGCCCAGGTCACCGTCGCGGCCAGCCACAGGCCGCCGAGGAACAGCGGCAGGAAGAACGTCCACGGGACCTCCCAGGCCCCGGCCGCATCGGCCGCGTACCCGGCGGCCAGACCCAGCATCACCAGGCCCGCCACGGCCCTGCCGGGCCGGAATTCATGACGCAGCACGGGTGACCTCCACCTGTCCGATGCCCACTTCCAGTACCAGTTCGATCGTGCCGGCGGGCTGCGCGCCCTTCGGCGGCGGCAGCGTCCGCTCGGTCGACTCGTTGTTGTTGATCCGGACCTGGACCCGCTGCCCCTCCTCCAGCCGGATCTCCCCGAGGTCCGCCTCGGCGCGCACCTTCACCGTCACGTTCTCCGGGACGACGACGGCGGCCCGCCCCGCCGCCACATCGAGCCCCGTGCGCACGGTCTCGCCCTTCGGCACCTTCAGACCGGACAGGTCCAGCCGGGCGTCGCCCGTGCTCAGTTCGTAGCGCGGCTGGACGGCGGCCACCGACGCGGGCCGCCACTCCTGGCGGGCCCACGAGGTGTCGATGTCCTTCGGCAGCACCGCCGCGCCCGCCAGCAGGCCCGCCGTGACCATCGCCATGAAGACCGTGCCGAAGCCGGTCCGCCCCAGCAGCGACGCGATCAGCAGGCCGAGTCCGAAGACGGCGAGAGCCGCGACCAGACCGATCTGGAGGGCGGTGCCCAGCGGCTGGTGCTCCCAGCTCAGCCCGGTGCCGAGGCCGCCCGCCACCAGCGCTGTCAGGAAGACCGGGCCGCCGATGGAGCGCGGACCGCGCGGCACCGGCGAGGGCTGCGGCGTCCGGAACGGGGCGTCCGGAGTGGGCCGCCCGGCCTTCACCCCGGCGCGCGCCGCGTCGACGTCCGTGCCCGGCGGGCCCCAGAGGTAGCCGGGGCCGACCGGCCCCGTGGTGCCGTCCTTGACGATCGGATCCCGCCACCACGACGGACTGCCCGGGGTCGGCGGGGCCTTGACCTCCGGCGGCGGGGTGCCGAGCCCGCCGGTGTGCGCGGGGCCGGGCGGGGGCGCGGGTGCGCCGGGCGGGACCGTCGGGTCCTCCGGGGCCGCCGTCCGCCGGGACTGCGTCCACACGGAGAAGCCGACGACGGCGAGCGTCAGCAGTGCGGCGAACGCCAGCATGCTCCGGTTGTGCAGCATCGACAGGAACAGCCCGCAGCCGATCAGCGCCAGCAGCAGCGCCACCAGGGACGCCCCGTCGACCCGCCCCGACAGCAGCTTGCGCGCCTCGTTCTCGTCGTCGCCGTCCGCGGGCAGCAGCAGCCAGGCGAAGCCGTAGAAGATCAGCCCGATGCCCCCGGTCGCCGACAGCACACCGAGCACGATCCGGAAGATCACCGGATCCACGTCGCAGTACCGGCCGAGCCCGCCGCACACCCCGGCGACGACCTTCTGCCGCGGGGTGCGCCGCAGCGTCGGCTTCGGCGCTTCGGGGGGCGCGACGCCGGGAGCGGCGTTGGAGGGAGCGGTCATGCCTCCATGGTGACGGCCCCGACCGCCCGCCGGGGCTCGCACCGACCCTGGACGGTCCCTGATATTGCCGGAACCGACCCCGGAAGGGCCGGGCGGGCGGTGAGGAAGCCGGGCCGTACGGGCGCCGGGGGAGTCCGTGCGCGCGAGCCGGGCGGGTAGGGGAGTGGGGCGCGCGGGGTGGGAGGTCAGGAACCGGTCCGTACGGAAGGGGGGCCGACACCACCCCCTGCGCGGGGGACAGCCTCAGGGTCACTTCGGGGGCCGACCCTGATGCCGCCCCGCGCCCGCGCGTGTGACGATCGGGGTATGCCAGCCGCCACCGCCCGAGCCGCCAGCTCCCTCGCCGCCGACCCGGAGGAGCCGCCGCTGCGCAAGCTCTACCGCAGCGCCGACGGCCGGCTGCTCGGTGGGGTCGCGCGCGGGCTCGCCGGGCACCTCGGGCTGCCGGTGGCGTGGGTGCGGTTCCTCTTCCTCGGGCTGTTCTTCACGGACGGCCTCGGTGCGGTGCTCTACGCGGTGTTCTGGATCGTCGTCCCGCTCGGCGTCGGCGGCGTCGACGCCCCGCGCTCGCTGTTCGAGACCTCGGCGGACGGCCGCCGCAAGCTCCGTAAACCGGACAAGGGGCAGGTCTTCGCACTGGTCGCGCTGACCGTCGGGGCCGTCGTGTTCGTCCTCAACGTCGACATGGGCAGCGAGGCCGACCGCTATATCTGGCCCACCCTCCTCATCGGCGCGGGCTCCGTCCTGGTCTGGCGGCAGGCGGACAACGCGCGCCGCGCCCGCTGGATGGAGACCGGCCGCAACCGCAAGCTGCTGCACCTGGCCCGCGGCCTCGCCGGAGTCGCCCTCGTCGGCCTCGGCCTCGCGGTCTTCCTCGTCGTCCGGGGCTCGGCCGCCCAGCTCGGCAACGTCCTCACCGCCGCCATCGCCGTACTCACCGGCATCGCCCTGCTCGCCGGCCCCTATCTGGTGCGGATGACCCAGGACCTCTCCGAGGAGCGCCTGATGCGCATCCGCGCCCAGGAGCGGGCCGAGGTCGCCGCCCACGTCCACGACTCCGTGCTGCACACCCTCACCCTGATCCAGCGCAACGCGGACGACGGCGGCGAGGTCAGACGCCTCGCCCGCGCCCAGGAACGCGAGCTGCGCAACTGGCTCTACAACCCCGAGGGCACCGGCAAGGACGAGGACGACGAACCGGAGACCCTGGCCGAGGCGGTGAAGCGAGCCGCCGCCGAGGTCGAGGACAAGCACGGCGTCCCCCTGGAGGTCGTCGTGGTCGGCGACTGCCCCCTCGACGAGAAGCTGTCCGCACAGATGCAGGCCGCGCGCGAGGCGATGGTGAACGCCGCCAAGTACGGTGGCGAGGGCGGGGCGGTGCAGGTCTTCGCGGAGGTCGAGGGCCGTACGGTCTTCGTGTCCGTACGGGACCGGGGTCCGGGATTCGACCTGGACGAGGTTCCCGGGGACCGCATGGGCGTACGAGAATCAATCATCGGCCGGATGCAGCGCAACGGCGGGAGCGCCCGGCTGCGTTCGGTGCCCGGCGGGGGCACCGAGGTCGAGCTGGAGATGGAGAGGGCGAGCGAATGACCGAGAACACCGAAGCCACCGGGGGCCCGGAGCGACGGGTACGGGTCGTGCTCGTCGACGACCACCGGATGTTCCGCACCGGGGTGCAGGCCGAGATCGGCCGCACCGAGGAGACCGGCGTCGAGGTCGTCGGCGAGGCCGCCGACGTCGACCAGGCGGTCACCGTCATCACCGCGACCCGCCCCGAGGTCGTCCTCCTCGACGTCCACCTCCCGGGCGGCGGCGGCGTCGAGGTGCTGCGCCGCTGCGCCCCCATGATGGGCACGGCGGAGAACGCGGTCCGCTTCCTCGCGCTGTCCGTCTCGGACGCGGCCGAGGACGTCATCGGCGTGATCCGGGGCGGCGCGCGGGGCTACGTCACCAAGACGATCACCGGCACCGACCTGGTCGACTCGATCTTCCGGGTCCAGGAGGGCGACGCGGTCTTCTCGCCCCGCCTGGCCGGCTTCGTCCTGGACGCCTTCGCCTCCACGGACGCCCCACCGGTCGACGAGGACCTGGACCGCCTCACCCAGCGCGAGCGCGAGGTGCTGCGGCTGATCGCGCGCGGCTACGCGTACAAGGAGATCGCCAAGCAGCTGTTCATCTCGGTGAAGACGGTCGAGTCGCACGTCTCGGCGGTGCTGCGGAAGCTCCAGCTCTCCAACCGGCACGAGCTGACGCGCTGGGCGACGGCGCGACGGCTGGTCTGAGGCCTGCTCACCGGCCCTGGAGCCCGCCGTTACGCGACCCGGGTCGCTCCGGCGAACGGCATCTGGTCGATCGGCGCGATGCGCACCGGTGCTCCCGGGCGCGGGGCGTGGATCATCTGGCCGCCGCCGATGTAGAGGCCGACATGGCTGATCCCGGAGTAGAAGAACACCAGGTCGCCGGGGGCCAGTTGGGAGCGCGGGATCCGCTGTCCGGCGTTGATCTGGGTGTAGGTGGTGCGGGGCAGGCTGACGCCCGCCGCCTTCCAGGCCGCCTGGGTCAGGCCGGAGCAGTCGAAGGCGTTCGGGCCGGTCGCGCCCCAGACGTACGGCTTGCCGATCGCGCCGTGGGCGAAGGCGATGGCCTGCCCGGCGCGGGAGTTGGGGGCCGAGACCGGGCCGCTGCGGGCGGTGGAGCGGTCGGCGTGGGCCGGGCCGCCGCCGTGCCGGGCGTCGGCGGTGCGCTCGAAGTCGGCGCGTTCGGCGGCGGTCAGGGTGTCCAGCAGCTTCCGGGCGTCGGCCAGCTTGGTGCGGATCGCGCTGCGGTGCTCGTGCAGTTCGGCGCGGCGGGCGGCGAGGCGTTCGGTCTCCCGGTCGGCGCGGGCCTTGACGCCGGTGATCTGGGAGACCTGCCGCTTGATGTTCCGCAGCAGGCCGCTCTGCCGGTCGCCCGCCCGGTCGAGGTAGGAGGCGCGTTCCAGATAGGCGTCGGGATCGGAGGAGAGCGCCAGTTGCAGGGCCGGATCCAGGGTGCCGGAACGGTACTGCGCGGTGGCCAGCGAACCGAGCGCGTGCCGGGCGGTGTTGAGGCGGTCGGTGCGGCGGGCGGCCTCGTCGGTCAGGGCGTCGACGGTGCGGGTGGCGGCGTCCGCCTTCTCCTTCGCCCCGTTGTACTTCTCGGTGGCGACCTCGGCGTCGTGGTAGAGCCGGTCGACCTTCGCCTTGACCTGGGCGGTGGTGGGGGCCGGTTCGGCGGGAGCCGCGCCCGCCCCGGTGACCGAACCGGCTGTGGCGGCCCCGGCGAGCGCCAGGGTGGCGGCGGTGCGGGCAGCAGGGCCGGTGAGCGGGCGCTGCTTGGGTTTTCGGTGAGCTGACCTGCGGTGCGCTGCCACGGGGGCGGCATCCTTCCTGTCGGCTGCCCGCCGGGGATGGCGGCGGGTCCGGGATGGACGCTAATCCCGGCGCGGAGAAAAGAGGCGCCATGACAGCTATTGCCCTGATGTGACGTTTCGCCGGTCACTGATGATCGAAGCGCCGAGGAAGGCTTGCCTCACTGAAAAGTAAAACCTTGGCCATGGCTAGGCTCCCGAGCCATGGACGTACTCATCAATGTTGTCGTCGCCCTGCACATCATCGGCATCGCCTCTCTGCTGGGCGGCTTCCTGACGCAGATGAAGGCCGTGGGGGAGGGCACCGCCCGCTTCGGCCCGGCCATGCTCCACGGGGCCCTGACCATGCTCGTCACCGGCATCGCCCTCGTCGGGCGCAACCAGGCCGACGACCAGGCCGTGAACAACGTCAAGATCGGCATCAAGCTGGCGCTGCTGGTCGTGATCCTCGCCCTCGTCTACGTCAAGCGCGACGAGGAGAAGGTCGACAAGGGCGCCTTCATGGCGGTCGGCGGGCTGACGGTCGTCAACATCTTCATCGCCACGGTCTGGACCTGAGTCCGGACCTGAACCTTTCGGGGACGGCCGGCCGCCGGCCGCCCCCGACCTGTGTCACGCCGGGCGCACGCTCCCGTAGATCGGCATGTAGTAGATCGACTCCTCGCGCACGTTCGCACCCGGCTTCGGGGCGTGGATCATCATCCCGTCGCCCTTGTAGATGCCGACGTGGCTGATGTCGTCGTAGAAGAAGACCAGGTCCCCGGGCTGGAGGTCGGACGTGGCGACCCGGGTGCCGACCTCGACCTGGTCCCAGGTCGTCCGGGGCAGTGTCACGCCCGCCTCGCGCCAGGCCGCCTGCGTCAGCCCCGAGCAGTCGTACGAGGACGGTCCCGACGCGCCCCACACGTACGGCTTCCCGATCTGGGCGCGGGCGAAGGCCAGCACCTTCTCCGCCTTTGCGGCGTAACTGCTGCCCGCGCCGGAGCCCGAACCCGTCCCCGTACCGGATCCCGATCCCGATCCGGAGCCCGAACCGCCGCCGGACTCCTTCGCGGCCTCCTCGCGGGCCTTCTCCTCGGCCTCGGCCTTCTCCTTCGCCTCGGCGGCCTGGCGGGCGGCCAGCTTCGCCGCCTTCTCCTTGGCCTCGGCCTCCTTCTTGCGCTCCAGCTCCGCCAGCCGCGCCTTCTCCTCGGCGGTCAGCCGGGAGAGCAGGCCCCGGGCCTCGGTGAGCTTGGCCTGCACGTCCTTCTTGCTGGAGGAGAGCGTGGCCTGGGTCTCCGTGAGGGTCTCCAGGCTCTTCACCGCCTCCGCGCGCTTCTTCGCCGCCGACGCCTGCTGCGCACGGAACTCGCTCACGGCCTTCTGCTGCCGCTCCGTCGCCCGGTCCATCAGCCGGCTCTGGTCGAAGTACCCCTGCGGATCGTCCGCCAGGAAGAACGTCGCCGTGGGCGCGATGCCGCCGCTGCGGTACTGGGCCGCCGCGTAGGAGCCCAGCGCCCGGCGCGCCTCGTTGATCTTCTCGGTCCGCTTCGCCACGTCCGAGAGCAGCGTGTCGACCTTCTTCTGCTGCGAGGCGGAGGCGGACTTGGCCCGGTTGTACTCCTGGGTCGCGGTGCCCGCCTGCCGGTACAGGGCGTCGACCTTCTGCTGTACGTCCTCGATGGCGGGCTTCGGCTCCGCGGGCGCCGCCGTGGCGCTCTGCGTGGAGAGCAGCGTCACCGAGGCCAGCGCGGCCGTCGTCAGCCCGACGGCAGGGGTGGTGGTGCGCACCTTCGTGCGCGGCTTGCGATGCGATGCCAAGACCGGCATCTCCTTCCGTGGACCGCCTACCGGGTTAGCTGTCGGGTTCGGACGGAACGGAAGGCTGTCCTACGGTCCGGACGCGAGGGCACGGACCGATTCACCCCGGTTCTGCGTGTGGGTCCCCGGTTCCGAACGGCCAGGAGGGCAGGACGGATTCGGCAGAGGTGCCCGTTAGGCGCGGTTCGCCTCAGGGAGGTACGGATCACCTGACCGAGCACGCTAGCCAAAGCGCCCCACCGCTGGGAAGGACGATGAGCGATATGCCCGATACATTTTCGTGACCTTTCCGGATCGGGCCGCCCGCAACCCCTCCCACCGGGCACTCCTTCACGGAACGTGGACGTCCGCTCTCCGTGTGTACGAGTGGGAACCACCCCTTCCGGCCTTCGGCCGAACGTTGTCAGTCCGGCCGCCTAGACTCGGGAGGCGATGAGCAGCCTCTTTGACGACAACTTCCTGACCGGCCTCCAGCCCGCGGAGGACGGCCCCCCGCCGCCCCCCGAGGACCACGCGCCCGAAGCGGTGCCGGAGGGACTCTTCGAGGGCGTCTACGACGCACCCCCGCCGCCCCGGGACGGGTACTACCGGGACGGTCACCCGCGCCCGGTGATCGACTCCGCCGCGCTGCTCGACGGGCTCAACACCGAGCAGCGCGCCGCCGTCGTGCACGCCGGATCCCCGCTGCTCATCGTCGCCGGGGCCGGCTCCGGCAAGACCCGGGTGCTCACCCACCGCATCGCCCACCTGCTGGCCGAGCGCGGCACGCACCCCGGGCAGATCCTCGCGATCACCTTCACCAACAAGGCCGCGGGCGAGATGAAGGAGCGCGTCGAGCAGCTCGTGGGCCCGCGCGCCAACGCGATGTGGGTCATGACCTTCCACAGCGCGTGCGTCCGCATCCTGCGCCGTGAGTCGAAGAAGCTCGGCTTCACCTCGTCGTTCTCGATCTACGACGCCGCCGACTCCAAGCGGCTGATGGCCCTGGTCTGCCGCGATCTGGACCTCGACCCCAAGCGCTACCCGCCGAAGTCCTTCACCGCCAAGGTCTCCAACCTCAAGAACGAGCTCATCGACGAGGAGACCTTTGCCGGACAGGCAGCGGACGGGTTCGAGAAGACCCTCGCCCAGGCGTACGCGCTCTACCAGGCCCGCCTGCGCGAGGCCAACGCCCTGGACTTCGACGACATCATCATGACGACGGTCCACCTCCTCCAGGCCTTCCCGGACGTCGCCGAGCACTACCGCCGCCGCTTCCGTCACGTCCTGGTCGACGAGTACCAGGACACCAACCACGCCCAGTACACGCTGGTCCGTGAGCTGGTCGGCCCGGCGGGCGAGAACGACGCCCCCGCCGAGCTGTGCGTGGTCGGTGACGCGGACCAGTCGATCTACGCCTTCCGGGGCGCGACCATCCGCAACATCCTCCAGTTCGAGGAGGACTACCCGAGCGCGACGACGATCCTGCTGGAGCAGAACTACCGCTCCACGCAGACGATCCTCTCCGCCGCCAACGCCGTCATCGAGCGCAACGAGAGCCGCCGCCCCAAGAACCTCTGGACCAACGCCGGCTCCGGCGCCCGTATCACCGGCTATGTCGCCGACACCGAGCACGACGAGGCGCAGTTCGTCGCCGACGAGATCGACCGGCTCACCGACGCGGGCGACGCCAAGGCCGGCGACGTCGCCGTCTTCTACCGCACCAACGCCCAGTCCCGTGTCTTCGAAGAGATCTTCATCCGCGTCGGCCTGCCCTACAAGGTCGTCGGCGGCGTGCGCTTCTACGAGCGCAAGGAGGTCCGGGACGTCCTGGCCTACCTCCGGGTCCTCGCCAACCCCGAGGACACCGTCCCGCTCCGCCGCATCCTCAACGTCCCCAAGCGCGGCATCGGCGACCGCGCCGAAGCCATGATCGACGCCCTGTCGATGCGCGAGAAGATCTCCTTCCCGCAGGCGCTGCGCCGCGTCGACGAGGCGTACGGCATGGCCGCCCGCTCCTCCAACGCCGTCAAGCGCTTCAACACGCTGATGGAGGAGCTGCGCACGATCGTCGAGTCCGGCGCCGGACCCGCCGTGGTGCTCGAAGCCGTCCTGGAGCGCACGGGCTATCTCGCCGAGCTCCAGGCCTCCACCGACCCGCAGGACGAGACCCGGATCGAGAACCTCCAGGAACTCGCCGCCGTCGCCCTCGAATTCGAGCAGGAACGCGGAGAGGAGGAGGGCGCGGGCACACTCGCGGAGTTCCTGGAGAAGGTCGCGCTCGTCGCCGACTCCGACCAGATCCCCGACGAGGACGAGGACGGCTCCGGCGTCATCACGCTGATGACCCTGCACACGGCGAAGGGCCTGGAGTTCCCCGTCGTCTTCCTCACCGGCCTGGAGGACGGCGTCTTCCCGCACATGCGCGCCCTCGGCCAGACCAAGGAGCTGGAGGAGGAGCGCCGGCTGGCGTACGTCGGCATCACCCGCGCCCGCGAGCGGCTCTACCTGACCCGGGCCGCGATGCGCAGCGCCTGGGGCCAGCCCTCGTACAACCCGCCCTCGCGGTTCCTGGAGGAGATCCCGGAAGCGCACCTGGACTGGAAGCGCAAGGGCCCGATGGCCGCCCCCGCCGGACCCACCTCCGGCATCACGTCCTCGCTGTCCTCCTCCCGCTCCCGCACCGGCCCCTCGGGCTTCGCGACCCGGCGCGGCGCGGAGAAGCCGACCGTCTCCCTGGCGGTCGGGGACCGGGTCACCCACGACCAGTTCGGTCTGGGCACGGTGACGGCCGTCGAGGGCGCCGGCGACCAGGCCAAGGCCACGGTCGACTTCGGCGACGAACGCCCGAAGAAGCTGCTCCTGCGGTACGCGCCGGTCGAGAAGCTCTAGGACACGAGTGAGGGGGGGGGGCCGAAGCCCTTCCCCCTCACTCGTGTGCACGCTCTTCCGCCGTTCCGTCAGGCCGGGTTGAGACCCTTGCTGCGCAGCCACACCAGCGGGTCGATCGCCGCGCCGCCGCCGGGCCGGACCTCGAAGTGCAGGTGCGGGCCGGTGGAGTTGCCCGAGTTCCCGGAGTACGCGATGACGTCGCCGGCCTTCACCGGGCCCGAGCGGATCTTGGTGCTGCTGAGGTGGCAGTACCAGGTCTCGGTGCCGTCGGCGGCGGTCACGATCGCCATGACCCCGTAGGCGCTGTTCAGCTGGGTGCGCACCGTGCCGTCGGTCGCGGCCATCACCGGAGTGCCGTACGAGACGGGGAAGTCGATGCCCGAGTGCACGGACATCCAGTTGACGCCCGCCTGGCCGTAGTAGGCGGAGAGCCCGTGCTGCTTGACCGGCAGGACGAACTTGGGGCGCAGCGCCTCCTTGCGTGCGGCCTCCTCCTCGCGCTTCTTCTTGTCCGCCGCCTGCCGCTCCCGCAGGTCGATGCGCTCCTGGGTGCGGCTCGCGCGCTCACGGAAGTCGTCGCTGCCCTCGGAGAGCTGCTCCAGCTGGCTGTCCAGCCGGTTGTTGGCGGCGACGGCCTTGACCGTGCTCGGGTCGGCGACCGCCAGCGAGGTGGTCGTCTCCTCCGCCTTCTCCTCGCCGCCGGGCATCCCGCCGACCGAGGCGGCCGCGATGCCCGCGACGCTCATCACGCAGGCGGAGGGCACCGCGACGGTCAGCAGCGCGGAGCGCTTGGCGGGGGTACGGCGGCGGGCCCGGTTGCGCGGGGCGGGGGCACGGACCGCGGTGCGGCTCACGGAGTGCGCGGCGGGGATGTCGTCGTCCCCGGCGTCCGGCTCCGGTGTGACGTCCGGCGCGGTGTCCGGCGCGAAGTCGTGGGAGAGGGCATCGAACTGAGCGGTGGAGGACGCGTCGGTCACCGGTTCACCGGCCGTGCCGTCCCCCTCGGCAGGCCCCTCGGGAGCCGTCATGTCGGCCGGCTGCTGTTCGTACAGCGGGTACGACGTCTGTTCGGATTCGTACGCGGTGTCCCCGGGCGTGGCGCCGGAGTTCCAGGCGGTCGCGTCGTAGGCGCCCGTGTCGTACGTACCCGTGCCGTAGGCGCCGGTGGTGAAGGCGGTGGAGGCGTACGTCCCGGTGTCGGCGGCGGCGGGCTCCGTGCCGTACGCGCCGACCGGATACGCCCCGGTCTCGTAGGCGTCCGTGCCGTAGGCGCCGCCGGTTCCGTACGCGGTGCCCACCGGGTACGTACCGGTCTCGTAGCCATCCGTCGTCCCGTAGGACCCGGTGCCGTACGTCTCCGTGCCGTACGCCTCCGCGGTGAACGTCTCCGTGGCGTACGGGGCGTCCGTGCCGTGCGGGGCGGCGGGGAAGCCGGTGGTGGGGAACGCGCCGGTGTCGGCGGTCGCCCACTGGCCGGTCAGGTCCTGGTCGGCGACCTGCTGCCAGGCCCCGGAGGTGTCCCACTGCTGGTGGGCCTGCTGCGGGGCGTGCTCCTGGGCGGCGTAGCCGTCGTAGGTGAGCGTCTGCTGTCCGCCGGTGTTCCACGCGGAGGAGTCGTACGAGCCGCTGTGGTCCGGCTGCCCGGTCGCGTACGCGGTGTCGAAGCCGGCGCCGTAAGTGCCTTCGCCGTAGGCGCTGTCGCCGTAACCGGCGGCGGGGTGACCCGCGTCGTAGCCGGTGGCGTGGCCGCCCGGAAGGGAGCCGAACAGCGGGTCGGTGTCGAAGCTGCCGGTCGGTCGGTCGTCGTACCCGACGTGCTCGGCGTGGGGGTGCTGGTCGTTCACCAACGTCTCTCTCGCCTCGGCAGCAGGACTGTTCTGGATCCCGGTCAGGGGTGTCCCAGGGGGAAGCAGTGGCCGCGACTGTACCCGGCGGTATGTGAGGACGACAATCTTCGACAGGTTTTGCGTTCGCAGGAAACGGGCAATCGGCCGTCTTTCGGTGGACGGCAGACGCAGCCTTGGCCCTACGTTCGAGTGTTGTTCTATTTCAGGCCACGGAAGTCGCGCCGGTGGAGGGGGTGGCGTCCTCCACCGCCGTCTCGTCCGTCTCGTCCGTCTCCTCCGCCTCGATCGCCTCGCGGATCGCGGCGGCCACCGTCGGGTGCACGGGCAGCGCGAGGTGTCCGATACCGGTGACGCGTACGTTCACCGCGTCGAGGTCGGGATGGACGACGCACGCCGTCTCGACGGGGACCATCACCTGGTCCAACTCGCTCCAGAAGCTCACGAACCGGGTCCGGCAGCCGGGGGCGGGGCCGCGCAGCTCCTCGATCACCGAGGAACCGCCGCGCATCTGCCGCACGATGGGGTGAACGCCCGCCCCGGGGGCGACGGCGGTGCCGCCGTGCGGGGTTCCCAGCGTCACCAGGGTGCGCACCCGCCGGTCGCCGCCGAGCCGCTGTACGTAGTACCGGGCGATCAGGCCGCCGAGGCTGTGCCCGACGATGTCGACCCGGCCGTGCCCGGTGCGCGCGCAGATCTCCTCCACATGCCGTCCGAGCAGTTCGGCCGCGGTGCGGATGTCGCGGGTCAGCGGCGAGTAGTTGAGGGATTCCAGGTGGCGGCGGCCCTGCCGGGTCAGCACGCGGCGCAGGACGAGGAACACGGAACGGTTGTCGATGAAGCCGTGCAGCAGGACGACGGGCGGCGCGGCGGATGCCTTGACCGGCAGGTCGGTGGGCGTGGCGGGTGTGGCGGACGTGGCCCGGACCCGCTCGGGGGTGAGGCCGAAGGGGTAGGCGATCACGTGCCCGGCGAGGACGAACAGCTCCAGCGCGGTGGCGCCGAGCAGCGCGGACGACAGCCCTGGGCCCGGCAGGCGGGGGAATCGCGGGAGTCGGGGGAGTCTGGGGATGCGGGTGAGGTGTGTCGGCG
>NZ_JAFEUF010000611.1 GCF_016901035.1 Streptomyces durocortorensis
GAAGCCCGGTAACGGGTGGAGCTGACTGGTACTAATAGGCCGAGGGCTTGTCCTCAGTTGCTCGCGTCCACTGTGTTGTTCCCGGGTTGCGAACAGTTATCGCGCCGGTTGAACAGTTTCACTACTTAATTGAAGAGTGTGCTTGTTCGCTAGAACCCGATAGGGTTTCGGTGGTCATTGCGTTAGGGAAACGCCCGGTTACATTCCGAACCCGGAAGCTAAGCCTTTCAGCGCCGATGGT
>NZ_JAFEUF010000092.1:0-2203 GCF_016901035.1 Streptomyces durocortorensis
GGTCCAGGGGTGGGGCGGCGGCGCGGACGGGGTGCCGCCGGGCGGCGGGTCCTGCGGGGCAGGCTACCCGCGCCGCGCCGCTCAGCGGCCGCGCAGCCGCCGTACGAGGATGCTCGCGTCGCCCCGGGACTCCAGGTCGGCCAGGACCACCGCCACCGCCTCGCGGACGATGCGGCCGCGGTCCACGGCGAGGCCGTGTTCGCCGCGCAGGACGAGCCGGGCGTGTTCGAGGTCCATCAGCTCCTCGGCGGAGACGTAGACCGTGATCTTCTCGTCGTGGCGTTCGCGGCCGCTGGGGCGGCGGTTCGCGCCGCGTCCGCCGCCGCGCCTGCGCTGCTGCTGGACCGCCGGGGGCTGCTCGGCCGGGACGGCGGACGCGGCGGGGCGCTCACCGGGGGCGGCCTTGGCGGACGCGGGACGCTCGCCCTCGCCGCTCCGGCCGCGTGCGTCGCCGCCGTCGGCGTCGGCCTCGGTGTGGCCCTCACGGTCGGCGGCGGGCGGGGCCTGGCCGGAGGGATCGCTCTCCCCGGCGGGCGCGGGCACCCTCGGCTCGCCGTTCGCCTTGCGCCGCCGCTCCGCGGGGGAGGACGGCTGGAGGCCCATCCCGCCTCCGGTGGTACGGAACAGTTCGTCGGCCCCCGGCAGACTCACTCGGCGTGACACCGGGCGAGCACCTCCCTGGCGAGCTGGCGATAGGCGGCGGCGCCGACCGAGTTGGAGGCGTAGGTGGTGATGGGCTCACCGGCGACCGTGGTCTCCGGGAAGCGGACCGTGCGCCCGATGACCGTGTGGTAGACGTGCTCGTCGAAGGCCTCGACCACGCGCGCCAGGACCTCGCGGCTGTGCACCGTACGGGAGTCGTACATGGTGGCGAGGATGCCGTCGAGCTCCAGCTCCGGGTTGAGCCGCTCCTGGACCTTCTCGATGGTCTCGGTGAGCAGCGCCACCCCGCGCAGCGCGAAGAACTCGCACTCCAGCGGCACTATGACCTTGTGAGCAGCCGTCAGGGCGTTCACGGTGAGCAGGCCGAGCGAGGGCTGACAGTCGATCACGATGTAGTCGTAGTCGGCCATCAGCGGCTTCAGGGCGCGCTGGAGCGTGGACTCGCGGGCCACCTCGCTGACGAGCTGCACCTCGGCCGCGGAGAGGTCGATGTTGCTGGGCAGCAGGTCCATGTTGGGGACGGCCGTCTTGAGCAGGACGTCGTCGGCCGCCATGCCCCGCTCCATGAGCAGGTTGTAGACGGTGAGGTCCAGCTCCATCGGGTTGACCCCGAGGCCGACCGAGAGCGCGCCCTGCGGGTCGAAGTCGACGAGCAGGACCCGGCGTCCGTACTCCGCGAGCGCGGCGCCCAGGTTGATGGTCGACGTGGTCTTGCCGACGCCGCCCTTCTGGTTGCACATCGCGATGATCTTCGCGGGGCCGTGGTCGGTCAGAGGCCCCGGGATCGGGAAGTACGGCAGCGGCCGTCCGGTCGGGCCGATGCGCTCGCGGCGCTGACGCGCGGCGTCGGGCGCGAGGGTGGCCGCGTACTCCGGATCGGGCTCGTACTCGGCGTCGGGGTCGTAGAAGTGCCCCTCGGGCACCTCGGCGAAGTCGGCGAAGCGGTCGGTGTCCCGGCTGCTCTCGTTGCCGGCCGTGGCGTTCACGTGTAGGCCGTCCATCATCTGGGGGGCTGTCGTCATGTGCTGTTGGGTGGCGAAGGTGCGGACCGCGACGGAGCCGACAGCTTCGAGCCCGGTCGGGCTCAGACCCCGTGCAGGCATCCCTGGTTGACCACCCCCAGGAGTAATTGTCGACTCATTCACAAGTCGTCTTACCTCCTTGGATGTGACCAGGAAACTTATCGATAGGTCAGCGTGGCACCATGCCGACGATTGGCGACTCTATGGCGTGTCACCGGTCCGCAGCAACACAATCCGCCGGACCCGGCCCGATGTGTCGGCAATCGAACGCCTCGCTGTCAAGGGTGCACAGCGACCAAGCCGCATATTTCACCGCTGCACGAAACGGGTAAAGGGTTACGTTCGGCGCGAGTTGCGCAAGGGCCTCACGGGGCCCGATACACGTCCGGGGGGGGCCGGGGGGGGGGGGGGCGGGCGGCGGCCCCGCGCCCCGCGCCGGGGCGCGACCGCCCGCGCGCCCCCCCCAAAAAAAAAAAAACACCGCGCGGCGGGGGGGGGGGCGGGCGGGGGGCGGGGGG
>NZ_JAFEUF010000092.1:2213-23801 GCF_016901035.1 Streptomyces durocortorensis
CCCGCCGCCACAACCGGGTAAAGGGGTCCGGTGGGGCCCTTTTGGGCATTGGCCCCCCGGGGCCCCTAACCCCGCCGGCCCGCCCGTGGCGCGCAAGGGGCGGCCCGGAGTCCCGATGTTGACGAAGTCGGTTGACCCGTCAGCCGAGGAGCGTGCTCAGCTCGACGTGCGGGAGACCGTGCGCCTCGGCCACCTCGCGGTAAACCACCTGGCCCTCATGGGTGTTGAGGCCCTTGGCCAGCGCGGCGTCGCGGCGCAGGGCGTCCGCCCAGCCGCGGTTGGCGAGCTCCACGATGTAGGGAAGCGTCGCGTTGGTGAGCGCGTAGGTGGAGGTGTTCGGGACCGCGCCGGGCATGTTGGCGACGCAGTAGAAGACCGAGTCGTGGACCTGGAAGGTCGGCTCGGCGTGGGTCGTCGGACGCGAGTCCTCGAAGCAGCCACCCTGATCGATTGCAATGTCGACAAGTACACTTCCGGGCTTCATCTTGGCGACGAGCTCGTTGGTGACCAGCTTCGGGGCCTTGGCTCCGGGGATCAGGACCGCGCCGACGACGAGGTCGGCCTCGACGACGGCCTTCTCCAGCTCGAAGGCGTTGGAGACGACGGTCTGCACCTTGGTGCCGAAGATCTTGTCGGCCTCGCGGAGCTTGTTGATGTCGCGGTCGAGCAGCGTGACGTGGAAGCCGAGACCCACGGCGATCTGGGTGGCGTTCCAGCCGGAGACGCCGCCGCCGATGACGACGGCCTTGCCCGCGTGGGTGCCGGGGACGCCGCCGGGCAGCACGCCGCGGCCGCCGACCGAGCGCATCAGGTGGTACGCGCCGACCTGCGGGGCGAGGCGGCCCGCGACCTCGGACATCGGGGCGAGCAGCGGGAGCGCGCGGTTCGCGGTCTCGACCGTCTCGTAGGCGATGGCGGTGGTGCCGGAGGCCAGCAGCGCGTCGGTGCACTCGCGGGAGGCGGCGAGGTGCAGGTAGGTGAAGAGCGTCTGGTCCTTGCGGAGGCGGTGGTACTCCTCGGCGACCGGCTCCTTGACCTTCAGCAGCAGGTCGGCGGCGGCCCAGACCTCGTCGGCGGTGGCCAGGATCTGCGCACCGGCGGCGACGTACTCCGCGTCCGGGATGGACGAGCCGACGCCGGCGTCGTGCTCGATGACGACCTGGTGGCCGTGGCGGACGAGCTCATGCACTCCGGCGGGGGTGATCGCCACCCGGAACTCGTTGTTCTTGACTTCGCGGGGGATGCCGACGTTCACGTCGATCACGGTCCTTGGCTCGGAGGGTTCATCCGGGCACAACGGTGCACACCCGGACATATACAGCATAAATGGAGACGCCACGGAGGAACGCGGCAGAGCCAGTCTAATGAAGGACTTCGCGCTGTCTAGCCTTACAAAGCATTAACTTTCTGTCGAAGCACTACGGATTTCGTAGGCTGAGGCCTCCTCGCCCAGCAATCTGTCGGCTGCGGTCCGGTGCAGCCGGGCCGCCGCGGGATCCCCGAGCCGGTCCAGCGTGTCCGCCAGCCGCAGCTCCAGCGCGGCCTGAAGCCGCACGTCACCGGCGCGCCGGGCCAGCTCGACCGCCTCCCGGCAGGTCTGCAGCGAGTCGTGCGGCCGGCCCGCGTACTCCTGGACCCGGGCGCTCTCGCGCCCCCCCCGCGCCTGGGCCGGTACGTCACCGAGCCTGCGGTGGCCCGCGGCGGCGGCGCGCCAGTTCCGCAGCGCCTCGCCGTAGCGACCGGCGTACGTGTGGACCGCCGCGAGCCGCCCGTACAGCCGGGCCTCGTCCACCCGCTCCCCCTGGGTCAGGCGCTGGGAGAGCGCCCGGCCGTACCAGTCGGCGGCCCGGTGGTAGTCCCCCAGCTCCTCGTACGCGCCGCCGACGGATTCCATCGCGCGGCCGGTGGCGTACAGGTCCTTCGCGGCCTTTCCGGCGTCCAGCGCGGCCCGGTAGCGGGTCAGCGCCTCCCGGGTGCGGCCGGTGCGGGCGTCCAGGTCGGCGAGGTTCAGCAGGGCGGCCGCCTGTTCGCGGGGCAGCTCGCGGCGGATCGCCACGTCCAGGACGAGGCCGTGCAGCCCGTACAGCTCGGGGGCGGCCTCCTCCGTCCCCCGGTGCGCGGCCAGGGCCCGGACCAGGGCCGCGACCAGGCGTCGCGCCAGGGTGTCCAGCTCGCCGTCGGCCACGGCGAGGCGGGCCGAGGCCAGCAGGGCGGGCTGGCGGACCCGCAGCCAGGCGCCCGCCTCCTCGGCGTTCGGGAAGCGCAGCGAGCGGGGCAGTCCGGCGAGCCTGCCGCGGGCGGTGGACCCCTCCGGCTCGGTGATCGCGCGGCAGGCCTGGAGCCGGCGCACGGTCCGCTCCAGCATCCGGGCGCGGGCGAGCTGGATCTCGGCCGGGCGGTCCCGGTCCTCCAGGAGGTCCCGCAGCAGCGGGGCGAGGCAGCCGGGCACCGCGTACTGGGGATGGGCCGCGCCGTCCGTCCTCAGCAGCCCGAGCTTCACGAAGTCGTCGAGGGTGGAGCGGGCGGCGGAGACCGAGCAGCCGGCCAGCGCGGAGGCCGTGTGGGAGTCGGCGAGTCCGGCGGGGGCGAGGGCCAGCAGGCGCAGTATCCGGGCGGCGGCCTGCGGCAGGGAGTCGTGGACGAGCCGGAACGCGCGGGCCAGCGGGCGGGCCCCGGTGGGCTGCTGCTCGCCGGAGTCGGGCAGCTCGTGCAGTTGCCCCGCCACGTCCGCGACCGAGGCCATGGGGTGGGCGGCGAGCAGGCCGCCCATCAGCGCGAGTGCGGCGGGCTGCCCCCCGCACTCCTCGGCCAGCCGCTCCGCGGTGCGGGGGTCGACGGTGACGCGGACCTGTCCGATGGCACGGGCGAGCAGCCGTACCGCCGCGCCCGCCTCCAGTCCGCCCAGCGTGCAGGGCCGTACGTCGGGGATGCCGGTGAGCGGTCCGGTCGCGGTGGCGAGGACGAGGCAGTCCGGGTTCTCCGGGAGCAGCGGGTCGACCTGTTCGGCGTCGGCCGCGTCGTCGAGGACCAGGACGAGCCGGCGCACCGCGAGGGCCTCGCGGACCATCTCGGACAGCTCGTCCTGGTCGGCGCCGGGCGGGACCGGCAGCCCGAGGAGGCCGAGGATCTCGCCGGCGGTGCGTTCGGTGGGGACGCTCTCGCCGCCGGGGTCGGTGAGGCCGACCCGGAGCACCCCGTCCGGGTAGTCGCCGGAGCCCGTACCGGCGACGGCCCAGGGCAGGGCGCCCGTGGCCCGCGCGGCGGCCCCGGCGGCGTCGGTTCCGGTGAGCGCCCCGGCCAGCTCCTCGGCGAGCGCGCTGCGGCCGGAGCCGGGGCGGCCGGCGATGAGCAGGACCCGGGCGCGGGGGGCCTTGCGGCCGGCCAGGGTGTCCAGGCCGGCGCGCTCGATGTCCGCCCGCAGGTCCTTCAACTCCCGTTCGCGGCCGAAGAATCGGGGCGGGGCGGCGCCGGACGACTCCTCGGCCCCCGGGGCCTTGGCCGGGCCGCTGGTGTCCACCGCCTGATCGGTCACGAGCCACGCTCCACTTCGCTGCACGCGGTGCCCGCCGGAACTCCGGTCGGGTGCGTTTCGAGCGTAGTTCAGCTGTGGGGACGATCACGGCCGAGCGAGGCGGAGGACAGGGGAACATCCCCCGATCGGATCAGCATCTCGTATGACTGATCAGGGGCGGGGTGGGCACCAAACGGGCTGTCAGGCCTCGAACGGCCGGGCCGGCCAGGGCGCTTCGGCGGGACGCAGCGAGTCGAGACCGTCGCCCGCACGGACGGCGGTGAGCGCGAGCACCCCGACGACCAGGCAGTTGTTGTGCAGGTCCCCGGCGATGACCGAGCGGACCAGCTCGTCCAGCGGCACCCGGGCCTGCTCCATGTCGGCCTCCTCCTCCGCGACCGCGTACCGCTCGCCCTCCGCCTCGGAGAGATCGCGGGCCAGGAAGATGCGTACGGCCTCGTCGCAGCCGCCGGGCGTGGTGTAGACGTCGGTCAGCACCCGCCAGTCCTCGGCCTTGACGTGCGCCTCCTCGTACAGCTCGCGCTGGGCGGCGTGCAGGGGGTTCTCGCCGGGGATGTCGAGCAGTCCGGCCGGGATCTCCCAGAGCCGGTGGCGTACCGGGTGGCGGTACTGGCGCAGCACGAGGACCCGGTCCTCGTCGTCGATCGCGAGGACGGCGACGGAGCCCGGGTGGACCTGGTAGTCACGGCCGTGGACGGAGCCGTCGGGCATCACCACCTGGTCGGTGCGGACGCTGGTCTTGTTGCCGGTGAAGGGCGTCACCGTCGCGGTGACCTGCCACTCCTCGGGCGTGTCCTGGATACCCATGTGCCTACGTCCTCCCACGAACCAAAAGGAAACCGGGGCACCGATCCGTTGCGGATCCGTACCCCGGTCAACCGTAATGCCTCGGTGTTACGCGTCCGTGCCCTCGGCGGCGGCGACCTGGCGCGCGACGGCGGCCTTCACCAGACCCGCGAAGAGCGGGTGCGGGCGGGTCGGGCGCGAGCGCAGCTCCGGGTGCGCCTGGGTGGCGACCAGGTAGGGGTGCACCTCGCGCGGGTACTCGACGTACTCGACGAGCTTGTTGTCCGGGGAGGTGCCGGAGAAGACCAGTCCGGCCTTCTTCTCCAGCTCACCGCGGTAGGCGTTGTTGACCTCGTAGCGGTGGCGGTGGCGCTCCTCGACATACGGCTCGCCCGCGTACGCCTCGCGCACCAGGGAGCCCTCGGCGAGCTTGGCCGGGTAGAGGCCGAGCCGCATGGTGCCGCCGAGGTCGCCGGCGCCCTCGACGTAGGCGAGCTGCTCCTCCATGGTCGAGATGACCGGGTGGGAGGTGGCGGCGTCGAACTCGGTGGAGTTGGCGTCGGGGATCTCGGCCAGCGAGCGGGCCGCCTCGATCACGATGCACTGGAGGCCGAGGCAGAGGCCCAGCAGCGGGACCTTGTTCTCGCGGGCGTAGCGGATCGCGCCGACCTTGCCGTCGACACCGCGCTCGCCGAAGCCGCCCGGGATGCAGATCGCGTCCACGTCACCGAGGTGCTCGGCCGCTCCGGCGGCGGTGCGGCAGTCGTCGGAGGTGACCCACTTGACCTTGACCCGGGCCTTGTTGGCGAAGCCGCCGGCGCGGATCGCCTCGGTGACCGAGAGGTAGGCGTCGGGCAGGTCGATGTACTTGCCGACCAGGGCGACGGTGACCTCGTGGTCGGGGTTGTGGACCCGGTCCAGCAGGTCGTCCCAGGTGGTCCAGTCGACGTCGCGGAACGGCAGGTCGAGCTTGCGCACGACGTAGGCGTCCAGGCCCTCGGTGTGCAGCACCTTGGGGATGTCGTAGATCGACTTGGCGTCGATGGCGGCGACCACGGCGGCCTCGTCGACGTCGCACATCAGCGAGATCTTGCGCTTGATGGCGGTGGGGACCTCGCGGTCGGCGCGCAGCACGATCGCGTCGGGCTGGATGCCGATGTTGCGCAGGGCGGCGACCGAGTGCTGGGTGGGCTTGGTCTTCAGCTCGCCGGAGGGGCCGATGTAGGGCAGCAGCGAGATGTGCACGACGAAGACGTTGTCCCGGCCGACCTCGTGGCGGACCTGGCGGACGGTCTCCAGGAACGGCAGCGACTCGATGTCGCCGACGGTGCCGCCGACCTCGGTGATGACGACGTCCACGTCGTCGGTGGCCATGCGGCGGATGCGGTGCTTGATCTCGTTGGTGATGTGCGGGATGACCTGGACGGTGTCGCCCAGGTACTCGCCGCGCCGCTCCTTGGCGATGACCTGGGAGTAGACCTGGCCGGTCGTCACGTTGGCGGAGCCGTCGAGGTCGACGTCGAGGAAGCGCTCGTAGTGGCCGATGTCCAGGTCGGTCTCGGCGCCGTCGTTGGTGACGAACACCTCACCGTGCTGGAACGGGTTCATCGTGCCGGGGTCGACGTTGAGGTAGGGGTCGAGCTTCTGCATGGTGACCCGCAGGCCCCGTGCCTTGAGCAGGGCACCCAGGCTGGAGGCAGTCAGACCCTTGCCGAGGGAGGAGGCGACACCCCCGGTGACGAAGATGTGCTTGGTCGTCGTGGATGTGGGCTGCATAGCCAAAGGGGGCTCCCGTGGTCGCGGTTCTGAGGTGCGAACGGCAGCCGAACCGGGGATTCCGGGGGTGCCGTCGCTGCGGTTCGGGGGCCTCGTCCGCTGTCAGAGACGACCACCGTCCACGGGCTACCAGGGTAACAGCGACGGCGGGAGGCTGCTTCCGGCCACACCCTGCACAGAGACGTCACACCTTCACCTCAGGCATTTCACGTCCCACCCGATCAGCTCAGAGATCTTGCGGGCACCATCGCGCGGATCTTCGTGGTGCGTCGTATCCTGCTCAAACACTCGCTGCCGAGACGGCCGGGCGGCGGCACCACCCAGGCCGCCCACCGGTACAGGAACTCGTCGGATCTTCCCGGGTGAAAGACCCTACGACCCCCTTGACCCGCAGTAAGCGCCCCTTTGACGGGGCGACATGGCCGTTCGACTGGAGACGCACGTGGCCGGGCGCATCGAGGATTACGCACTCATCGGAGACATGCAGACCGCAGCCCTGGTCTGCCGGGACGGCACAGCGGACTGGCTGTGCCTCCCTCGCTTCGACTCGCACGCCGTCTTCGCGGGGCTGCTGGGCACCGAGGAGCACGGCTTCTGGCGCCTGGGCCCCGCGAGAGCGGAAGGAACAGAACCAGCCTTCGCCGACCGGCGGCGTTATCGCGGTGACTCCCTCATCCTGGAATCGGAGTGGGACACGCCGCGCGGCACCGTACGGGTGACCGATTTCATGCCCCCGCGTGACGGCGCGCCGCAGCTCATCCGGATCGTGGAGGGCGTCAGCGGCCGGGTGCCGATGCGCTCGGAGCTGCGGATGCGTTTCAGTTACGGGCGGGTGACGCCGTGGGTGCACAAGGTCGACAACCGTACGGTCGCGGTCGCCGGGCCCGACTCGGTCTGGCTGGACACCGAAGCGGAAACGTACGGCCAGAATCTGACCACGTACTCCGACTTCACGGTGGGCCCCGGCGACCGGGTGGCCTTCACGATCAGCTGGCAGCCCTCGCACCACGAGCCGCCCGCCCTCCCCGAACCGGAGAACTCGCTGGAGGCGACGGAGAGCTTCTGGCGCGAATGGGTCGAGCAGTGCACGTACCACGGGCCCTACCGGGAGGCGGTCGTCCGCTCCCTGATCACGCTCAAGGCCCTCACGTACGCGCCCACCGGCGGCATCGTCGCGGCCCCGACCACCTCGCTGCCCGAGGAGATCGGAGGCGTACGGAACTGGGACTACCGCTACACCTGGCTGCGCGACGCCGCGATCACCCTCTCCTCCCTGCTGCGCACCGGCTACCGGGAAGAGGCCCGGGCGTGGCGTGAGTGGCTGCTGCGGGCGGTGGCGGGCGACCCGGAGAACCTCCAGATCATGTACGGCATCGCCGGCGAGCGCGAGCTCGGTGAGGCGGAGCTGGACTGGCTGCCCGGCTACGAGAACTCCGGCCCGGTCCGCGTGGGCAACGGCGCGGCCAACCAGCTCCAGCTCGACGTCTACGGCGAGGTCACCGAGGCCCTGCACCTGGCGCACATGACGGGTCTGACCCGCAACGACTACGCCATGGGCCTCCAGCTCAAGCTGATCGAGTATCTGGAGAAGCACTGGGAGGAGCCCGACGAGGGCATCTGGGAGGTGCGCGGGCCGCGCCGCCACTTCGTGCACTCGAAGGTGATGGCGTGGGTCGCGGTCGACCGGACGATCAAGCTGGTCGAGTCCGGTGACGTCGAAGGCCCGCTGGAACGGTGGTACGAGCTCCGCGACGACATCCACCGGGACGTCCTGGAGCGCGGCTACGACAAGGAGCGCAACACCTTCACCCAGTCCTACGGGTCGAAGGAGCTGGACGCCTCCCTGCTGCTCATTCCGCAGATGGGCTTCCTGCCGCCGGACGACAAGCGGGTCATCGGCACGATCGAGGCGATCCAGCGGGAGCTGTCCACGGAGGACGGCTTCATCCTGCGCTATCCGACCGAGGGCGAGGACGCGGGCGTCGACGGTCTGGCGGGCGACGAGGGCGCGTTCCTGGCCTGCTCGTTCTGGATGGCGGACGACCTCGCGATGATCGGCCGGGTCGACGAGGCGCGCCAGCTGTTCGAGAAGCTGCTGGCGCTCCGCAACGACCTCGGCCTGCTGGCCGAGGAGTGGGACTCCAACCTGCAGCGCCAGGTGGGCAACTTCCCGCAGGCGTTCAGCCACGTCCCGCTGATCGACACGGCCCTGCGGCTGACGGCGAGCGGCGCGTACGTGGGCTGAGCCGGCGCGGAGTCACGGACCCCGCATCCCGTCCACCGGACAGGGGTGCGGGGTCCGGTCGCGTTCGGGGCCGGCCGGTAGGGTGCCGCTCATGGACCCGGCCCCGACCAGCGGTGCGACCGCCGGCGACGCGACCGCCGACCTCGTCGTCCTCGACGCCCGGCAGCTGGCCGCCGATCCGGGGCGGGCGGCCGCGTTCGCGGCGTCGGCCCGGCGGATCCTGGCGGATCTGGTCGCCGGGGGCGCCGCGCTGGGCTGGGTCGAACCGCCTTCGCAGGACGAGGTGGCCGGACTCCTCGCCCGCGTCGCCTCCGAGGCGCGGGCCTCGGACGCCTCCCTGCGCGCCGCGTACCTCGGCCGTCGCCTGGTCGGACTCGGCTACTGGCGCCGCTACGCCCGGCCGACGCACCGTCCGCACGCCGATCTGGAGAAGCTCGCGGTGGACTCCGCCGTCCAGGGCCGCGGCGTGGGCCATGTGCTGACCGCGGCTCTGATCGCCGACGCCGAGGAGGCGGGCGTCGAGGTCCTCACCCTGGACGCCCGCGGCGACAACACCGGCGCGCTGAGCCTCTACCGGTCGCTCGGCTTCAGCGAGTACGGCCGCCTGCCCGACTTCGTAGCCGTTGGCGAGCGCCGCTACGACAAGGTGTTCCAGATGCTGGACCTGCGCCGGCGGCGCTGAGCGGGGCACGGCCGCGCGGGAGCTCATGGCGCGGTGAGGGGGCTCATGGCGCGGTGAGCGGTTCCGCCTCGTGCGCCCGGTGGAGCACCTGGAGGAACGGGGGCGCTGCGGGCAGTTCGGTGGAGCCGATGCGGTGGACGGGGATGCCCGGGTTCCAGGAGTTCATGACGACCGCGCCGGCGAGGGCGGGCAGGTCGTCGGGGGTGATCGCCGCGGTCCGCTGCTTCACTCCGAGCCGGTCCAGCTGCCGGCGGACGACGCCCATCATGGTGCCGGTCAGGACGTGGGCCTCGGGCCACACCACCGCCTCGCCGTCCCAGAAGGCCAGGTTCCAGATGGTCGCCTCGCTGAAGCGGCCCGCGCGGTCCAGGAAGGCGGCGTCGTCGAAGCCGTCCGCGACGGCCTGCCGCAGGAGGTGGGTCTTGGCGACCTCGCCGACGTGCTTGACGTGCGGCAGGTACCGCTCGTGCTCGACCGCGGCGAGTGCCAGCGGGCCGCCGGGGCCGGTGGACGGCGGCCCGGTCCGCACGAGGAGTGCCAGGTCGCCCTCGGCCGCGGTGAACTCGCCGGCCGTGGAGAGGACCGTGGCCGTCAGCGAGAGGTCGGCCGGTCCGTCCCGGAGTGCGGTACGCAGGTGGGAGCGGACCAGGTCATCGGGCAGGGCCCGGCCGAACAGCTCGACCGAGGCGGACCGCAGCCGCTCCAGGTGGAGGTCGAGGCCGCGGGCCCGGCCGTCGCGGATCTGTGTCGCCGTGAAGTGGGCGTGGCCCGCGAAGGCGAGCGGCACGAGGTCGTCGGAGGCCGCCGGGCGGCCGTTCAGGTGCGTGATGTGCGGGGAAACTTCGTTCATGGTCCGGACGTTAAGGCTTGACACCGGTGACAAGGTCAAGCGGAGGGGCGGGGCAGGCATGCTGATCGGGGAGTTGTCCCGGCGCACGGGCGTCAGCGCGCGGTCGTTGCGGTACTACGAGGCGCAGGGTCTGCTGGAGGCCCGGCGCGGGACGAACGGCTATCGCTCCTACGACGAGGACGCGGTCCTCACCGTGGCGAAGATCCGCACGCTGCTGCGGGCCGGCCTGTCCACGGAGGTGATCCGCACGGTACTGCCCTGCGCCGGGGGCGAGCAGCCGGAGTTCGACTGGTGTGCGGAGCTGCGGGAGATCCTGGACGGGGAGCTGGCGGCGATGGACGCGCAGATCGACGAGCTGCGGCGCAGCGGGGGCACGCTGGCGGGGCTGCTGACCGGGCGGTGACAGTCGGTGGGCGACCGGGGCCTTGCGGTCGATCCCGATGCTGATCCCCTGGAACGGGGCCATGCCGATGAGCTGGTGGACGCCTGGCGGGGCGGCCCGGGCACAGCCGGAGCACGCCCGGAGGACAGCCTGCCCCGGCCCGACCACCGCATCCGGGCGTCCCCTGCCATGCGCACCCCGGGCCCCGGGCGGTAGCGTCCTGAACAGGACGACCGCCCGGGGTACGGGCGTGGAACAAGGGGAAAGCGGGCCGGTACGTGGAGAGCCACAGCGGAATCACCGTGCAGCGGGCGCTGGAGCTGCCGGGGCTGCGCGCCGGGCTCCCGGAGGTGGTGGCCGGCGCCGACCGGCTGAACCGTACGGTGCGCTGGGTGCACGCGGGCGAGGTCCCGAACATCGCCTCGCTCCTCAAGGGCGGCGAGCTGCTCCTGACGACCGGCCTGGGCCTGGGCACGCGCCCCGCCGAACAGCGCGCGTTCGTCCGCCGTCTCGCCGACCGGGGCATCGCGGCCCTGGTGGTGGAGCTGGGCCCGCGCTTCGGCCGGCTGCCCGCCTCCATCGTGGACGCCGCCCGCACGGCCGGTCTTCCGCTGGTCCAGCTGCACCGCGAGGTGCCGTTCGTCGCGGTGACCGAGGAGGTGCACACCGAGATCGTCAACGGGCACTACGCGCTGCTCCAGCAGGCGGAGGAGGTGCACCGGCGCGCCACCCGGGCGCTGCTCGACGGGGGCGGGGTGCCGCAGGTCCTCGGGATCCTTGCCGACTTCACCGCCAACCCGGTCTTCCTGGAGACCCCCGACGGCCAGCTCCTGTACGCGGCGTCCACCGGCACAGGACCGGTGGGCGCGGACCCGCTCCAGGTCTGGGAGGGCATGCGCGGGGACCGGGCGGCCCGGGAGTCCCCGCCGACCGGTGCGCTCCTCGTGGACGTCCCCGGCGGCGGGCCCGAGACCGGTTCGGTACGGGCGCGGCTGGTGCTGCTCGCGGTGGCCGGGCCGCTGGCGACCGTGCACCGGATGGCGGCGGAGCGTGCGGCGGGCCTCCTGGCGGTCGTGCTGATGCAGGCCCGGCAGGAGGAGGAGCTGGCCGCCCGGGGCCGGGGCGACTTCCTGACCGACCTGGCGGAGGGCCGGATCGCCCCGGAGGACGCACCCGCCCAGGCCCGGGTGCTCGGCTTCCGCCCCGGCGACACCCCGCTCCTGCCGGTGGTGATGCGACTGGCCCCCGAGCTGTCCCCGTCGGGCAACTGGGCGCTGCTGGCCCGCGCGGTGCTGGAGGAGCTGGCCTCGGTCGGCGTGCCGGTGCTGCTCGGCGTACGGCCGGTGGAGGGGCGGGTTCCGCTGTTGCTGGGGCTGCGGTCGGAGGGCGAGCGCACGGCGGTCGCGGACCGGGTGGCGGCGGCGCTGCGGGCGGGTGTGGAGCGGGCCGGTCTCGACCGGGCCGGATCGCAGCACCCGGTGGTCGTGGTCGGCGTCGCGGGCGGCTGGGCGGCGGCGGGCGCGGGGGTGCGGCACGCGTCGGAGACGGCGACGGCCGCGCAGGGCCTGGATGGCCGGCCCTGGTACGACGCCCGGCGACTCGACATCGACCTGCTGCTGTGGCGGCTGCGGGACCATCCGGACCTGGCGGCGTTCGTGAACCGGGCGATCGGCCCGCTGCGCGAACACGACCGCACCTCGCGCCCGCCGTTGCTGCCGACGCTCCAGGCGTATCTGGCGCACGCCGGCCGCAAGGCGGAGACCGCCCGCGAGCTGCACCTCAACCGCCAGACCCTTTACAACCGGCTGGCCCGGATCGGCGAGCTGCTGGGCACGGACCTGGACGACCCGCAGACGGTGCTGGCGCTGAGCCTGGCGCTACGGGCCCGCCGCCACACGACCTGACCCGGCGGGCGGGGGCACGAAGGCTCAGCGCGCCCGTCCCGTCGCCAGCGGCTGCGCCAACTCGTCGTAGACGCTGAGCACATGGGCGATCGTGTCGTCCTCGGTGGGCCAGCCCGCCGCCTGCACCCGCCCGGCCTCGGCGAGCCGGGCCAGGGCCGCCGGATCCCCGAGCAGCCGCACGACCGTACGGGCGAGGGCTTCGGCGTTGCCGTACGGCACCAGCTCGGCGGCCGCGCCGACCAGTTCGGGCACACCGCCGACCGCGGTGGCGACGAGCGGCACCCCGGCCCGCAGGGCCTCCTGCGCCAGCAGGGAGCGCCCCTCCCAGCGGCTCGGCAGCAGGGCCAGATCAGCGGCGGCGAGCAACTCCCCCACACCGTCCCGGCGTCCGATGAGGCTCACGGGCAACTCCTCGTCCCTGATCCGCCGTTGCAGCGCGCCCCGGTCGCGCCCCTCCCCCGCGACGACGAGCAGCGGCACGGGGTCCAGCCGCCGCCAGATGCGGGCGGCGTCCAGCAGGGTGTCGAAGCCGTGATGCGGTACGAGGCTGCCGACGGCCATCAGCAACGGCCGGTCCACCGCTCCCAGTTCCGCCCGCACCTTGCCCTCGTCGGCGGCGCCGGCCGGACCCGGGACCGGGCCCGGGGCGGCGACGGGAGCGAGCCGGGCGTCGCGGGCGCCCCGCTCGCGGGCCCGGTCCACCAGGTCGGAGGAAGGGGCGAGGACGACGGCAGCCGCCCTTGCGGCACGCCTCTCCAGCAGGTGCAGGATCTGGCGGCGGGCCCCCTCCGCGTACCGCCGCGTGTGCCAGGTCATCACCAGCGGCACGGCGCGTCCGCTCAGCGCGAGGGCGGTCCGGGCCGCCGCGTGAAGTCCATGGGCGTGAACGACGTCCGCGCCCGCGCAGGCGGCCCGCAAAGCGGCGACGGCGGCCGGGTCGCTGCGCCGGGGCACCGGCAGGAAACGGGCCCCGGTCGCCGTGAAGTCGTAGGCGCGGTCCACCGCGGACGGGGCGCAGACGGTGACCTGCACCCCCCGCGCCACCAGCCCGGCGGCCAGCGAACCGACGTGCGCGCTGCTGCCCGCACTGCCGCCGCCCAGGACTTGGACCGTACGCAGCTGTGACACGTTGATTGGCTCCCCGGGGCTCCGGAGTCGGCGGAACATGGACAGGGCCAAGGATGCCAGCCCGTACGCACGTTCCGGCACCGCCGTAACGTTGCTGCAGCACCCACGGCGACAACCGACCACACCGCCGCACCCTCAAGGGTGAATGATGGGGCAGCAGGTTGCCGTCATCCGGGGGAGGCGGGCACGGGATCCGGGGCGGCGGACACGTGCGGAGGAATCCCCGCCCGCGCCCGCACGACCGCACCGGGGGCGCCTCGCCGGACGGCACCGCGCCCCGGACCTCACCCGTCGGCGCGGGCCGTGGCCAACAGCTCCTCGGCGTGGGCGCGGGCCGTCTCGGAGTCCTCCTGGCCCGCCAGCATCCGGGACAGCTCCCGGACCCGGTCCTCGCCCTCCAGGACGGTGACGCCGCTTCGGGTCACCGAACCGTCCACGGTCTTCTCGACCAGCAACTGCCGGTCGGCGAAGGCCGCGACCTGCGGCAGGTGGGTCACGACGACCACCTGCGCGGACCTGGCGAGCTTGGCGAGCCGGCGGCCGACCTCGACCGCCGCCTTGCCGCCGACGCCCGCGTCGACCTCGTCGAAGAGATACGTCGGCACGGGGTCGGAGCCCGCGAAGACGACCTCGACCGCGAGCATCACCCGGGACAGCTCACCGCCCGACGCGCCCTTGGCGATCGGCCGGGGCTGGGCCCCGGGGTGCGGGGCGAGCAGCAGCTCCACCTCGTCGGCGCCCGAAGGGCCGTAGACGACGCTCCGCCCGCCGATGTCGATGCCGGACGCCTCGTCCGCCGCCTCGGTCTGCCGGATGGCGAAGGAGACCCGGGCGTGCGGCATGGCGAGCGAGGCCAGCTCCTCGGTCACCGCATCGGCGAACCGGGCGGCGGCCTCCGTACGGGCATCGGTCAAGGCCTGCCCCAGCACGGAGAGTTCGGCCCGCAACCCGTCGCGCTCGGCGGTCAGCTCGCCGATCCGCTCGTCGTCGCCCTCGAGCTCGGTGAGCCGGCCGGCGCCCTCCTGGGCCCAGGCCAGCACGGCCGCGATGTTCTCGCCGTACTTACGGGTCAGGGTGGTGAGGGCCGCCCGGCGCTCCTCCACGGCGGCCAGCCGCAGCGGATCGGCGTCGAGCTGATCGGCGTACCCGGCCAGCTCGCCGGAGACGTCGGCGAGCAGGATGGAGATCTCCCCCACCCGGTCCGCCAGCGCGGCCAGCGCGGGATCGTGGGCCCGGACCCCGTCCAGGGCCTGCCCGGCGGCGGCTACGACGGTCGTGGCGTCGACGCTCTCCGGGTCCTCCGGGTTGCCCGCCAGCGCGGTGTGCGCGAGGGCGGCGGCGGAGGCGAGGGCCTCGGCGTGCCCGAGCCGCTCCGCCTCGGCGGCCAGCTCGACGTCCTCCCCCGGCAACGGCTCGACGGCGGCGACCTCGTTCAGCCCGAAGCGCAGCAGATCCGCCTCCTGGGCCCGCTCCCGGGCCCGGGTGGTCAGCTCCTCCAGCTCGGCCGCGACGGCGCGCAGCCGCCGGTAGGCCGCCGCGTACTTCGCGTGCGGGACCTCCACCCCGTCCCCGGCGTACCGGTCCAGGGCACCCCGCTGCCGGGCGGGCTTGAGCAGGCCCTGCTGGTCGGTCTGGCCGTGCACGGCGACGAGTTCGTCCGCCAGCTCGGTCAGGACCCCCACCGGCACGGATCTGCCGCCGAGGTGGGCCCGTGAGCGCCCTTCGGCCGAAACGGTACGGCTGATGAGCAGCGCACCGTCGTCGAGTTCCGCCCCGGCCTCCTCGGCCCGCAGCGCCGCCGCGTCGCCCTCGGACACGGTGATCCGGCCCTCGACGACCGCGGCCTTGGCCCCGACCCGTACGAGAGCGGGGTCAGCGCGTCCGCCGAGCAGCAGCCCGAGGCTCGTGACGACCATGGTCTTGCCCGCGCCGGTCTCACCCGTCACCGCGGTGAAACCGGGTGACAGCTCCACCACCGCGTCGTCGATGACTCCGAGCGACCGTATCCGCATCTCCTCCAACACGGACATGACCTTACGAGGTTCGGAGGCGGACGCGCGACGGCCCCCGCTCCCGGATTCACTCTCCCGAGGATTCCTGAAGGTTACGGGGGCCACGAGCGCTCCCTGTGACCGTCAGTGCGGCAGGCCCCGCCACCCCGAAACCGGCAGCGCGAACTTCGCCACCAGCCGGTCGGTGAACGAGGCCTGGTGCAGCCGCGCCAGCCGTACGGGCACCGCCCCGCGCCGCACCTCGACCCGGGCGCCGGCGGGCAGCTCCACGGTCCGCCTGCCGTCGCACCACAGCACCCCGTGCGGGGTGTGCGGCTGGACCTCGACGGCGAGCACGGACGTGGGCGAGGTCACCAGCGGCTTGGCGAACAGGGCGTGGGCGCTGATCGGGACCATCAGCAGCGCCTCGACCTCGGGCCAGACGACGGGCCCGCCCGCCGAGAAGGCGTACGCCGTCGAACCGGTCGGGGTCGCGCAGACGATCCCGTCGCAGCCGAACCCGGTGACGGGACGCCCGTCGATCTCCAGGACGACTTCGAGCATCCGCTCGGGCGACACCTTCTGCACGGCCGCCTCGTTGAGCGCCCAGTCGGTGTGCACGACGTCGCCGTTGCTGTGCACGAGGACGTCGATCGTCATGCGCTCCTCGACCTCGTAGTCGCGGGTGACGACCCGGGAGACCACCTTGTCGAGGTCGTCGCGCTCGGCCTCGGCGAGGAAGCCGACGCGTCCGAGGTTGACGCCGAGCATCGGTACCCCGGAGGCGCGGGAGAACTCCGCGCCGCGCAGCAGGGTGCCGTCACCGCCGAGGACGATCAGCAGCTCGCAGCCGTCGACGGCGGAGGGGCTGGTGTCGGTGACGGTCTCCACGGCGTCCGGCAGCGGCAGATCGGCCGCCTCGGCGGCCGAGACGCGTACGCCGAGCCCGTTGCGCAGCAGCCCCTGCACGACGAGCTCCGCGCTGCGGATCGCGGCCGGGCGGCCGGTGTGCGCCAGCAGGAAGACAGTTCGTGCCGTCTCGGTCGTCACATTCGTCGTCAACGGGGCCCCTCCGCCACTGCACGGTCGACATCCGCGGGATCCAGCTCAGGTGCGCCGGCCCGCAGCCACAGAAAGTACTCGACGTTGCCCGAAGGCCCGGGCAGCGGACTGGCCGTCACGGCGCGCACACCGAGCCCGAGCGCCCAGGCCCGCCGCGCCACCTCCCGTACCGCTTCGGCGCGCAGCTCCGGGCTCCGCACCACTCCGCCGCTGCCGAGCCGCTCCTTGCCCACCTCGAACTGCGGCTTGACCATGAGGACCAGGTCCGCGTCGGGCGCGGCGCAGCGGGCGAGGGCGGGCAGCACGAGGCCCAGCGGAATGAAGGACAGGTCACCCACCACCAGGTCGACCGCCTCCCCGTCGATGGCCTCCAAGGTCAACTCCCGCACGTTGGTACGGTCCTTGACGACGACCCGTTCATCGGACTGCAACGACCAGGCGAGCTGCCCGTAACCGACGTCCACGGCGACGACCTGCCGGGCCCCGGCCCGCAGCAGAACATCGGTGAACCCGCCGGTGGAGGCCCCGGCGTCCAGCGCCCGCCGCCCCTCCACCGTCAGCCCCAGCGGGACGAAGGCGGCGAGCGCCCCGGCCAGCTTGTGACCGCCGCGCGAGACGTAGTCCGGGTCGTCGTCGTCCTGGGTGACGACGATCGCGGCGGCCGTCTCGACCTGGGTGGCGGGTTTGGTCGCGGTGGTGCGGCCTACGGTGACGCGCCCCGCGGCGATCAGCTGGCTCGCGTGCTCGCGCGAGCGGGCGAGCTTGCGGCGTACCAGCTCGGCGTCGAGGCGGCGACGTGCCACTCCTGCCACGTTCGGTTCAGCTCCTGTTGTCGTGACGCGTGTCGGGACGCGTGTCCTGCGTGCGGTGCGTGTCCTGCGTGTCCTGCGTGCGGTGCGAAGGCGTGGGTACGGGACCGGGTGCGGCGGCCGGACGGGCGTCCAGCAAGGTCAGCTCGGACCGCAGCCCACGGTGTACATCCTCGTACACCTCGATGTGCCCGTCCGCCGGGAGGTGGTCGACGTCGGCCAGACGCTCCAGCCGGCCGTCCACAGCGGCGTGCCCGGTGGGGGTACGTACGACCCCGAGGGGCGCGGGCCCGGCGGGATCGAAAGAGACCGCCCCGGCGGCCGGATCGCCGGTCTCCGGCACGGCGGTCGCCGGCACGGCGGTCGCCGGCTCTTCGGGCGTGCTCACGGGCGGTGTCCCCGCCTCCGGCGTCCAGTCGCTCATGCCGAAACGCTACATCGGCAGGCCGGTGTACCGTCGAGCACGATGGCGACCATGGCGGAGTGCCGCAGCGCACTCGACAGACTTTCCGACAACCTCGCAGCCGCCGAGGGCGACGTGCGCAGCACCGCTGCCCTCGACCGCTCGCTGAGCTGTCACATCAAGGACCTCGACATCACGTTCACCGGCCGGCTGGCCGATGGCCGGATCCGGGTGGCAGACACGGTCGAGGGACCGCCCAGGGAGAAGGCCGAGATCAGGCTCGCGATGACGAGCGACGACCTGGTGGCCCTGGTGGACGGCGACCTGAACTTCGCGAAGGCGTGGGCATCGGGCCGCGTACGCCTGGAGGCAGGCTTCAGGGACCTGCTGAAGCTGAGATCGTTGCTGTAGAAACCAAGCCCGTCCGCCCGCACATCAAGGACGTACGGCAACCAAAATCAAGCCCGTCCGGCGATTGAGGACAAAGCGCCCACCGGGGCGCACCCCGGCACCGGACGCACCGAGCCCTCAGGCAGCAACCTTCCGAGCCTTACGTGCCGCAGGCACGACGAGCGGCGTCCCCGTCTCCGGATCGTCGATCACCTGGCACCGCATCCCGAACACCCGCTCCACCAGCTCCGCGTCGACGACGTCGGAGGGCGCCCCCTCCGCGACGATCGCCCCGTCCCGCATCGCGATGAGATGCGTGGCGTACCGCGCGGCATGGTTCAGGTCGTGGAGCACGGCGACCAGCGTGCGCCCCTGCGTCTCGTGCAGCTCCGCGCACAGGTCGAGGACGTCGATCTGGTGCTGGATGTCGAGGTACGTCGTCGGCTCGTCGAGCAGCAGCAGCGGCGTCTGCTGGGCCAGCGCCATGGCGATCCAGACCCGCTGGCGCTGACCGCCGGACAGCTCGTCGACATAGCGGTCGGCCAGCTCGGCCACCCCGGTGGACTCCATGGACTCGTTCACCACCCGCTCGTCCTCCGGCGACCACTGCCGCAGCAAACCCTGGTGGGGGTAGCGGCCGCGGGCGACGAGGTCGGCGACGGTGATCCCGTCGGGGGCTATGGAGGACTGCGGCAGCAGCCCCAGCGTCCGGGCGACCTTCTTCGCCGGCAGCTGGTGGATGGTCTGCCCGTCCAGCAGCACCTGGCCCCGGCTCGGCTTCAGCATCCGGGCCAGTGCCCGCAGCAGGGTCGACTTTCCGCAGGCGTTGGGCCCGACGATCACCGTGAAGGAGTTGTCGGGGATCTCGACCGAGAGGTTCTCGGTGATGACCCGCTGGTCGTAGCCGAGGGTCACCGATTCTGCGGTGAGGCGCTGCATGGTCGTACTCCCGGAGTCGGTGAGGTGGAGCGGCACGGCGCGGGGCACGGGCAGACCACCGAGCAGCACCAAGTTAGGTTAACCTATCTTCCTCTTTGTGCCACGGTCCCGGCCACCGCCCCACGCCCCCAACACCCTCATGGGCAGGGGGCATCGGACGGCGGTGCCGGGCATCCGTTCAGAGCCCGAGCCCGGCGACAGCCTTCCCGCTCTCCAGCCCGCACACGCCCGGACCGGCGAAGGCCCAGGCGGCCGCGCAGAGCGCCCGCAGCCCGTCGAGCGGATCGCCTTCCCCTTCCAGGACCAACGCGTCCGCGCGCACAGCAGCCGTCCAGCCCCCACACCGGTACGCGTCCCCGGCCGACGTCACCTCGGGCTGCCCGGTGAGCAGCCCCCGCAGGTCCCGGTCCACATAGGTCGGCCGGTGCTCCGGCGGGGCGGCGAGGAGCTGGGCCGCGTCGGTCACCCCGGTCAGCACGAGCAGCGAGTCCACGCCCCCGTTGAACGCCCCCTCGATGTCCGTGTCCAGCCGGTCGCCGACGACGATCGGCCGCTTCGCCCCGGTCCTCAGCACGGTCTCGCGGTGCATCGGCGGCAGCGGCTTCCCCGCCACCTGCGGCTCGGCCCCGGTGGCGATCCGGACGACCTCGACCGCGGCCCCGTTGCCGGGGGCGATGCCCCGGGCGCTCGGGATGGTCAGGTCGGTGTTGGACGCGAACCACGGCAGCCCGCGTCGAATGGCGAAACTCGCCTCGGCGAACCGCCCCCACGCCATGTCCGGCCCGCCGTACCCCTGGACCACGGCGGCCGGGTCGTCGTCCGCCGACTCCACCGGCTCAAGCCCGCGCTCGCGCAGCGCGACCCGCAGCCCCTCGCCGCCGATGGCCAGCACCCGCGCCCCGGGCGGCAGTTGGTCGGCCACCAACCGCGCGACGGCCTGGGCGGAGGTGATCACATCGGAGGGTTCGGCGGGCACACCCAGCTCCGTCAGATGCTCCGCCACCGCGTCGGGCGTCCGCAGGGCGTTGTTGGTGACGTACGCGAGGTGCATGCCCCCGGCCCGGGCGGCGGCCAGCGACTCGACGGCGTGGACGATGGCCTCCCCGCCCGCGTACACGACCCCGTCCAGATCGAGGAGAGCCGTGTCGTACGCCTCGCTCAGCGCCGTGCTGCTCCCCGCCGGCCGGACCCTGTCCTGCTGGTGGCTCATATGACTCGCTCCTCTTTGCTCTGCATCTGCCCCGATCATCGCGTATGCCCCCTGCACACATACGATGCCCTGATGAACACTTCAGGTCCCGTCGACCAGGGGCTGCGGCTGATCCCGTTCCGCGGACTGCGTTACGTCCCCGAGCGGGTCGGCAGCCTTGCGGCCGTGACCTCGCCCCCGTACGACGTGGTCGTCCGGCCGGACGGGCTGCACCACCTGGAGTCCGCGGATCCGCACAACATCGTGCGCCTCATCCTCCCCCAGGCCGACACGGCCCGGGACCGCCACCGGCAGGCGGCCGCCACACTGGACCGCTGGCTGGCCGAGGGAGTACTCGCCCCGGACCCGGACCCGGTGCTGTACGTCTACGAGCAGCGCAACGACGAGATCGCCCAGCGGGGCGTGATCGGCGCCCTGGCCCTCTCCCCCGCCGCCGAGGGCATCGTGCTGCCCCACGAGGACGTCATGGACGACGTCGTCGCGGACCGCGCGGAGTTGATGCGTACGACGGGTGCGCATCTGGAGCCGCTGCTGCTGACCTACCGCGGCGACGAGGGTACGCCGACGGGGGCGGCCGCGGTGATCGACCGCACGGTCCTGCGGGAGCCGCTGCTCGCCACGACGACGGAGGACGGCTTCCGGCACCGGCTGTGGGCGGTGACGGACGCATCGGAACGGCGCGAGATCGGGACAGACCTCGCCCACCGTCAAGCGCTCATCGCGGACGGCCACCACCGCTGGGCCACCTACCTCCGGCTCCAGCAGGAACAGACCACTCGGGGCCCCTGGGACTACGGCCTGGTCCTCCTCGTCGACACGGCCCGCCACCCGCTCCAGGTCCGCGCCATCCACCGCCTCCTGCGCGGCCTGCCGGTCTCCCGGGCCCTGGAGGCGCTCACCGGCCACTTCCGCGTCCAGCAGGTCGAAGGGCCGCTCCCCCGAGCGCTCGACGCCCTGGCCGAAGCGGCGGTCGCCGGCAACGCGTTCCTCCTCGCCGGCGACGGAGGCTTCCACCTGGTGGACCGCCCCGACCCGGCCCTGCTGGCCCGCACCGTCCGGTCGGACCGCCCCGACGCCTGGCGCACCCTGGACGCGACGGTCCTGCACTCCGCGCTGCTCGACGAGGTGTGGCGGATCCCCGACGCGCCCGAGTACATCGGCTACATCCACGACACCGCGGCAGCGGTCGAACAGGCGGAACGCCTCGGCGGCACGGCGGTCCTGATGCATCCCGTACGCGAGGAGGTCGTCCGGGACCTGGCCCGGCAGGGCGTCACGATGCCCCGCAAGTCGACGTCGTTCGGCCCGAAGCCGGCCACGGGCCTGGTCATGCGAAGCCTCGCCCTCGGCTGACACACTGACACGACATCCGGCACGCAACGCGAAGAGGGGGGGGGGGGGGGGGGGGGGGGGGGGCGCCCGCGGGGGGGGCGGGGGGGGGGGGGGGCCCGGGGGGGGGGGGGGGGGGGGGGGGGGGCGGGCGGGGGCCCGGAGGGGGG
>NZ_JAFEUF010000092.1:23810-26210 GCF_016901035.1 Streptomyces durocortorensis
CGAGGACACGCCCCCCCCGCAGCCCCAACCAGCACCCCCCCGGTCCCCCCCGGCCCCCTCCCGCCCCCGCCCCCCGCCCCCCCCCCCCCCCCCTCTTCGCATCAGCTTTCCGTCAGCGGCCAGGCCTTCAGCGGTCAGGCCTTGGCAGAACCGTCCGCGGGCCCGCCCTGGTCGTCGCGCCCTTCGGAGGCGTCCTCGGCAAGAGGCGCCTCGTCCGTCTCGTCGTCGTCCCCGAGGACGTCGACGAACTCCACACCGTCCAGCTCGGCGAGCCGGTCCGACGCGTCGGTGGAGCCGTCCTTGTCGGCCTCCAGCGCCTTCCCGAACCACTCCCGGGCCTCGTCCTCGCGCCCGGCCTCCAGCAGGGCGTCCGCGTACGCGTACCGCAGACGCGGGGTCCACGGCTGCACGGAGTTGGACGCCAGCTCGGGGCTCTGGAGCGTCACGATGGCTGCGTCGATCTGACCCATGTCACGGCGGGCCCCCGCGGCCACCAGCCGCATCTCGACCTGTCCGGCCTTGTCCAGCTTCTGTACCTCGGGGTCGCCGGCCATGGCCATCGCCCGCTCGGGCCGCCCGAGCCCGCGCTCGCAGTCCGCCATGACGGGCCACAGGTCCACGGACCCGGTCATCCGCCGGGCCGCCCGGAACTCGGCCAGCGCCTCGGCGTACTTCTGCGTCGCGTACGCCGCGAACCCGGCCGCCTCACGCACAGCAGCCACACGGGACGCGAGCCGCAGGGCGATACGGGAGTACGCGTACGCCTCCTCCGGGTCCTCGTCGATCAGCCGGGCCACCATGACGAGGTTGCGCGCGACGTCCTCGGCAAGGGTCTTCGGCAGGCTCATGAGCTCCTGGCGCACGTCCTTGTCGATCTCGTCGCCCGTGACGTCGTCCGGAATCGGCAGCCGCTTGATCGGCTCGCGGTCGCGGTCCCGCTCATCGCGCCCCCGGAAACCGCCACGGTCCCGGTCGTCGCGCTGACCGCCGCGGTATCCACCGCGGTCGTCACGACGGAACCCACCGCCGGAACCGCCACCGCGGTTGTCGTCGCGACGGAAGCCGCCACCGGAGGGCCGGTCGTCATCACGACGGGGACCACGCGGGCGGTCGTCGCGGCGGTCGAAACCTCCGCTGGGACGGCCACCACGGTCATCACGCTGCTGACCACCCCGGTACCCACCACGGTCATCATCACGACGAGGCCCACGATCACGGTCCCGGTCATCCCGACGGAACCCACCACCGGAAGGTCGGCTGTCGTCACGACGGAAGCCGCCGCTGGAACCGCCACCGCGGTTGTCGTCGCGACGGAAGCCGCCACCGGAGGGCCGGTCGTCATCGCGACGGGGACCACGCGGGCGGTCGTCGCGGCGGTCGAAGCCACCGCTGGGACGGCCACCACGGTCATCACGCTGCTGACCACCCCGGTACCCACCACGGTCATCATCACGACGAGGCCCACGATCACGGTCCCGGTCATCCCGACGAGGCCCACGATCACGGTCCCGGTCATCCCGACGGAACCCACCACCGGAAGGTCGGCTGTCGTCACGACGGAAGCCGCCGCTGGAACCGCCACCGCGGTTGTCGTCACGACGGAAGCCGCCACCGGAGGGCCGGTCGTCATCGCGACGGGGACCACGGGGGCGGTCGTCCCGCCGCTCGAAACCTCCGCCACGGTTGTCGTCACGGCGGAATCCCCCACCGGAACCGCCACCGCGGTTGTCGTCACGACGGAACCCACCACCGGAGGGCCGGTTGTCGTCGCGACGGAAGCCGCCACCGGAGGGCCGGTCGTCATCACGACGGAAGCCGCCACCGGAGGGCCGGTCGTCATCACGACGGGGACCACGGGGGCGGTCGTCGCGGCGGTCGAAACCTCCGCTGGGACGGCCACCACGGTCATCACGCTGCTGACCACCCCGGTACCCACCACGGTCATCATCACGACGAGGCCCACGATCACGGTCCCGGTCATCCCGACGGAACCCACCACCGGAAGGACGGCCGTCATCACGGCGCGGGCCACGGTCGCGGTCCCGGTCGTCACGGCGGAAACCGCCACGGTCGTTGTCGCGTCGGGGTGCGCCGGAACCGGACCGGTCGTCACGACCACCGCGGTAACCGCCCCTGTCACCGCCGTCCCGGCGACGCGGCTCGCGCTCCGGACGGTCGTCGGGAGAGTTGGTGGACATGGGTGTGACTCCTGTCTTCGGGTACCACAGACATTCTCGCGCAGCCGACCAGTCGACGCGCTTCGGGAAAAACAAAAGGACCCCTGGTCCCAGCATGAACGCTGGGACCAGGGGTCCTTGAAAGATTGTTCGGCGGCGTCCTACTCTCCCACAGGGTCCCCCCTGCAGTACCATCGGCGCTGAAAGGCTTAGCTTCCGGGTT
>NZ_JAFEUF010000612.1 GCF_016901035.1 Streptomyces durocortorensis
CTACCCGTCATGTAATGCCGGCAATCAGACCAGAAACGACCGGGTTTTGCACACCGGCAGTCGCAACCACGAGGCATGACGTCGAGTCGGCCAGTGCGCCTGTTGCCTCGCCTGCCCTCCACGTCCTGCCGCCTATCGGCTGCGCTGGCATGCCTGAACTTTCCCCGCCGTGGGCTGTCATTCAGCTGATGCACCATACGGAGCGGCAGCTGCGCGCTCCGTTGACGGCGCGCTGTGCTT
>NZ_JAFEUF010000093.1:0-2819 GCF_016901035.1 Streptomyces durocortorensis
GGCAGGTGGTCCATGGCGGGTCCTTCCGGGTCAGGCCGCGGTGGGCAGGGCATGGGCGGTGTGCCGGTCGAGGAGGGCTCGCAGGGCGGCGGTGGCCTGTTGGGGAACGACGCCGTTGCCGAGGGCGTGGAGTTGCTGGGTGCGGGTGAGTCCGGGGACGTCGGTGACGTGGCCGGCGGGCAGGCCCATGAGCCACTCGACGAACGCGGGGTTCAGGCGATGTCGATCGTCAGTTGCCCATGGGGCTCGTCGTCCGGTGGTGTTCTCCCAGCGGTGGATGGCGGGGGCGAAACGGCCCCAGTCAGCGTCGGGTTGCCCCGCCCGTACGTCGGGCTGGTCCGGTCCCCGTCCGCCGCGGTTGGGGTCGGGAACAGCGGGAGGACGACCTGGGACAGTGGCGGCCGGAATCCCTCGGAGGCCCGGCGCCCGGGTGTTCCCGTGTCCGAGGCCCGCGGGGTCGGCAGCAGGTGTCGTGCCGCGTCGAGGAGCGTCGGCCCGTAGCCCGAGCTGTAGGGCGTTCCGTCCGAGCGGAAGTTCGCCGTGCTCGGGGAGGATGCGTGCGGTGTGGGCAGGAGCGTCACGGTGGTCCGCAGGTCCATCCCCCCGTCCCCGTGCACCCCGGGGCCGTTGGTGTCCGAGGTTCGGGGTGTCGGCAGCAGTGGCGAGGAGGAAGAGGCGTTGGCGCTGGTGGGGAGCGCCGACCTCCGACGCGCGTACAGTGCACCACTCCGCATCGAACCCGAGGCGGGCAAGGTCGGCGAGGACGGTGTCGAATCCGAGTCGAAGGTGACCGCTGACGTTCTCAAAGACCGCGATGCGGGGTCGTAGAACGCGAAGGGCACGGGCAATCCACGGCCAGATGTGACGCTCATCAGCGGTTCCTTTCCGCTTGCCGGCACTGCTGAAGGGCTGGCAGGGGTAACCCCCGCAGAAGACGTCCACCGGCTCGACGTCGGCCCAGTCCACGGCGGTCAGGTCGCCCAGGTTCGGGACGTCCGGCCAGTGGTGGGCGAGGACCGCGTTGGCGCCGGGGTCGATGTCCGACACCCACGCCGTGGTGCCGCCGAACACCTCCTCCACGGCCATGTCGAGTCCGCGGTAGCCGGAGCAGACGGAGCCGATCCGAGGGCCGACAGCCGCGGCGAGCTGTCCGGCGAGCACGGGAGTCGGCGGACGGTCCAGGAGACGGCGAGCCTGATGCAGCCGGTCCATCACGCCGCCACCCCCTCACCGGAACCGGCCGCCCGCTCGCGCTCGGCGCGCAGGGTGTCGCGCAGGACACGGGCCTTGGCCGGGGAGGTGTGAACGGCCTTGCGGATGCCCTCGGCGGTCAGCTCCCGATCCGACCAGTCGGCCGTAGCCTTACGGGCCTCAGTCAGGAGCTGGTCGGCGGTGCGGACCGATCGACTCGATCGGGCCACCTCGGGAACACGTCCGGTCGCCCGGCGCGGGCGGGTCGACGCGGCGGCCACCGCGCCGACCGGAACCCGACCGGTCGACTTCATCAGCGAGACCACCGGGGCGGCTTCCAGCTCCGCAGGAACCGGGGCCGGAGTGATCGGCGCGGGGGCCGATACTCCCAGGTCAGCCGTAGACCGATTTACATATGTCTCGGCCGATTCATTCTGATTCGGGGTGGTGGCCGGTGTCTCGATCGGTCGGTGGTGCAGGACCTTGGCGACCAGGTCGGAGCCGAAGTAGATCGACCCGACCGGCAGCGACGTGGCCAGCAGGACCAGCGCCCAGTTGGCGGGATCCCAGTCGGCCAGTCGACCCCAGTCGACCACCTCGTCGTGCAACTGCGGGACGAGTCCGTGGACGTAGTTGAGGACGAGTGAGGCCAGGGTGTAGGCGGCCAGCACCCGCAGCGCGAACCTTCGGGCATCATCGGTCAGGACCAGGGTCGCGACCAGGGCCAGCGCCATCAGCCCGTCGACCACGAACGGGTAGAGGAACGCTGCGGTCTCGTCGGCCCCGGTGGCGGTGGCAACGTCCCGCAACGCGTTCCACGACACCCGGAACGCCATCCCGACCACACCGACCAGCGCGGCGACCAGCAGGCCCTTGCCGAAGCGGTTCATGACGCCCCGCCCATCCGCTGCACGTCCAGGGACGCCAGCAGCTCGACGCGATCCATGACCCCGGCAGGAAGCTCCTGCCACTCCCACGCGGCACTGTCCGCAGGGACGTAGCCGAGCCGGGCCAGCGCATCCGCCCGTTCCTGCACCGTGGGCACCGGCCCAGTCCGCTTGAACGAGTGCTCGGGCCACTCCATGCTCGTTCGGTCGGTGACCACGTACAGCTCCCACTCACCCCGGAAGCTGTTGGACAACCGCGCCCCGTGAACCGTCATGCCGCACCCCCGGACACCGTGGCGTTCGTCGAGGCAGCGGAGAGGTTGGTGAGGTCCCGGCGGGCGGCCAGCACCCGCCGGCGGGCCCGGCGGATACGCCGCTCGTCCAGCTCGGACGGGGTGCGGTCGATGGTCATGATCTGCGCGTCGAGGAGAGCTACCTCCGCGAGGATCAGCGGCGACTCAACCTCGATCGCGTCCAGCTCGGCGTCCGACGGCTCACCGTCGAACGGGGCGGCGGCCGTAACGGCCGTCTGAAGTGCTGCGATGCTCTTCATTGGGTCAGTTCCTCTCAGACAGGAACGGCTCACAGAGACCCCCGGGGTGGCACCCCCGGGGGTCTCGCCGTTGGAACCAGCCGGCTCCCCTCGGCCCCGCCCGTACAGCACCCCGGGAAGCGGGCGGGACGGGGGGGGGGGGGCACCGGGGCGGGGCGGGGCGCCGCGGGTGGGGGGGTGATGAGCCC
>NZ_JAFEUF010000093.1:2828-26117 GCF_016901035.1 Streptomyces durocortorensis
GGGGGGCCGCGCGGTTGCCCCCCCCCGCCCCCCCCCGCCCCCCCCCGCCCCCCCCCGCGTCACGCGGACGGGAGGGGCGGAGGAGGCAACCGGCGCGGCGATAGCCGCCGCGTTTCGGTGGAAGATGACCGGCCGCCCGCAGACCCCGCAGGACCTGACGCGTGAGGGTGGAACGGCGCTGCCCTGCCGGTCTTTCACGGGAGCGCCCGGATATGTAACTGCCTCACTTGATGACTCCTTCATGCCGCTGAACAGGGGATATGCACTGCAAGGGGGGCCTCGCCCCCACTCTCCGGCCGTTGCTCGCGGTCGCCGGGCCACCTCGCCAGTCGGGCCGAAGCCCATTGCGTCTTACCTGGCCTTTAGCGGGATTGCAGCGTCCCCGCCCTCTGCGTTGGAGCAACCCAAAGAAGGCCCTCCCGTGCTCGCTGTCCTAGGACTGCGAGGCGCTGGTAAGACCATGGCGCACAGTCCCAGGACTGTCAACAGTCCTGGGACTGTGTTTCACTGGGACGCATCGAAGGGAGTTCGGCTGTGGCACCCAAGTGGCGCGAACTGGCGGATCGGATCGCGCAGGAGATCAGGAACGGCGAGCGCGCACCCGGGGATCAGTTGCCCCAGATCAGAGAGCTTGTCGAGGCTGGTGAAGGCTCGAAGTCCACGGTCCACCAGGCATACAAGGCGCTTGAGGCTGAGGGACTCGTGACGTCCTCACGTGGGCACGGCACGGTCGTGCGCCCGCGTGCTCGCCTCAAGCGGCTCGGCATCGCCCGGTACGACAAGGCGAAGTGGCGCGACGGTGATGAGGTCGCGTTCATTGCTGACCGCGTGGCATCGGGGCGCGCGTACAAACGCAATGAGCAGACTCAGACAGTGAGCCGCACGGAAGCGACTGCCCTCGTAGCCGAAGGGCTCGGCGTCCCGGTTGGGTCCGGGGTGTACGCGCGGGCCCGGCTGGTGAAGGAAGGGACACAGCCCACCCACACCCTGACCAGCTACTACCGTCCCGAACATGTCGAGGGCACTCGCATCGTCGATCCCGCACCGGGGCCCGCCGGCAGGGGCGGCGGGTACCGCGTCCTCTACGACGCCGGATACGAGATCGACCACATGAAAGAGGCGCTGTCCGCGCGCGTGCCGACGGCTGACGAGGTGAAGCTGCTACAGCTCCCCGTCGGCGAACCCGTGGTCGAACTGCACCGGACCACGTACACGGCGGACGGCACAGTGGTTGAGTTCGCTGTGGGTGTCCATGCTGCCTCCCGCTTCGCGTGGGAGTACGAGTTCGAGGTTCCCGATTCCGCGCGTCAACAGGGCAAAGACGAGGAAGGTTCGGCGTGATCTCCGTACAGGACTGGGACGACACCCAGCTTCTCTGGGACTACCAGCAAATGCACCACGAACCGCGCCCCTGCTCGGTCGGCATCGGTCTGGGCAGTCATGACCTGGGGGTAGCTGACACGACGGTGAGTCTGTTCCGGCGCGGCATGATGCCGCTGATCGTGTTCACGGGAGCGACCAGCCGGACCACTCGGGAACGCATGCCGCGCGGTGAAGCTGAGCACTACCGGGACCGTGCGGTCGAACTAGGCGTGCCGGCGGACGCCATCCTTGTGGAGCAGCACGCTCGCAACACCGGGCAGAACATCACCCTGTCCCGCTCGCTGCTCGAAGAGCGCGGGATCGAGGTGTCCTCAGTGCTGTTGATCAGCAAGCCATACGAGGAACGGCGGGCCTACGCCACCGCCCGGAAGCTGTGGCCCGAAGTGGAGTTCGTCAGCGCTTCCACCCCGATGACGCTCCCTGAGTACGTCGACTCGATCAAGGACCCGCGCCTTGTCATCGACATGCTTGTGGGGTCGCTGCAACGGCTATTGGTCTACCCGTCGCAGGGCTTCATGATCTCGCAAGACGTGCCGGGCGATGCGGCGCGGGCGTACGAGCGACTGGTGTCGCGCGGCTTTACGAGCCGTCTCGTTCCCGAGGACGTTGGGAGCGCGTGACCCGCCTCGCGCCGCCCCTGCGGCCATCCTCCGGCCAACATGGGCGAGTGTGCGCGACGTAGTACGCCGAAGACGCAGGTCATGGCCCATCTGCTCGCGTGAAACCGGCTGGTCTTGAAAACCGTCGTGGCAGCGATGTCACCGTGGGTTCAAATCCCACACCCACCGCCAGGTGAGAGGCCCCTGACCAGTACGTATGGTCGGGGGCCTCTGCCATGCCCGCTCCCCGCCGGACACCGCTGTTCCCCCTGGTTTCCCGCTCTGTCGGGCACGGAAGGGGCACGCGGGGGGCACGGCTGGGGCACGGCTTTGGAGCTGCCGGGGTCGGATCGTCAGCGGTTGATCGGGATCTCGTAGACGATCTCGCAGTGCGCTGCGGGCACCACGATGTCCGCTGTCTCCACGGGGCGGCCGTCGTCGCTGTAGTACGTCCGCCGGATGTGCGTCACGAGTGCGGCTTTCTGGATGCCGAGTAGCGATGCTTCTTCGGCGGTCGCGTGCCTGGGTTCGGGCTGCTCCACCGCGTGGCTGATGGTGACTCCGATCGCGGCCATGCGGTTCACGACCCCGGCCCCCGCGTGGGGCCCTCCCTCGGGGAGAACGACGAGGGTGCCGCCCGTGACGGCGTACGGCTCCCAACTCGTCGACAACTGGACCGGCTTCCCGTCCGCAAGGAACTCGTACGTCGTCCGGACGCACGGCTCGCCTTCGGCGATCCCGAGCCGCGTCGCGATCTCCGCCGGGGCCGGCACCTTCGCGTCGGTCCGGCTCTCCCAGTCGCTCTGTAGGCGAAGGGCCTTCATGTCCTGACGGAACGGGGACCCGCTGGGCTGCTCACGCGCCGACGACCGGACGACTCTCACGCGCTCCCGGGGCTCGGCGACGTAGGTCCCCGATCCTGCCCGGCCTTCCAGCACGCCTTGGGAGATCAGCAACTCCTGGGCCCTGCGCACCACGTTCTCGCCCACGCCGCACTCCTGGCCGATCTGGGCGCGGGATGGGAGTCGGTCGCCCGGTTCCCAGACGTGCTCCGCGATGCGCTGCCGGAGTTCGTCGGCGATGCGGAGGTACGGCGGTTGCTCAGACATATGGAAAATCTAGTCCACTAGCTCTAATCTAGTTAACTAGCTTCACTGAAAGTGATCGCTGGCAACGGAGGGTGTGCTGTGTCCGCTTCGGAAGTGATCACGGCGGCTATCGCCGCCCGCTTGTCTGCCGCCGGCCTCCGCCCGCGCGTGGAGGAGGACACCCAGTTCACGACGGTTGAGGCAGAAGTACCGGACACGCTCTCCGCCGACTCATGGCGGGAGGTCCTGGACGCGGTGGCCGATGCCGATCGGTTCGGGCTCGTGGCCACCAGCTTGAACGGCCGCACCTTATGGGCGGTCGTACGTAAAACGGTCCCCACGACAGGCGACGTCGGGGGACCGGGCTATCAGCGATAGGAGCTGAACAGCATGCTCAACCGTATCCGCCAAGCCATCTCGCGCACCAGAGCGCGGTGCTTCCCCAACGGTCGGCACCGCCGCCCCTTAACGCCCTCCCGGCCGCTGGCCCCTCTCACCTGCCCCGCGCCCTCTGACGCTTCGACTGTCGCCCTGGGACGGACTCCGGCCGGCACGGTCCACCGATACCCGCTGAGGGGAGAGGACGTCGCGCTTGTCCGCCCGTACCTGCTGGCCTGGGAAGAGCAGCGTGCACGGACGCGCTCAGTGTTCGTCGCCCCACACCTGCCGGCCGATGCCTGGTCGGCCCTCGCGGGGGCCCGCTGATGCCTCCTCGCCGAGAACCGCACCCGACGGGCACGACTTCCGTCCCCTACCGCTCTATCGCCTGCTGGATCGGGACGCACCACTCCTGCATCGAGCCGTCCCCGCCTGCGACGACGGACGACGTGCCGGTGATCTACGAGGTGTGCCTCTGCCCCTGCCATTCGACCCCGGACCTGTCTGTGCCCGTGAGGGTGATGGCATGAGGGCCCCGGCCCCCGGCGGTGCACTGGTTTACCCCGTCGAAGTCACTGCGGCCACCGTGCAACGGGGCGACATCATTCAACTCGGCGGTCAGGCCTGCCGAGTGAGCGACCTCTTCCAGCTCCCTCAGGGGGCCAAGCAACTGGTCTTCGAGTCGGGCGAACTGCTGGCCATTCACGCCCGCACCCGGCTCACCGCCCTGCGAATGCTGAGAAGGCGGTGACCGGCTCCGTGCCCCGACGCCATCACGACATCGCAGACGACCTACGCCACCAGATCACAACGGGCATCATCAAGCCTGGCGAACGCCTCCCGTCCGAAGCTGGCCTGGCCGCCCGGTACAGGGTCAGTACGGTGACCCTGCGGCGCGCTCTCGCCGTGCTCCAGGGCGAAGGACTCGTCGAGAAGATCCACGGCAAGGGGAACTACGTCCGTCACCCGCGCCGCAAGATCATGTACGTCGGCGGCTGGGGCACGCTGGACCCCTGGACGGCGGCCGAGCCAACGTTGCGCATCACAGTTCGCAGCACCACGGTTCCGGCCTCTGTGCACCTGACGACACTGCTGAAGGTGCCAACAGGCAGCCCTCTTGCGGAGTACACCTGCCTCAGCCTCGAACAAGGGTCGCCGCACGGCCTGGCCCGCATCTACATCCCGCGCGACCTGGCCCCGGCCGGAGTCCTCGACGACGACTCCGTGTGCCGGGAGGCAGTCACGAGATTCGCCGTCCTCGGCCCGTTGCCGGCCACCGTCCGAGAAACGGTCTGTGCCCGCTCTCCCACCCCAGACGAAGCGTCGGCCCTCCGGATCGGAAACAACATGGCCGTTCTCGGGATCACGCGCATCGCCACCGACGCAGACGGTCGCGTCGTTGAAGCCGCGCTCCTGGCCTTTCCGGGAGACCGAGTCGACGCGGTCTTCACTGCCCACCACGTGCTCAACGAGAGGCCAACCCAAGGATGACGACACCAAACGAACTTCGGCTCCTCCCGTGGTCTGGCCCGGGGGATAAGCCCTGCTACTTGAGCACTGACGACCCGGACGGCTACATGTCCCGCCTCGCTGACAGCATCGAAGCGATCCAACTCGGGGCGGCTAGCGAACTGTTGGAAGATGCCTCAGAAGCTCTCGAGAACGAGGACACGTCCCATGACGAGATGCGGTGCCTGGTGAGAGAGCTGACCGGGGCTCTGCGGGACATTTTCCGCGTCGCAACGAGCCGCGGTCGCCGCCAGCCAACGAGCGATCCGCGTGAGTCCGCCTATTGATCTACGGTCCCGCCGACCAGCACAGCAAGAGAGGCCCATGGCATCTGACCAGATCAGATGCCATGGGCCTCCGGCCCTATTCGGCGACTTCCATCGACCTTGGACGTCTGAGGACCGCTTCGTCCCGAAGCAACTTGGGCACCGGTGCTGTCTTGGGCTGGCGTGCCTCTCACCTGCGCTGACGTTCGCGGGCGTCCGCCGGTGTTTGTCGGCGTTGTCACGCAGTTAGACACACACCAGCCGGGGCGCTCGATGCCCTGACCCTACTCAGAAGAGGACGTGTTGCGCCCCTGTGCCCGGGGGACGGCGGCCTTCCTGTCGCAGGGTCGGCTTGGCCGATGTCGTGGCTGATTTCGCCACCGAGACGACGACCGACGAAGCAGCGGTGCGGGTCTTCCTGGAACAGCCTTCGACGGGGAACCCAGTTGGTGGACGCCGCGACCCGGAACGGTTGCTTCCGATGGACGGCTCGTTCGAGTGCACAATCAGCGGCGGCCCAGGCTCTGAGCCGCCGCTGATTGTGGCTGCTCACGGCTGGCTAAGCGGCGGCCGTGTAGGGGTCTCGGAGACGCAGTCGCGGTGCTTTTACCGCTTCGGCCAACAGGGGTTGTGCGCCGCTGTCGTTACATGGCAACTCACCGGAGTAATCCTCTTGGACGGGGTGACGACGTGGGCCGGCTGCAGCTTGACCGCGTCGGTACTGCTGGCGCTCAACAGGAGTGAGCCCCGACTGACCACTACTCCTCCCTGACACCAGATTTTCTTCCCTTGGAACTTTCCAGGAGCTTGCGCGCCGCCTCACGAACAAAGTAATCCTGATGCCCAGTCGCGAGCTCGGAGACCACCTCTTCGAATCCAGAGGTATCAATTGCACGGCCCCTGAAAACATCATTGATGAGTCCACGCAAGGTTCGCAGAGGGACCCATACGCCCTCCGATTCCAAGAGTGCGCGAATAATAGAATTAATTCTGCGAGTACTGATTGACCTTGAAGAATTGGCCACTGCGCCAATGACCATACCTGCCAGGCTGCGCACAGAGGGTGATGCGTCCCGCGCCAGGACTTCAAGAATAGTAAAGGACCAGTCGGGGGATACGATCCCCGCGGCCGCTCGAATGGTGAGGGCAACGTCGGCTCTGTCTCTCGACTCGCTCGAAGTGAACAGCTGCAAGACCCGTTCGGTAACTTCTTCCTCGGTAAGAAGGTTCAGAGCGCAGTAGAATCGGAAACCCGATTCCCCTGTCCCCTCGGAGATCCAGTCTTCCTCTTGGCTCAGAAGTACCGACTTGTCTTTATCGCTGAATCCCTGTGCGAAGTCATTGGGGATGACTTCGGGATTATGGATCACCCATTCCAAGAAGCCGGATTTCTGGGACGAAGTGACCCGCGGATGCAAGATCACTTTTCTGATTTCAGGCCAGATCCCTTCTTCGGGGTACTGATTAGAGAAGATTCCTCCAAGAAGAACGGTATCGACAACCCCGAAACTGAAAGATCCTCTTGAGGCGTCGTGCATCAGCTGAGAAAGTTCCTTAGTCAGTAGTTGTGAGATTTCCTCGACAACTGCTACAGGTAGGCGGAACTCTCTATTTTCGATGCCATAGTCTACGAGCGTGGACACCTCTGGGATCGTCAGTCCTGAGGGGTCCGAGAAATATCGCTCGAGTGGTTCTTGGTCGCCCAGACGAGCAAGAGCCTGGGAGATCTCCTGTTCAAGGAACGAAGCGTCTTCTGATTTGGCTTCACTGATCCACGATTCCCAGGACCGTCTTTCAGGCTCTCCGACCTTCTTCCAGTCAATAGTTCTGGCGGTCGTTACGAGCTCTGAAAAGACATGGGCGCTCGCATCGGTCGCGAGATCTCGCATCTTCCGAGACACAGAAGAATGCTTGCCCGCAACTGCAGTGAGCGAGCGAATAGCGGGCCAGATCTGGGCGTCGGCAAGATACGCCGAATTCAGGTCACGTAGATGAGCACCAGATCTCATCTCCAAGAGGGTTGCCAAAGCACGCTGTGCCGTTTGTTTAGCCAGAAGCGAACCTGCAACCTTCAAAGCGGTAAAGTGCTCTTTTCGCGGTGGCCAAGAGATTTCCTCGGCAGCACGTGTTACCTCATCGGAGAGAACTGACAACGGTCCACTAGCCATGAGAAGTTGCAGAAGATTCTCATATGCCCTTGAGTCTCGACTCTGACGGATTAGGTTTGCGCAGTACTTCACCCGCTGCTCATTTGTGTAGTCAAGCTCGCTGGCCTGCTGTTTCCCGAGGGACAACCTGGCAGCGAGGACACGTCGATAGTGGCCAACAAGCTCACTCTCGACCAGATACGTCGTCAGAGCCGCATGCGGTGACTCCCTATCGGAGAATTGCGTTCCCTGTCGACCAAGTGCGTTCCGTACTTCAGTATCAAATGAGTTTCGTACTTGCGCCGAAAACCCCATCTGGAGCACTAGATTGCGTTCAGCCCAGTATTGGTTTGGTTTGATGTAGGGAGTTCTAGCGAATTTGACTGTTCGCGACGTGACAGTCTTCAAAGCTAGGATGTTAGACTCAATGGCTTGAGATACTCCGGAGATAATTTCCCGCTGAGCCGGAGTGTACGGGCGAGCCTCTGTTTTCCACTGCCTGAAGGTGTTCCTTGCCACCCTGGCTGCACGTAGGGCATCATTGTATTTATTCGCGTCGGTCAAATGCATTGTGAGTTGTTGCAGCAAAAATACGCGCGCCAAGCTATTAGGCGGCGTATTTTTTAGAGCCGACTCTGTAATCTTAATGGCTTGTTGCGTGTAGCGGAGACGCGAGAGGCCTAGTGCAGCGAACGCGTTGGCAACCGCAGCCATCTCGATGTCTTGAGCTACTTCCTGCGATGAAACAATTTCAGAGAGAACATTGAGGCCCTGTTCGGTGTGCTCGGGTTCGATGACAAGTGAATACGCAAAGACAAGAGCCCATGATGGCTCGGAAAACCGCCCGTCGGAATCTCTGTGCGGCGGCAAGTGATTACTTCGATTAGAAGCCCGCTCGAAGCGCCAATGTTCGCCCGAGGTCAAAAGGGACAGTGCCAGCTTAGGGTGGATATCTTCATCAAGATCCTGGATAAACGGACGAGTTAGGGCTGCTTCGATCCAGCTCATTGAAATCCTCCAAACGCATCCATCCAATGCTTTCCGGTGTAGCTTTGAGCGATCCTCTCGGCGGAAGAGGACGCGTGCGCCACTTGTCTTTCGATCCACGCTTTGAGGAAGATCGACAACTCGTGGGATTTGAACTCCTGATGGACGCATCCGCCTTTTGCATCTCTAGCCAGTCGAGTCGCGAATTTCACAGTCGACTTTTGCGCGTCTACGGGGTAGAAAACTTCAATGCTAATGTGTCGTTCTGTCGTAATTCTCACCAGTTCCGCAATGTCTGGCCCTCTGGCCTTCTGCGGGGAAAGGATAATTGCTACCGAGCTGACGCGATCCATCAGATCGGCGCCTCTGAGCTCTGTGGCATCAGTCATTATATTTTGGATTGAAGCTGACCGAAAAGGGATAACGGCGAGAGATGTAGGAGGAGCGGCGTGCTGGGATGACAGATCGGCGATCATTTCCTTGAGCTCGTCAAAGTTGAACTCCGTGGCCCAAGCCAACCAAAGGCCACGATTTCCTCCCGAGATCATGCATTCACCGCCGAGCCACTACTGCGTCGATCCATTTTGCGGGAATTGTCAACTCGGACGCCTTCTGACAGTTTTCGGCGTCTACATCTTCAAGTGTGATGTATTTTTTGGAAAGGTCTTGCCGGTTGACTGTCGCGGTAATCTCGTTTTTGGGCTTTCCGTGGCAAATTTCCCGTATTGCTGTCTGACCCGACTCGGTAAGCTTGACGACGGTGCGGTCCAGTGATTCAGGAGGAAGAAGCCAAATCAATCCGATTGCGATGATCGAAGCAGAGGCTGCCGCAAATGCGGCTGAATTAGCGTGTCTATTCTTCCAACGAACGAGGTCGCGCTCTGTTTGCACAAGGGCAACGACACTAGTCGCGACAGTCGCAACCTCCGCAGCCGTTACCTTGAGGCCACCTTGCTTCGGCGTGATGCTGCTGAATGTTCCCGTAGCCGACTGTGCGTATAGGAATGTGGCGGTCAACCAGAGAGAAGCCGCCACTAGCATAGCGACTTTCACGTATACCTGCTGTGTCGAAACACCTGTAAACGCAGCGCCCCCCACGAAGAGAGTTGCCAGTGCACTGATGATCGTGAAGGCAGTCTGCGCTCGCGCTCGTGCGGTCTCAGCGCTAGCGAGGTTGCGTGAGTAGTAGTCCTTGACAATGTCGGTCGACGACGCTTCGTCCAACACGGGGATGCTGGAGGGGGCAACGGTTTGGGGCCGGCGCCACCATCTCTGGATTGCTCCCACGGTCCGACCCGTCACTTTTGCCTGCCTATTGTCCCGATTTCTGACGGAGTGCAAGAGCACTCAGGAGTAGCGCAGCTGCGGTGGGTGCCCGTGACGCAGCTGGTGTTCAGGGTCACCGTACAGCGGAACCCGTGGGTAGGTGGGTGACTCGCTTTCTGGGAGGGACGGTTGGGCGCTGCCGAGCGACCATTCGAGCATTGGTGCCTTCGTGGGGAGCGGCATCGGGGCTGGCTGGTGGGATACCAGGTCGGAGGAACGGCTTTGGGCTGGAGCTGCTTTGGCGCGAGTGATCATGGCCCCGTAAGCTTCCGGCGCGTCGGGCAGTCTGTGGACCTGCCCGGTAAAGCACGACGTTGGGGCCGTGATCTTCGAGGCTCGCGCCAAAGTGGCTGCGTAAAGCCGTGGAGCCGACCGCCCCAGCCACGACGTACCCCTTCTCTGGCATCAGGCGGCCGATCGCCATGAGTGCGGCACGGGCGCCGGCCGGGCTGGAGCGGGGCGGAGACAGGAGCGCAGGCCCGGCCTGCGCCCGGGCCGCGCGCGGTGAGCGAAGCGAGCCGCCTTGATGAAGTAGAGAAAGTCTTATCCCGCTGGGATGAGCTGCTTGCCGTCGTGGCTCCGCACGTGAGGCCCGTTGCAGTCCAGGGCGTCCAGGAGGCGGATCGCGTAGACCTCTGCCATGCGCTCGCTGACCTCGTCGGGCGTGAGCCAGGAGACGGCTGTCGACTCGCTTGATGTGCGCTCGGTGCCGCCGGAGGGCTTGCAGCGGAAGACCAGGGCGACGATGCCGCGGGTCGTGTTCTTGTAGACGCCGGTGAGCTGGTCCACCTCGACGCGGATGCCTGTCTCTTCCCAGACCTCGCGGGCAACGCCGGCTTCCGGCGTTTCCTTGAGTTCGAGGATGCCGCCGGGGAGCTCCCAGGTGCCGTTGTCGGCTCGGCGGATTGCCAGGAGGCGGCCGTCCTCGCGTACCACTACTCCGGCTACGGACACGGAGTGCATGGGAGCGGGTGTCGCTTCCTGTGATTGACTCATGTAGAGGAGCATAGGAGGCAGGGAAGGACTATGGGAACTGCGGCGGGAGGGGCCGGTTCCGGTCCTCGGTATGTGCAGATTGCTGATGACCTCGTGCAGCAGATCCGGGCGGGGGTTCTCAAGGCCGGCGACATGGTGCCGAGCGAATCCGAGCTGGTGGACCGCTACGGCGTCTCCGGCGGGACGATCCGTAAGGCCATGGTCGAGGTACGGGCGAGTGGCCTCGTCGAGACCAGGCACGGCAAGGGCTCGATCGTGAAGAACCGGCCCCCCGTACGGCACCGCTCCTCTGATCGCTTCCGGCGCTCGCTCCGGCAAGGTGGCCAGGCCGCCTACCTCGCGGAGTCCACGCAGTCCGGCGCCACCGCGAAAGTCAGCGTCCTCTACATCGGCCCCATGGACGCGCCCGAGGATGCGGCCGAGCGCCTGGGCGTGGCCGCCGGTACGCAGGTGTTGGCCCGCCGGCGCCTCTACTTCCGTAACGGCACCCCGGTGGAGACCGCCTCGTCGTACCTGCCCTGGGACGTGGTGAAGGAGATCCCCGAGCTGTTCGCCGAGAACCCCGGGGGCGGAGGCATCTACGCCCGACTCGAAGACCACGGGCATGAGTTCGCGGAGTTCGTCGAGACGCTGCAAGCGCGCCCGGCCTCGAAGTCAGAGGCGTCGGAACTGGCGCTCAGCCCTGGCGCGCCCGTGGTTCACCTGATCCGAGAGGCCCGTACGACTGCGGGTCGGGTGGTCGAGGTGTGTGACACGCTCATGGCCGCTGACCAGTTCGTTTTCGAGTATCGGATCCCCGCCGACGACTGACGTCCGCTCAACTTCCCGCAACCCGTCGTGAGTTCTTCTTCGCGGCGGGTTGACTCATGTACAGGAGTCGGGCACTCTTCTTTACATTACTCATGTACATGAGTGATGGAGTTCAGCATCTATAGAGGAGTGATCTGCTGTGCGTCAGATTCCCGTCGACACCTCCAGCGCTGTCGTGATGGTCGCCAAGATTCCGCAGGTCAAGGTCCGTGACCGCCGCACCGGGGAGATCGCCACCGACATGGAGACCGGTGCTCAGCTCATGACCGTGGACGTGATGTTCGCGGCGAACGAGGAGGTGGAGATCCTGTCCGTCACCGTTCCGGAGCCCGGGATCACCGGTGAGCTGGCCATGGGTACGCCGGTCGCGCTCACCGGCCTGGTCGCCCGTCCGTGGGAGAACGACTTCAACGGCCAGCGGCGGCACGGCATCGCGTTCCGCGCGGTCGCGGTCACCTCGCTCGCCGACGTCGCCACCACAGGGTCGAAGGCGGCCTGATCATGACCGCCTTCACGGTCGCTCTGGTGCTGGTCGTCGCCGCTGCGGGTCTCCTGCGGTGGCGGCGGCCCGCCTGGTACTGGCTGGCCTTCGGGGTCACTCTGGCCGCGCTGCGGGTCTTGGTCCGGTACCGCTCGGTCATGGACGCGTGCGGGTTGACCGTTCCGCCGGCGCGGTGGCGGTTATCTCTGGCTCGGGCCACCAACCGGCCGATACCTGAGCCCCGCCCGCCGCGTATCCGACGACTGCGGCCGACTCGTACCGGCCTGGTCCTCCGACTCAAGCTCCGTCCCGGACAGGACGTCTTCGACATCGCCGCGGCCTCGGACCGGCTTCGGCACTCGTTCTCGATGTTCGGCGTGACCTCGCGTGAAGTGCGGTCCGGGGTCGTCGAGGTGCGGATGACCGGATACGACGTGCTCAAGCGGGTGCAGATGCCTGCTGAGACGGAGGCCCGGGCGATGCGGGTACCGGTCGCCCTTCGGGAGGACGGGTCGGTGCACTACCGCGACTACCGCGCGATACCTCACGCCCTCACCCTCGGCGCCACGGAGTCCGGCAAGTCGGTCTACCAACGCAACCTGGTCGCCGGCCTTGCTCCTCTGGACGTTGCCCTCGTTGGCATCGACTGCAAGCAAGGGGTCGAACTCTTCCCGCTGGCGCGCCGGTTCTCAGCGCTGGCCGACAGTCCGGACACCGCTGCCGAACTCCTCGATGCGCTCGTGGCGCGGATGGCGGACGTCTACCGCCTCATCCGTACCCAGCAGCGCATCACCGTCGATGTGCCGGACGCAGAGATCGCCGCCGACATCTGGGACCTGCCCGATGAGCTCCGCCCGACCCCGGTCGTCGTCCTGGTCGACGAGGTGGCCGAACTCGCTCTGTACGCAACGAAGGAGGAGGAGAAGCGGCGGGACCGCATCATCACCGCCCTGGTCCGTCTCGCGCAGCTCGGCCGCGCCGCCGGTATCTACCTCGAAATCTGCGGACAGCGCTTCGGCTCCGAACTCGGCAAGGGCATCACTATGCTCCGCGCCCAACTCACCGGCCGCACCGCCCACCGTCTCAACGACGAGACCTCCGCCAACATGGCCTTCGGAGACATCGCCCCGGATGCGGTCCTCGCCGCCATCCAGATTCCCGCCGAACTGCGAGGTCTCGCCATCGCGGGAGATGCCTCCGGCGGTTGGCACCGCATCCGCGCTCCGCACACCTCGCTCCGCCAGGCTGTGAACCTCTGCAACCGATACGCCGACAGGACCCCGGATCTGCCCGAGCTGGTCCCTTTCCGGCCCACCACCGGCACCGCCACCGAACTTGTGCCATCGGCGAAGGCCTCTCCGGCCACCGCCTGATCTCTCCCCCACTCGGTAGGCGTGACCGTCTTCGCGCCGAGTCCCTACCACTGCCATGCCCAGAGAAGGGAGAACCGCCATGTGCCCCGACTGCGAGGACTTCGCCCGGACCGTGCTTCTGCTCGGCCAACTCGCCCTGTACGCCGACATGGGCGGCGCCGACCTCGACTTCGTGGACGCCGTCAGTCCGTCCCTCGCCGTGTCGCTGCCGGAGCCGCCGCCGGGCACGTTCCCGGACGACTCCGACCCCGCTGAGGACTCCTGATGGGCGCCCGGCACGGTCTCCGGATCGACGCGGTGTTGATCCAGGCGGTCATCGCCGGAGCTCTGTCCTTCGCCCACCTGCACGACCTCGCCGCCGCGGCCGGACAGGACGGCTGGAAGGCATGGGCCTACCCGGTCAGCGTCGACCTGCTCCTTGTCGCCGCTTGGCGTCGGCTGCGCAGCGAGGGCCCGTCCCGGTTGGCCTGGTGCTGGTTCCTGATCGCCCTGTTCGCGTCGCTCGGCGCCAACGTCGCCACCGCCGGGTTCCTCGACCTGGCCGACCCACCGGCCCCGCTCCGGCTCGGCATCGCCGGATGGCCCGCACTCGCCTTCCTCGGCGGCACCCTCCTCGCCCACTCGTCGGGGAAGCCGGAGCCAGCTCCGCCAGCCGCCGTCACGGAGACGAAGGACATCGAGCCGGCGCGTACGCCTGACGCCGCCCCGATCCCATCTCAGGCCGGTGAACTCCCTGCGACAACGCCCTTGTCCTCGCCCCCGCCCCCGGAGCCGCCCGTTCCCGCCGTGCTGATCGACCACGCCCGCAAGGTCGCCGACGAGTACCGCTCCCGCACCGGAGCACCGATCGACACCGACACTCTCCGCTCCCGCCTCGGCGTTCCGCCCCACCTCGCCGAGGCCATCGCCGCCCGCCTCAGCTGACCGCAAAGGAGAACTGAGATGACCCACGATCCCGCCGACCTCACCGTGGCCGACTACCTCGACGGAGCGCGTGAGATGGCCGCAGCCGGACGCCCCTTCCTCGCCCACCTGCTCGCCGAGGAAGCCGCACGGCGCATCGACGACCCGGCCACCGCCCGCAGTATCCGTGCCCAGTACACCGATCTGACGACCGGCAGGGGCTGACCGGCGTGCCCGCCCGCGACAGCTTCCACTCCGTGATGCGTATCGGCCCCGTGCAGATCGGCACCCACCGCGACCGCACCGGCCGCACCGCCCACGCCGCCGTCTGCACCGCCGACCGCTGCGGCTGGTCCGCCGACTACTCCAGCCGGACCGCCGCCCAACTCGCCGCCCGTACCCACCGCTGCACCGTCCGTTAGGAGACAGCGTCCATGGACGTCCCCCTCTGGATCGCCCTGTTGGTCGTCGGCTACCTCGGCATCAAGCTCTTCCGCCCGCCGGTGTGGCTGATCTGCGTGCTCCTCCTCGGCGGCTACCTCCTCGCCGACAGCTTCTTCGCCTCCGTCATCGACACCGCCGTCAAGTAACCCGCGCCCGGGAGAGGAGAACCACTCATGTTCCAGCCCAAGATCCCGACCATGCCGCAGCCCTCGGGCCTGGTCACCCCGCCCGCCGTCGTCCAGCCGACCACCATCACGCCGGGCACGCCTGCCCCGGCACTCGCCGCAGCCCCTGACCCGTCCCGTCCGGTCGTACAGCTCACCCCCGGCACTGCGGTCGCGCTCGTCGGTGCCGGTACTGCCGTCGTCCTGGTCGTCGGCACCGTCCTGGTCTCGCTGCTCCTGGCGGTCGCCGTCACCAGTGCCTCGGTCGCCGTCTGCGCGGTCGTCCTGCGCTCCCTGATCGCGTCCGACGCCAAACGCCGCTGACCGGCCCCCGGGCGGCCTCGATACCGCCAAGCATCCGCCGCCCGGGAGCCGTGCCCACCGATCGATCTCGCAACCGGAAGGAACCTCCAGCATGGCCCACCGGCCCTCCCCCTCGAAACAGAAGCGGTCCATGCCCGCCCCACAGCTCGACCCGACCGTCCTCGGGGATGTCCTCCGGGTGGCCTCGGCCTCCGACTACACCCGCTGGGCGGACCAGATCCGCCGCACCGGCGGCTGTGCCGACCCCGTCCATCTGAGCGGCTGGGTAACCCACAAGGACAAGACCACCGGCGAGACCCTGCACCGCTACTCGACCGCGTACGAGCCGGGCGGACGCCTCCGTATCGCCTGCGGCAACCGCCGCGCCTCCCGCTGTCCCTCCTGCGCCTGGACCTACGCGGGCGATACCTACCACCTCATCCGCGCCGGCCTCGCCGGAGACGACCGCCGCGACATCACCGCCGCCGTCCGCGACCACCCGCGCGTCTTCGCCACCCTCACCGCACCCTCGTTCGGCCCCGTCCACAACCGCCCCGACCGGGGCACCTGCCGGTGCGGCACGGCACACGCCTCGGACTCCGCGGACCTGGGCTCTGCCCTTGATCCGGAGACCTACGACTACGCGGGCGCCGTGCTCTTCAACAACCACGCCGGGGAGCTCTGGCAGCGCTTCACCACCCGGCTCCGCCGCGAACTCGCCATCCACGCGGGCATCCCACGCCGTGAGCTGGGTGACCACCTCCGCGTCTCCTTCGGCAAGGTCGCCGAATTCCAGAAGCGCGGAGCCCTCCACTTCCATGCCGTCGTGCGTCTCGACGGTCCGGATGGCCCTTGTACTCCGCCGCCCTCTTGGGCCACGGTCGATCTCCTCACCGACACGATCCGCGCCGCAGCCGCGCACTCGTACACGTCGGTCTCCGTCCCGGCTGCCAGTGAACAGTCGTCTCGGACCTTTCGATGGGGCCGACAGCTCGACGTCCGTCCGGTCAAGGCCTTCGGCGACGGCTCGGATGTCACAGAGCAGGCAGTTGCCTCGTACGTAGCCAAGTACGCGACCAAGGCAGCCGAGAACACCGGCACCCTGGACCGCCGTATCGGTGAGCTCGCCGAACTCGACCGCCACCGCGTTCCTGATCACACCCGTCGGCTCATCACCGCATGCCGTGAACTCGACAGCCTCTATCCGGACCGACGTCTCTGGGCCTGGGCCCACATGCTCGGCTTCCGCGGCCACTTCTCGTCCAAGTCCCGCACCTACTCCACCACCCTCGGCGCCCTCCGTCAGGAACGCGCCGACTACCGCGCAGCCCAGGAAGCGCCTGCTCTCGGCCTAGCCGACCGCGAACCGGACACCGTCCTCGTCCTGACCGACTGGCAGTACGTCGGCCACGGGCACACCCCCGGCGAAGGCGCCCTCGCCGCCACCATCGCCCGTGACCTCCAGACCAACCGCGAGACGGCCCGCGACGCACTGAAGGAGCGCACTGCCGACGAGGGGGAGTGGTGACCGTGGCGGACCGACTGCTCACCGTGAATCAGGTCGCCGAACGCCTCGGCACCGGTCTCCGCTTCCCCCGCCGGCTCATCGAGGAACGCCGCATCACGTTCGTCAAGGTCGGTCGGCACGTCCGCATCCCCGAGAGCGCCGTGGAGGAGTACGTCAGTGCCCACACGGTGGCGCCGATCGTCCTGCGGCCCGCCTCGGCGTACTCGTACCGGAGGGCTGCCTGATGCCCGCCAAGCGCAAGTCCCGACGTGCCTTCGGTCGGATCCGGAAGCTGCCGTCCGGCCGATTCCAGGCTCGGTATCCGGGGCCTGACGGCGTGCTGCGTGCCGCTGATCAGACGTTCGCGACAACGACGGACGCCGATCGCTGGCTGGCACGGAAGCGCATCGAGATGGAGGAGGGCCGCTGGCTCGACCCCGCCGAGGGGCGGACCACCGTCCGCGATTGGTCGGCACGATGGCTCACCGCGGTCTCCCCGCAGCTCAAGCACAAGACACAGGCGTCGTACCGATCCCTGATCAACTCGCTTATCGTTCCGGCGCTCGGTGACCGTGAGCTGTCCAGCCTCCGGCCTATCACCATCGTCGAATGGGTCGGTGCGATGAAGACCCGTGGTCTCAGCGCATCGCGGATCAGGCAGGCCTACCGGGTGCTCTCGCAGATCATGCGGGCTGCCGTCGACAACGAGATGATCGGGCAGACCCCGTGCAGGGGCGTGAAGCTGCCTCGCATGCCTCAGACCGAGCCCCACATCCTCACCCCGCTGGAAGCCTCACGGATCGTGCGGAGCGCGACGAAACCGCATGACCTCCTGATCTCATTGCTTGCCTATGCAGGCCTGCGGGTCGGGGAGGCGTTCGCGCTGCGGCGAGCGGACATCGATGTGTCCGGCGGCCTGGTCCTCGTCGATGAGAACCTGGCCGAAGCGAACGGCACCCTCGTCTTCGACACTCCCAAGTCCCATCAGAAGCGGGTTCTGCGGATCGGGCCGTCACTCGCCGCGCGGATCGGCCGGCACCTGGAGACGCTGCCCGGCGGGGAGGACGCTCTCCTCTTCGTCACGCCCGGCGGCAAGCCCCTGCGCTACAACCAGTGGCGCAAGGGCTACTTCGACCCTGCGGTGGCGGCGGCCGGGTTCACCGACGTCACGCCGCACGATCTCCGCGCCTCGCACGGGACGTGGGTCGCCGACCGGTACGGCGTGATGACCGCCGCGCACCGGCTCGGGCACTCGAACGCGAGCGTCACTACCCGGCACTACGCCCGGCCCGTTGTCGGCCGTGACGACCAGGTGGCGGAGGCGGCGGACTCCTGGCTCGGCGGTCACGAGCCTGAGGCACGCAGAGATGATGATGACGGCTCTGCTGGGGTGCCCGCCCCCATCTGATGTGTGGGAGACGTGGCGGCGGCTCGCCGGGGACCGACAGCAGCACCGGTGGGCCGCTCAGGACAAGCACCATCTCCCCTGGGACACGGTCGGGCTGGTACCTGTTCGGTGCGTTGTCGCTGACCGATAGGGTCGTCGCCATGGGGGATGCCAAGACTCGCAAATGCGTCTGGTGCGAGAAGGAGTTCACGCGGCGTTCGTTGTGGCGGGCGAAGCGCTACTGCAAGCGGCGGCACCAATACACGCACTACGGCGCGATACTGGTGGGCTCCTTGTTCTCCTGAACGATCAGGCAGTGCAAGCGCACAGCGCGCCAACGGGCTCCCGCGCTACCTGTGGGGCACGCAGCGGGCACGATGACGATGAAGACGGGCTTCACGGGGTGGTCAATACCCGCCTGAGCTGCGGTTCAGCGGACAGCGGGCGTGATCCCCGAAAGGTCTTGAAAACCGTCGTGGCAGCGATGTCACCGTGGGTTCAAATCCCACACCCACCGCCAGACGTACGGCCCCCGACCAGCAGAGATTCGGTCGGGGGCCGTTCTGGTGCGTGCTGGCTCTCGGCGGCCGTGGCCATCCCCCTCCGTCGGACGCGGGACCGCCTAGTCCTGGTGCCTGTGGCCGCGTGGAAACCGAGGAGATCTCGCAGGGGGGCCGCCATATCCTGGGCGCATGTTCGATCGACTGGAGATCAGCCTGGTGCCCTCGGGGCCCCGGTTCAGGGCCCATCTGCGGATCCTGGTCAATGGCGAGGACGTGGTGGCGGGCGCGGTCGGTGATGGAGGCCGGGGGCCGCTCGTTGCCGACGCGTTGCCGGCCGGCGGCGGCCCCGGGGTGCTGTGGGCGACCGGCGAGGCCCGGCGGGTGGAGCTCGGGGAGCCGGAGTGTTCGGGGGGCTGTTGCGGGTTTCTGTCCGTGGTCGTTCAGCGGTTCGGGGGTGTCGTGCAGTGGTCCGACTGGCAGGTTCCGTATGAGGAAGTCGCTCCGCCGGAGTTCCACTTCGATGCCGAGCGGTACGACGCGGAGTTGGCTCGCGTGGACGTCGGGACGGGGCGGTCGGGGGCTTCCTAAGGGCGGTCGGGGCCGCGTCCTCGGAGTGTCCTGCCCATCGTGCGGGGCTCGTTCGCGCGGGTGTGCTTGGCGCGGCCGTCCCGGGGCATCAGCCCGGTGACGCGATCGGTAAGGCGTCGTGAGGTGTCCGGCGTGCGTAGCCGGGCGGGAGTGAGGAGACGTGGCTGTGGGCGATGTGTGGGCGTTCGGGCGGGACAGTGGCTTCGTCGCGGGGCAGGAGCTCGTGGGCTTCGACGTGGAGTCCACCGACGGGGTCATCGGGCATGTGGAGCGCCTGGAGGACGAGCCCGGCAAGCAGCACCTGGTGGTCGACACCGGGGTGTGGAAGTTCGGCAGGAGCGTGCTGATTCCGGCCGGGGCGGTGACCGTCGTGGACGGCGGGGAGCGGAAGGTGAAGGTCGCGGCGTCCCGCGAGGAGATCAAGTCGGCTCCCCGGTTCACCACCGACAGTGAGACGACCGACCATGGGTATCTGGCCGATGTCGGGGCGTACTACGTCTCCCTGCGTGCCTGAACCAGCAGGACGGGCTGTGAACAAACGGTGCGGCCCCCTCCTCCGGCATCGGAGGAGGGGGCCGCACCGCTTCGCGGTCCCGTCGTGAACCCGCGGATCAGAGCCGTTCGATCCAGATGTTCCGGAACCTCGGGTTCTCTCCGGGGTCTCCGTGGTCCTGCAACTTGATGTGGCCCGGTGCGGGGCCCTCCGGACGGCCCGCGCCGGTGGGGCCGGCTATGGCGACGTCTCTGTGGACCACCTTGCCGTTCCATCGGAGGGTCACCCGGGCGTCCTCCACCTTCTTGCCGTCGCTGTCGAAGCGGGCCGCCCGGAACTCGATGTCGTAGGTCTGCCACGTGCCGGGCGCGGTTGCCGCGTTGACGTCGGGGGCCTTGCGCAGGTAGATCGAACCGGCGTCGTTGTTGGCCGGTGTGTCGACTCCGAAGGACTCCAGGATCTGGAGCTCGTACCGCTCCTGGATGTAGACCCCGCTGTTGCCCCGGGCCTGTCCGGTGACGTCCGGCGGGTAGTCCGGCTGGTACCACTCGGCGTGCATCCGGAAGTCGCCGTACTTCTCCTTCGTACGGATGTCACCGCCGAGGGATTCCATGGAGCCGTCCGCCACCGGCCACTTCGCCGGGCCGCCGTCGTTCGCCTCCCAGGCGTCGAGGTTCGTGCCGTCGAAGAGCGTGGTGCGCTTCGTCGGGGTGACGGTGAGGTTGTCGAGGTTCACATGGCCGTCGTCCTCGGGCTCGTAGGCGTACGTGATCGTGTTCGCGCCCTTCCGCAGCGGCACCGATTCGGTGTGGGTCGCCCATTTGTTCCAGGCGACGGTGGAGTTCAGCCAGATCTGTTTGTGGCGCTCGCCGTTGACGTACAGGGTCATCGACCGGGGAGTGGGCTGCGGGTCGGTGTTCTGGCCGTTGGCGTAGCGGAGCGCCAGGTCGTGCTTTCCCTTCTTGTCGGCGCGTACGGCGAAGGTGGTGCGCGAGCCCGGCTCCCAGTTGTTGTCGATGAAGCCGGTGCCGGAGTAGCCGGAGTGGTTGTCGTTGAACTTCGTGCCGCCGGCCAGGGATGCGGACTCCGCCTCGTACACCGGCGGCGGCCTCGACCCGTCGGGCAGCGTGTTCAGGCTGTACCAGGCCTCGGTGCTCCACAGCTCCGCCCCGGACTCCGCGGCGAACGGGCGCGGGGACTGTACGTGCACCACGTGGCCGGGGCGTAGCCCGTCCATCTTCAGCGTCACGGTCTTGCGGTCCTTGGAGAGCGTCGCCGAGGTGACGTCCAGGGTCTCCTCGTCGACCTTCGGGCCGCCGTAGCGCGGTGTCGCCACGTAACGCCACTGCTGGGCCTCGTACTTGGATGCCAGGTCCTCGGCGGTCTCGGTGGAGACCGGCTGCGTGTACTCGATCTTGAAGCCGCCGTCCACCGCCCGCATGGCGCGCATGTCGAAGGCCTCGTCGCCGGTGAGCGCGAGCTTCTGGAGGCCGAACTTGAGCTTGCCCTCCTGGCCCCAGTTCCCCGCGTCGCCGATGCCGCCGGCGTAGATCGCCCCGTCCGGGCCGAGGCTGATCCGGTTGACCCCGGCCTCCAGGCCCTGCGTCATACGGAACACCGCGCCCTGGTACTCGCCGCCGACCTTTTCCAGGAACGCCCGCTGGAGGCCGCCGTAGGTCACGTCGCCGAAGACCATCTGTCCGGCGAAGGGGCCCTTGGGCAGGAGGAGGGGGTTGCTCGGCGAGTTGGAGATCTCGCCGTGCGGCAGCCAGAGCACGGGCTCGGTCACCGGCTGGTCGTCGTAGACGCCGTCCGGGTTGGTGTGGTGGTTGTAGAACGCGCCCTGCTTGATCCGCACCAGCTTCGACGTCGGCACGTACGCGCCCTGGTTGTCGGTGGCGAAGATGTCGCCCCCGGGGCCCCATCCGAGTCCGTTCGGGGTGCGCAGGCCCCCGGCCACGTACGACACTTTGCCGGTCTTCTTGTTGATCTTGAGGGTGGAGCCGCGGTTGGGCACGTTCTGCGGGTCCTGGGTCGCGCCGCCCGGCACCATCGCGATGCCCGTGCTGACGTAGAAGTGCCCCGTCTCGTACAGCAGCCCGAACGCGAACTCGTGGTAGTTGCCGCCGAACGGCCAGGTCGCGATCTTGCGGTACTCGTCGGTGACCTCGTCATCGTTCTTATCGACGAGTGCGGTCAGGCCGTCCTTCTCGGAGACGTAGATCGTGCCGTCGACGTACTTGAGGCCCATCGGCTCCAGCAGGTTCTCGGCGACCAGCTTCTTGGTCACCTTCGACGGGTCGGTGTTCCCGGTGACGTTGTCGAGCAGATACACCTGCCCGAGCTCGCTCTCCCTGCTGCCGCCCCAGGTGCTGACGGCCAGCCGGCCGTCCGGCAGCCAGTCCATGCCGGTGACCTGCGGTTCGAAGCCGTCGGGGCGCAGGTCGGTCAGCGTGTAGTCGGGGTGGACGCCGCCCAGCGGCAGTCCGTCGCCCGGTGACTCGTCGACGCCCTCGCACAGCTTGCGGCCCGGCGAGGTGACCCGGGTGACGTCGGCGTCGGTGCTCAGTGCGGAGGTGGGGACGACGGTGTACGCGTCCGAGCCGGGCGGCCGCCACTCCAGCAGGAGGCGCTGGTCGTACTCGCCGTCCCAGTGGTCGATGCGCAGGGCATGGGCGCCCTCGGTCAGCTCCGCCGAGCCCTCCTTGGGCTGGGCGCCGTGCTTGCCCCCGTTGTCGATGATCTGCGTGCCGTCGAGGATCAGCCGGGATCCGTCGTCGCTGGTGATGCGGAAGTCGTACGTCCCGGCCGACTCGACGTTCAGGTACGCCGTGACCTCGGTGACGAACTTGCCGCTCAGCCCGAAGTCCTCGGCGGTGGTCCAGTCGATCGTCGGCTTCAGCTCGTCGACGTTGGGCGTCTGCCCGGGCTTGAGCTCGCAGAAGTCTTCCAGCGGCATCTGTACGTCGAACACCCGCATGGTCACGCCCGGTTCCTGGGGCGGTATGTCGGGGGGCTGGGCCGCGGCCTGGCCCTGGACGAGGGTGGAGAGGAACACGGCTGAGACGAGTACGGCCAAGCGCCGCATGGGGCTGCCTCCTTGGGGGGCCGAGGCAGCCGGTTGTCGGTGGCTGACGGGCTGCCGCACATCAGTGAAGGGCAGGCCCCGCGAGAAAGGCAACGGGTGTGCAAGCGCTTTCTATTTTATCGTTGTAGAGGGGGCGGGTTCTCAATCGCCGCTGTTTGGTCTGCCGCCTACGTTTCACCTGCAGAAGTGGGGCTTCAGGCGTTGACTGACGGCTCTAGAAAGCGCTGTCCGCAAATTGTTCTTCAGGCCGCGTCGTTCGTCTCCTCGCCCCGCCTTGACGTCAGCCGGGCCGCCGACGCGATCGCGGCGCGGGCCTCGTGTTCCGGAAGGCCGGTGCGGACGGCTGCGGCGGTGAGCCCGTCGGCCAGGGCGTCGCCGAAGCCGTGTTCGTAGGCGCGGCAGGCCGCCCAGAACAGGCGGGTGTTGCGCTGGCCCTCGTGGGCCGCCAGCACGAACTGGATCAGGCCCTCGCCCCGGCGGTCCGGGGTGGGGGTGAGGCCGGCGGGGGCGGGGGGGGGGCCCGGGGGGTGGGGGTGCAGTTGCGCGGGGGCGCGGACAAGGGGGCC
>NZ_JAFEUF010000613.1 GCF_016901035.1 Streptomyces durocortorensis
GAGGCGGCGGCGGACGAAGCGGGGCGGGCAGTCGACTTGGGCGGGGAGCCCTGCGGTGAGGGCAGCGATCAGGTAGTCGGCGTTCACGCCCCGGGCGAGCCATTGCGCGGCCTGCGCTTCCAAGGCGGCGCAGTCGTCGGCGGACAGCGTCAGCCGGATGTCCCGGCGGCCGAGTTCGGCGAGGGCGAGGTAGGCGGGGGAGAGGGCTGCGGGCGGGGCTGTCGGGGTTGGCGGAGCCG
>NZ_JAFEUF010000094.1 GCF_016901035.1 Streptomyces durocortorensis
GCGTATGTGATTTACACGTCGGGTTCGACGGGCCGGCCGAAGGGTGTGGTGGTCTCCCACGCGGGGCTGGCGAGTTTCGCGCTGGCGGAGGTCGAGCGGTTCGCCGTCGACAGCCACAGCCGTGTGTTGCAGTTCGCCTCGCCGAGTTTCGATGCTTCGGTGTTGGAGCTGGTGATGGTGTTTGCTGCGGGTGCTGCGCTGGTGGTGGGCCCTGAGGGTCCGTTGGCGGGTGAGGTGCTGGCGGAGGTGCTGGACTCGCTGGAGGTCTCGCACGCGTTGATTCCGCCGGTGGCTCTGGCGAGTGTTCCTGCGGGTGAGTATCCGTTCCTGCGGTCGTTGGTGGTCGGGGGTGACGCGGCCTCGGCGGAGCTGGTGGACCGGTGGGCCCCCGGCCGCCGCCTCGTCAACGCCTACGGTCCGACGGAGTCGACGGTCATGGCGACGACCTCCGGTCCGCTGGTGGCGGGCTCGGGTGTCCCGGTGATCGGTACGGCTGTGCCCAATACCCGGGTGCGGGTGCTGGACGGCGGGCTTCGTCCGGTGCCGGTCGGGGTGCCCGGTGAGCTGTATGTGTCGGGTGCGGGTCTGGCGCGGGGCTATCTGGGACGCGCGGGACTGACCGCTGAGCGGTTCGTCGCGGACCCGTTCGACCGGTCCGGCGGCCGGATGTATCGCACAGGCGACGTGGTCCGGTGGACAGCGGTTGGCGAGCTGGAGTTCCTGGGGCGTGCGGACGACCAGGTCAAGGTGCGGGGCTTCCGTATCGAGCTGGGCGAGGTCGAGACGGCTGTCGGTGCTGTTCCCGCGGTGGGGCAGGCCGCGGTGGTGGCGCGGGAGGACCGCCCCGGGGTGAAGCGCCTGGTCGCCTACATCGTCCCCGCCGACGCGGATGCCGGTGTGGACGTGGGTGCGGTCCGGGCGGATGTGGCGGGCCGGCTGCCCGACTACATGGTGCCCTCGGCGTTCGTCGTGCTGGACGCCCTGCCGTTGACGGTCAACGGCAAGCTGGACCGCAAGGCCCTCCCCGCACCCGAGTTCACCGGAACGGGCGGCGGACGGCGGCCCGGCACCCCGGTGGAGGAGATCCTGTGCGGCATCTTCGCCGAACTGCTGGGTGTGGAGGACGTGTCGGCCGACGACGGCTTCTTCGAGCTGGGCGGCGACAGCATTATCTCGATCCAGCTGGTGAGCCGGGCCAGGAAGGCCGGGCTCGCCCTTTCTCCCCGTGACGTCTTCCATCACCGAACGCCGGCCGCTCTGGCCGTTGTCGCCGAGGCGCTGACCTCGCCGGCGGCCGAGGACCCGGAGGCGGGACGCGGCGAGGCGCCCGAGACGCCGATCGTGGGCTGGCTGCGTGAACTGGGCGGCCCGGTCGACGGGTTCAACCAGACGATGCTGGTGCGGACGCCGGAGGGTGCTTCGTACGAGCGGATCGAGGCGGCGCTCCAGGTGCTCCTCGACCACCATGACGCCCTGCGTGCGCGGCGGCTGGTCCAGGGCGACGGCACCTGGACACTGGACATTCCCGCACCCGGCGCGGTCCGGGCGGCCGACATCCTGCGCACCGGTGCGGGCGACATCGGCGCGGCCGCTGCGGCGGCGCGGCTGCGGCTGGCGCCGGAGGCCGGGGTGATGCTGCGGGCGGTGTGGTTCGCGGAGGCGGGCCGGCTGCTGCTGATGGTGCACCACCTGGTGGTGGACGGTATCTCCTGGCGCATCCTGCTCCCCGACCTGGCCCAGGCGTACGCCGGTGCCGACCTCGACCCGGTGGGCACCCCGTACCGTCGCTGGGCGCAGCACCTGCGCGCCCTCGCCGAGGACCGGGCCCTCGAACTCCCCCTGTGGCGCTCCGTGCTCGCGGGTGACGACACCCCGCTCGGCGCTCGCCCGCTGGACCCTGCCGTGGACACCGCGTCCACCGTGCGGCACCTGTCCCTGGTTCTCCCTGTGGAGGTGACCGCGCCCCTGCTGACGAAGGTCCCGGCGGCGTTCCGGGCGGGTGTGAACGATGTCCTGCTGACGGGATTCGCGCAGGCCGTGGCGGGCTGGCGGAGTGGTGGTGCTTCCTCGGGTGTCCTGGTGGACCTGGAGGGGCACGGCCGTGAGGACGTCGTCGCGGGTGTCGACCTCTCGCGGACGGTGGGGTGGTTCACGAGCATGTTCCCGGTCCGGCTGGACGCGGGCGGCACCAGTGATCCGGGCCGTGCGCTGAAGGCGGTGAAGGAGCAACTGCGTGCTCTCCCGGACAACGGGATCGGCTACGGACTGCTGCGGTACGTCAACCCGGACACGTCCCAGGAGCTGGCTCAACTCCCCTCCCCGCAAATCGGGTTCAACTACCTCGGCCGTTTCGATGCTGCCGGTGGTCCGGGGGCCGAGGCCGCTGACTGGTCGCTGTGCTCGGACGCCGACCTCGGCGACGGCCGCGACCCGGGCATGCGCCTCACCCATGTCCTCGACCTCAACGCCGTCACCCAGGACCACGCCGATGGTCCGCGTCTGGTGGCGGACTGGTCGTGGCCGGCGGAGCTGTTCTCGGACGATGAGGTCCGGGCGTTGGCGGAGGCGTGGTTCGCGGCTCTGCGGGCGCTTGTCGACCATGTGGTTGTTTCCGGTCCGGGTGTGGGTGGTCTGACGCCGTCGGATCTGCGTCCGTTGGTGTCGGTGTCGCAGGGGCAGATCGACGGGCTGGAGGAGGAGTACGGGCGGCTGGCGGATGTGCTGCCGTTGTCTCCGCTCCAGCAGGGGTTGTTCTTCCACGCGGTGTACGACGAGCAGGCCGAGGATGTGTACACGGTCCAGCTCGCTCTGGACATCGAGGGTGTGGTGGACCGGGTCGCGTTGCGGGCGGCGGCGCAGGCGCTGCTGGCCCGGCACGCGGGGCTGCGGGCCGCGTTCCGGCACGAAGGGCTGGACACACCCGTCCAGGTCATCCCGGATCACACCGAACTTCCCTGGCAGGAGTGCGACTTCACCGACATCCCGGAGGCCGATCGCGAGACCGCCGTACGCCGCTGGACGGACGAGGACCGTGCCGTTCGCTTTGACCCGGCCCGGCCCCCGCTGATGCGCTTCGCGCTGCTGTCCACCGCGGCCGACCGGCACCGTCTGGTGATCACCAACCACCACATCCTCCTCGACGGCTGGTCCATGCCGGTCCTGGTCAAGGAGCTGCTGACGCTCTACACCCGCCAGGGCGACGGCACCCGTCTGCCCCGGGTCACCCCCAACCGTGACTACCTGACCTGGGTCGCGGGCCAGGACCGGGCCGCCGCCACGGCCGCCTGGCGTCAGGTGCTCGACGGGCTCGACGAGCCGACCCTCGTCGCACCCGGCGGCCGGGACGGCAGTCCGGCCGCACCCGACCGGGTCACCCTCGACCTTCCGGCCGCGCTCACCGAGCGGCTCACCGCACGTGCCCGCACCGGTGGCGTCACCCTCAACACCCTGTTCCAGGCGGCGTGGGCGATGGTGGTGGGTCAGCTGACGGGCCGTGAGGACGTGGTGTTCGGGGGTACGGTCTCCGGCCGTCCACCGCAGGTTGCGGGGATCGAGTCCATGGTCGGGTTGTTCATCAACACCCTGCCGGTACGGGTCTCCCTGGATCCCGCCGAGACGCTCGGCGCGCTTCTGGACCGGCTCCAGGAGCAGCAGGCCGGCCTCATGGACCACCAGCACCTCGGCCTCACCGACATCCAGCAGACCGTTGGGCTCGGCGAACTCTTCGACACCCTCGTCGTGTTCGAGAACTACCCGCTCGACGCGGACGTGCTGGAGACCGGTGACGGGCTCACGGTCACGGGTATCGAGGGCCACGACGCCACGCACTACCCGCTGATCCTCACCGCCGTCCCCGGGGAACGTCTGCACCTGCGGCTGGACTTCCGTACCGACCTGTTCGCGTCCGCCGGCGCCACGGTGCTCCTGGACCGGTTCGTCCGGTTCCTGGAGAACGCGGCCGACACCTTCGACCTGCCGGTGGGCCGGATCTCCCTGCTGGGCCACGACGAGCGCGAGAAGCTGCTCGTCACCTGGAACGACGGCGAGGCCGTCGAGCACGACGACCGGGCGGTCCCCGCCCTCTTCGGCGACCTCGCCGCCTGGTCGCCGTCCGCCCCCGCCGTCGTCGACGACACGGGCAGCCTCTCGTACGGCGAACTCGACGCGCGGGCCAACCGGCTGGCGCACCGGCTGCTCGCCGCGGGGGTGCGGCCCGAGGACCGGGTCGCGGTCTCCATGGAGCGGTCACCCGACCTGGTGGCGGCGCTCCTCGCCGTACTGAAGGCGGGCGGCGCCTACGTACCGCTCGACGCCCGGTTCCCGGAGAGCCGGATCGAGCAGATCCTCGCCGGGACGGCCGCCGCGGTCGTGCTCGTCGACTCGGCCGACGCCGTTCCCGGCGCTGCCGCCGGGCTGACGGTGATCGAGGCGCGGGCCGCGCTGGACGAGACCGGGGCGCCGACGCACGACCCGGGTGTGGACGTGCGTCCGGAACAGCTCGCGTACGTCATGTTCACCTCCGGGTCCACCGGGGTGCCGAAGGGGGTGGGCGTCACCCACCGGGACATCGCCGAGCTCGCTGCCGCGAGCCGCTTCGAGGAGGGCCACGAGCGGGTGCTGCTGCACTCGCCGACCGCGTTCGACGCGTCCACCTACGAGGTGTGGGTTCCGCTGCTCGGCGGCGGCCGGGTCGTCGTCGCCCCGCCCGGCGACCTCGACGCGGTGGCCCTGCGTGAGATCACCGACCGGCACGGGGTCACCGCCCTGTGGCTGACCGCCGGCCTGTTCCGGCTGATCGCTGAGGAGGGGCCCGGCTGCCTCGCCCGGCTCCGCCAGGTGTGGACCGGTGGGGACGTGGTCCCCGCGGCGGCGGCGCGGCGCGTGCTGGAGGCATGCCCCGGACTGGTGCTGGTCGACGGCTACGGCCCGACCGAGACCACCACGTTCGCCACCACCTACCGGATGGGATCGGCCTCCGAGGTGCCGCCCGCCGTGCCCATCGGCCGTCCGCTGGACGGCATGCGGGTGTATGTCCTGGACGCGGCCCTGCGCCCGGTTCCCGCGACGGTCGCGGGCGAGCTGTACATCGCGGGTTCGGGTCTGGCGCGGGGGTATCTGGGCCGTCCGGGGCTGACGGGTGAGCGGTTCGTCGCCGATCCGTTCGGTCCGGCGGGCGGTCGGATGTACCGCACGGGTGACCTGGTGCGGTGGAACACGGAAGGCCGGATCGAGTATCTGGGCCGTACGGACGACCAGGTGAAGGTGCGTGGTTTCCGTATCGAGTTGGGTGAGATCGAGGCGGTGCTGGCGGGTCATGCCGGTGTCGTTCAGGCGTCGGTGGTGGTGCGGGAGGACCGCCCGGGTGATCAGCGGATCGTGGCGTACGCGGTTCTCGGCGAAGGAGCCGGGATCGACGCGGCGGTGCTGCGGGAGCATGTCGCCGCGGCGCTCCCGGAGTACATGGTCCCCTCCGCGTTCGCCATCCTCGACACGCTGCCGCTCACGGGCAACGGCAAGGTCGACCGCAGAGCGCTGCCCGCCCCCGAACGGGGCGACGGCTCCGGCCGCGCCCCGGCCAACGCCCAGGAGGAGATCCTCGCCGGACTGTTCGCCGAGGTGCTGGGCCTGCCGGCCGTCTCCGTCGACGACAGCTTCTTCGACCTCGGCGGCCACTCCCTGCTCGCCACCCGCCTGGTCAGCCGGATCCGCTCCGTCTTCCACGTCGAGATCGCCGTCCGCGCGCTGTTCGAGGCGCCCACCGTGGCCGCCCTCGCAGGCAGGGTCGTCGCGGCCGGCGGGGCGCGCACGGCGCTGACCGCCGGGGAGCGGCCCGAGGAGATACCGCTGTCCCCGGCCCAGCGCCGGCTGTGGTTCCTGAACCGCTTCGAGGGCCCGAGCGCCACCTACAACCTGCCGCTGGTCCTCCGGCTCACCGGCGACCTCGACCGGGCCGCCCTCCACGCCGCGCTGGGTGACGTGGTGGCCCGGCACGAGAGCCTGCGCACCGTCTTCCCCGAGGTCGACGGCCGCCCCCGGCAGCAGGTGCTGGACGCCGGGGCCGCCCGGCCCGCCCTGCCGATGACGGACGTCACCGCGGACCGGCTCGACGCAGCGATCGCCGAAGCCGCAGCCGAGGGCTTCGACCTCGCCGCACAACCGCCGCTGCGCGCCCGGCTGCTGCGGCTCTCCGACACCGAGCACGTTCTGGTCGCCGTGGTCCACCACATCGCCGGTGACGGCTGGTCCATGGCGCCCTTCGCCCGCGACCTCGGCCTCGCCCACGACGCCCGGCGCGGCGGCCGGGCCCCCGCCTGGCAGCCGCTCCCGGTGCAGTACGCCGACTACACGCTCTGGCAGCAGGAGGTCCTCGGCGACGAGAGCGACCCGGACAGCCCGCTGGCCCGGCAGGCCGGGTACTGGCGGACCGCCCTCGCGGGCCTGCCGGAAGAGCTGTCCCTGCCGGTGGACCGGCCGCGCCCGGCCGAGGCCAGCCACCGCGGCGAGAGCATCCCGCTCCACCTGCCCGCAGAGGTCCACGCGCGCATCGTCGCCGTCGCCCGGGAGAGCCGCGCGAGCGTCTTCATGGTGGTCCAGGCGGCGCTGGCATCCCTGCTCGGCCGCCTCGGAGCGGGCGACGACATCCCGCTCGGCAGCGTGATCGCCGGCCGTACGGACGAGGCGCTCGACGACCTCGTCGGGTTCTTCGTCAACACGCTGGTGCTGCGCACCGACCTGTCGGGTGATCCGACGTTCCGGGAGCTGGTGGAGCGCGTACGGGAGACGGACCTGGCGGCCTACGCCAACCAGGACGTGCCCTTCGAACGGCTCGTGGAGATCCTCAACCCGGCCCGCTCGCTCGCCCGCCACCCGCTCTTCCAGGTCATGCTGGCCTTCCAGAACAACGCGGAGGCCACCCTCGACCTCGACGGCGTACGGGCGACGGCGCTGCCCGTCGGGCTCGCGGCCGCCAAGTTCGACCTGCTGTTCTCGCTGGAGGAGACCTTCGCCGCGGACGGCGGACCGGCCGGGCTGCGCGGAGTCGTCGAGTTCTCCGCCGACCTGTTCGACCGGACGACCGTCGAGTCCGTCGGCGACCGGCTGGGGCGCCTGCTCGCCGCCGTGACCGAAGCCCCCGACACGCGTATCGGCTCCGTCGACGTGCTCACCGGCCAGGAGCGGCACCGGGTGCTCACCGAGTGGAACGACACCCACCGGGACGTCCCGCCCGCCACCCTGCCCGAGCTCTTCCAGGCCCAGGCGGCCCGCACCCCCGGCCGCCCGGCGGTCGGCCACGCCGGTCACGAGCTGGACTACGCGGAGCTGGAGCGGCGCGCCAACCGGCTCGCCCATCTGCTGATCGAACGCGGCGCGGGCCCCGAGCAGTTCGTCGCCCTGGCCCTGCCGCGCTCCGCCGACATGATCGTCGCGCTGCTCGCCGTACTGAAGTCCGGCGCGGCCTATCTGCCGGTCGACCCGCAGTACCCGGCCGACCGCATCGCCTTCATGCTCACCGACGCCCGGCCGGCGCTGGTGCTCACCACCGAGGAGGCGGCCGGCGCCCTTCCGCCGGGCACCGAAGCGCTGCTGCTCGACGCCCCGGAACTGGTCGGCGAGCTGGCGGGGCTGCCGGAGACCGCTCCGGCCGACGCGGACCGGGTCCGCCCGCTCACCCCGGACCACCCGGCCTACGTGATCTACACCTCCGGCTCCACCGGCCGCCCCAAGGGCGTCGTCGTCGCCCACCGCAGCGTCGCCGACCTCGCGGCCTGGGCGGTGGCCGACATCGGGCCCGAGCGGCTGTCCGACGTCCTCGCCGCGACCTCGCTCAACTTCGACGTCTCCGTCTTCGAGATGTTCGGGCCGCTGCTCAGCGGTGGCCGCATCGAGGTCGTCCGCGATGTGCTCGCCCTGCTGGAAGGCCCCCCGGGACGCACGTACAGCCTGGTCAGCGCGGTGCCCTCGGCGCTGGCGCACACCGTCGGCCAGGGCGGTACGGCCTGCTTCGGCGCGGATCTCGTGGTCCTCGCCGGTGAGGGGCTGTCCGCCCACACGGCCAACACCATCCGTGCCGCCGTACCCGGCAGCACGATCGCCAACATCTACGGCCCCACCGAGGCCACCGTCTACGCCACCGCCTGGTACGGCGACAGCACGGACGTCCACCGCACGCCGCCGATCGGCAGGCCCCTGCACAACACCCGCGCCCACGTCCTGGACGCCGGGCTGCGCCCGGTGCCGCCGGGCGTCCCGGGAGAGCTCTATCTCTCCGGTTCGGGTCTGGCGCGGGGGTATCTGGGCCGTCCGGGGCTGACGGGTGAGCGGTTCGTCGCCGATCCGTTCGGTCCGGCGGGCGGTCGGATGTACCGCACGGGTGACCTGGTGCGGTGGAGTGCGGAAGGCCGGATCGAGTATCTGGGCCGTACGGACGACCAGGTGAAGGTGCGTGGTTTCCGTATCGAGTTGGGTGAGATCGAGGCGGTGCTGGCGGGTCACGCCGGTGTCGTTCAGGCGTCGGTGGTGGTGCGGGAGGACCGCCCGGGTGACCAGCGGATCGTGGCGTACACGGTTCTCGGCGAAGGGGCGGGGGTGGACGCGACCGGTCTGCGGGAGCATGTCGCCGCTGCGCTCCCGGAGTACATGGTCCCCTCCGCGTTCCTGTTCCTGGACGCCCTGCCGCTCAACCCGAACGGCAAGCTGGACCGCCGTGCGCTGCCCGCCCCCGACTTCGGGGCCGAGGCCGGCGCGGGCCGGGCGCCCCGCACCAGGAACGAAGAGACGCTCTGCACCCTGTTCGCCGAGATCCTCGGCGTCGAACGCGTCTCCGTCGACGACAGCTTCTTCGACCTCGGCGGCCACTCCCTGCTCGCCACCCGCCTGGTCAGCCGGGTACGTACGCTCTTCGGCGCCGAACTCGCCGTCCGCACCCTCTTCGAGAGCCCGACGGTCGCCGCCCTCGCCGAACAGCTCGGCGACACCGAGGCGGCCCGGCCCGCCCTGGTGGCCCGGGTGCGCCCGGAGGCCGTGCCGCTCTCCCCGGCCCAGCGGCGGCTGTGGTTCCTGAACCGTTTCGAGCAGCGCAACGGCACCTACAACCTGCCCCTGGCGGTCCGCCTCACCGGCGACCTCGACCCGGACGCCCTCCACGCCGCGCTGGGTGACGTGGTGGCCCGGCACGAGAGCCTGCGCACCGTCTTCCCCGACACGGACGGACGGCCGCGCCAGCTGGTCCTGGCGGCCGAACAGGCCCGCCCCGAACTGCCCGTGTCCCCGTACGACGCCCGGAACCTGGCCGCCGCCGCGGCCCAGGACTTCGACCTGGCCGCCGAACCGCCGGTACGGGCCCGTCTGTTCCGGGTCGCGGAGGACGAACACGTCCTGCTCGTCGTCGTCCACCACATCGCCGGGGACGGCTGGTCCATGGCCCCGCTCGCCCGCGACCTGGGCGCGGCCTACACGGCCAGGACCCGCGGCGCCGCCCCCGCATGGCAGCCGCTTCCCGTTCAGTACGCCGACTACACCCTCTGGCAGCGCGACCTGCTCGGCGACGAGGACGACCCCGGCAGCGGCCTCGCCCGCCAGACGGCGTTCTGGCAGCACACCCTCGCCGGGCTGCCGGAGGAACTGTCCCTGCCCACCGACCGGCCGCGCCCGGCCGAGGCGAGCTTCCGCGGCGCCACCGTCCCCCTGGAGATCCCGGCCGCCGTCCACGCACCGCTCGCCCGGTTCGCCCGGGACAGCCGGGCCAGCGTCTTCATGGTCGTGCAAGCGGCCCTGGCCACCCTGCTGCACCGCCTCGGCGCGGGTGCGGACATCCCGATCGGATCGCCGATCGCCGGCCGCACGGACGATGCCCTGGACGACCTGGTCGGCTTCTTCGTCAACACCCTCGTGCTGCGCACCGACGTCTCCGGCGACCCCACCTTCCGTGAGCTGGTGGCCCGGGTGCAGGAGACGGACCTCGCGGCCTACGCCCACCAGGACGTGCCCTTCGAGCGCCTGGTCGAACTGCTGAAGCCGGAGCGCTCCCTCGCCCGGCACCCGCTGTTCCAGGTCATGCTCTCCCTCCAGAACAACGCGGAGGCCTCCCTCGACCTGGGGGGTCTGCGCGTCGATCCCTTCGACACCACCGTGGACGGCGCCAAGTTCGACCTGTCCGTCCAGCTGGCCGAGCGGTGGACGGACGACGGCGATCCGGACGGCATCGGCGGGCGCATCGAGTTCGCGACCGACCTGTTCGACCCGGAGACCGTCCGGGAACTGGCGGACCGCCTGGTCCGCCTGGCCGGCGAGCTGATCGCCGACCCGGACCTGCGGCTGTCGTCGGTCCGGCTGCTCACCGACGAGGAACGCCACCGGGCGCTCGCGGAGGGGACCGGCACCGTCCGGGACATCCCCGCGACGACCTGGCCGGAACTCTTCGAGGAGCAGGCCGCCCGCACCCCGGACGCCACCGCGCTCGTCGCCGGGGACACCCGGCTGACCTTCGCCGAGCTCGACGACCGGGCGAACCGGCTGGCGCGTCTCCTCATCGCCCACGGCATGGGCCCGGAGAGGTATGTGGCCGTGGCCCTGCCCCGTACGGCGGATCTCGTCGTCGCCTTCCTCGCCGTCGCCAAGTCGGGCGCCGCCCAGGTGCCCCTCGACCCGTCGCTTCCGGCGGACCGGATCGCCCTGGTCCTGCGCGAAGCACGCGCCGACGCCCTGATCACCACCCGGGAGACCGGCGGCACGATCCCCGCCGACCGGGGCGGCATCCGCGTCGAACTCGACGCACCCGCCGTCGCCGAGGCGCTCGCGGAGCTGCCCGGGACCGCGCCCGACGACTCCGTGAGGACCGTTCCGCTGCGGCCCGACCACCCGGCCTACGTCATCCACACCTCCGGTTCCACCGGCCGCCCCAAGGGAGTCGTGGTCGCCCACCGGAGCCTGGCCAACCTGTACCACCACCATTTCGGGGAGCTGTACGCGGCGCAGGCCGCCGAGGCGGGCCGGCCGCTGCGCGCGGCTCTCACCGCAGCCGTGTCCTTCGACGCCTCCCTCGACCCGCTGCTGTGGATGGTGGCCGGACACGAACTCCACCTCGTCGACGACGACACCCGCCGCGAACCGGCGGCGCTGATCGGCTACGTACGCGAACAGGGCATCGACTTCATGGAGCTGACCCCCTCCTACGCGGAACAGCTCATCGAGGAGGGCCTCGTCCGGGATCCGGAAGCCCGGCCCCGCATCCTCGCCCTCGGCGGCGAGGCCGTGAGCCGGAGCCTGTGGCAGGAGCTGGCGGAAACCCCCGGCATCACCGGCTGCAACCTGTACGGGCCCACCGAGACCACCGTCGACGCGCTGACCGCGCGGACCACGGAGTCGGACCTCCCCTTCCTGGGCCGCCCTGTCGGCAACTCCCGCGTGCAGGTCCTGGACGAGGCGCTGCGACCGGTCGTTCCGGGAGTGGCGGGCGAGCTGTACATCGCCGGGGCCGGACTGGCCCGGGGGTACCTGGGCCGACCGGACCTGACGGCGGAGCGGTTCGTCGCCGATCCGTACGGGCCGGCGGGCGCGCGGATGTACCGGACCGGCGACATCGTGCGGCGGACCCGCGACGGAGCCCTGGAGTACCTGGGCCGTACCGACGACCAGGTCAAGGTGCGCGGATTCCGGATCGAGCCGGGCGAGATCGAGTCCGTGCTCTCCCACTACGAAGGAGCGGCCCGGGCCGCCGTGGTGGTACGCGAGGACCGTCCCGGCATCCGGCGGCTCGTCGCCTACGTGGTGCCGCGCACCGGCCACCTGGACACCGAGGCGGCTCGCGCCCATGTGGCCCAGGCGCTCCCCGCCTACATGGTCCCCTCCGCCTTCGTGGCGCTGGACGAGCTGCCGCTCACCGCGAACGGCAAGCTGGACCGGCGCGCGCTGCCCGCCCCGGAGCCGGTCAGCGGCACGGGCGCCGGACGGCCGCCGCGCACCGGACGCGAGGAGGTGCTGTGCGGGCTCTTCGCCGAACTGCTGGGCGTGGCGGACGTGTCGGCCGATGACAGCTTCTTCGAGCTGGGCGGCGACAGCATCGTCTCGATCCAGCTGGTGAGCCGGGCCCGCAAGGCCGGACTGGTGTTCTCGGCGCGCGAGGTGTTCCAGCACCGGACCGCTGCCGCACTGGCGGCCGTCGCCACGGCCCCCTCGGAGACCCCTGCCGAGGACCCGGCGGACGCCGTCGGCCCGGTGCCCGAGACGCCGATCGTTGGCCGGCTGCGGGAACTGGGCGGCCCGGTCGACGGGTTCAACCAGGCGATGCTGGTGCGGACTCCGGCGGATGCGACGTACGAGCGGATCGAGGCGGCGCTCCAGACCCTCCTCGACCAGCACGCCATGCTGCGCTCGCGGCTGGTGCGCGGCGCGGACGGCTGGAGCCTGGAGGTGTCAGGACCCGGCACGGTACGGGCCGCGGAGCTGCTGGACCGTGGCGCCGGAGACATCGGCGCGGCGGCCGGCGCGGCGCGGCTGCGGCTGGCGCCGGAGGCCGGGGTGATGGTGCGGGCGGTGTGGTTCGCGGAGGCGGGCCGGCTGCTGCTGATGGTGCACCACCTGGTGGTGGACGGTATCTCCTGGCGCATCCTGCTCCCCGACCTGGCCCGCGCCTACGAGGGCGCTGAACCGGAGCCCTCGGGAACGTCGTTCCGCCGCTGGGCACGGGAGCTGCGCGCGCTCGCCGAGGACCGGGCCGCCGAACTACCCCTGTGGCAGGCGATGGTGGCCGATGGCGACGCGCCTCTGGGCGCTCGCCCGCTGGACCCTGCCGTGGACACCGCGGCCACCGTGCGGCACCTGTCCCTGGCGCTTCCGGCCGAGGTGACCGGGCCCCTGCTCACCGAAGTGGGGGCGGCGTTCCGGGCGGGTGTGAACGATGTCCTGCTGACGGGATTCGCGCAGGCCGTGGCGGGCTGGCGGAGTGGTGATGCTTCCTCGGGTGTCCTGGTGGACCTGGAGGGGCACGGCCGTGAGGACGTCGTCGCGGGCGTCGACCTCTCGCGGACGGTGGGGTGGTTCACGAGCATGTTCCCGGTCCGGCTGGACGCGGGCGGCACCAGTGATCCGGGCCGTGCGCTGAAGGCGGTGAAGGAGCAGTTGCACGCCTTGCCGGACAACGGCATCGGCTACGGACTGCTGCGGTACGTCAACCCGGACACGGTGAACGCTCTCTCTCAACTCCCTTCCCCGCAGATCGGGTTCAACTATCTGGGCCGTTTCGGTGCGGCCGGTGGCCCGGACGGGGAGGCCGCCGACTGGTCCCTGTGCTCGGACGCCGACCTCGGCGACGGCCACGACCCGAAGGGACGGGTGGCCCACGCCCTCGAAGTGAACGCCGTGACGCTCGACGAAGCCGATGGTCCGCGTCTGGTGGCGGACTGGTCGTGGCCGGCGGAGCTGTTCTCGGACGATGAGGTGCGGGCGTTGGCGGAGGCGTGGTTCGCGGCTCTGCGGGCGCTTGTCGACCATGTGGTTGTTTCCGGTCCGGGTGTGGGTGGTCTGACGCCGTCGGATCTGCGTCCGTTGGTGTCGGTGTCGCAGGGGCAGATCGACGGGCTGGAGGAGGAGTACGGGCGGCTGGCGGATGTGCTGCCGTTGTCTCCGCTCCAGCAGGGGTTGTTCTTCCACGCGGTGTACGACGAGCAGGCCGAGGATGTGTACACGGTCCAGCTCGCTCTGGACATCGAGGGTGTGGTGGACCGGGTCGCGTTGCGGGCGGCGGCGCAGGCGCTGCTGGCCCGGCACGCGGGGCTGCGGGCCGCGTTCCGGCACGAAGGGCTGGACACACCCGTCCAGGTCATCCCCGAACACGTCGAACTCCCCTGGCACGAGCGGGATCTCACCGCGCTCCCGGAGGCGGAACGCGTCGCGGCCGCCGAACGGCTCACGGCCGAGGACCGGACCGCGCGGTTCGACCTCACCGCACCGCCGCTGATGCGGTTCACCCTGCTGACCACGGCGGACGACCGGCACCGGCTGCTCATCAGCCACCACCACCTGCTGCTCGACGGCTGGTCCATGCCGGTCTTCCTCGGTGAGCTGTTCACGCTGTACGGCAACCGGGGCGACGGGACGGCGCTGCCCCAGGTCACCGCGTACCGCGACTACCTCGCGTGGGTGGCGGGCCAGGACCGCACGGCCGCGGTGGCCGCGTGGCGCCGGGCTCTCGACGGGCTCGACGAGCCGACCCTGCTCGCCGCCCCCGACCCGTCCCGTCCCGCGGTGCCCGTCGTCCGGACCCGGCGGGAGCTGTCCGAGGACCGGACCGCCGCGCTCGCCCGCTGGGCGCGCGCCCGGGGCGTCACCGTCAACACCGTCGTCCAGGCGGCGTGGGCGATGGTGGTGGGTCAGCTGACCGGCCGTGAGGACGTGGTGTTCGGGGGGACGGTCTCCGGCCGCCCGCCGCAGGTTGCGGGGATCGAGTCCATGGTCGGGTTGTTCATCAACACCCTGCCGGTACGGGTCTCTCTGGATCCCGCCGAGACGCTCGGCGCGCTCCTGGACCGGCTCCAGGAGCAGCAGGCCGGCCTCATGGACCACCAGCACCTCGGCCTCACCGACATCCAGCAGACCGCTGGGCTCGGCGAACTCTTCGACACCCTCGTCGTGTTCGAGAACTACCCGCTCGACGCCGCTGAACTGCGTCGCTCCGCGGGCGGGATCGGCATCGTCGGCGGCGACAACCACGAGAGCACCCACTACCCGCTCAGCCTGACCGTCGGCGTCGGACGGTCGCTCGGCCTGGACCTCGCCCACCGTCCCGACCTGCTCGACCAGGACCGGATCGACGCGCTCGCCGCGTGCCTGCTGCGGCTGCTCGGCGAGGCGGCCGAGCACGCGGAACAGCCCGTGGGCCGCCTGCGGCTGCTCGCCCCCGAACAGGAGCTGTTGCTGCTGGGCGAGTGGTCCGGCACGGTCGAGACGGAGACCGCACCCACGCTGCTGAGCCGGTTCGCCGAGAAGGTCGCATCCGCTCCCGACGCCCTCGCGGCCGTCTCCGGTGCCGAACACCTCACCTACGCCGAGCTGGACGCCAGGTCCGGCGCCCTCGCGGACGAGCTCGCCCGCAACGGCGCCGGACCCGAGAAGTACGTCGCCGTCGCGCTGCCCAGGTCGACGGGCCTGCTGGTCGCCCTTCTGGCGGTTCTCAAGTCCGGTGCGGCCTATGTGCCGCTCGACCCCGAGCACCCGGCCGAACGGCTGGGCTACGTCATCGACGACGCCCGCCCGTCCCTCCTGCTCACCAGCTCGGCGATCGCCGCCGCGCTGCCCACCGGCGACACCCCGCTGCTGCTGCTCGACGAGGCCCGCACCGCACCGGCCGGGGAGGCGCCGCGCATCCGTCCGGCCGAGGGCCGCAACCCGGCGTACGCGATCTACACCTCCGGGTCCACCGGCCGCCCCAAGGGCGTGGTGATCTCCCGGGACGCGCTGGACAACTTCCTCGCCGACATGTCCGTACGGGTTCCGATGGACGGCACGGACCGGCTGCTCGCCGTCACCACCGTGTCGTTCGACATCGCGGCCCTGGAGCTCTACCTCCCGCTGCTCGCCGGAGCCGGAGTGGTGATCGCGGGCAAGGACGAGGTCCTGGACCCCGATGCGCTCGCCCGTCTCCGTACCGAGCACGGGTGCACCGTGATGCAGGCCACGCCCTCGCTCTGGCAGACGCTGCTGGCCCACACGCCCGGTGTCCTGGACGGGCTGCGGATGCTGGTCGGCGGCGAGGCCGTGCCGGGCGCGCTGGCCCGGGCCTTGGCCGAGGCCGGGCCGTCGGTCAACGTCTACGGACCGACGGAGACGACCATCTGGTCGACGACCGCCGTCCTGGACGGCGCCGCCACCGCACCGCCGATCGGCCGGCCGATCCGCAGCACCCGCGCCTACGTCCTCGACGGAGCCCTGCGCCCCGTCGCCCCGGGCGTGCCCGGCGAGCTCTATCTCGCGGGTGCCGGACTGGCCCGCGGCTACCTCGGCCGGCCCGGGCTGAGCGCCGAGCGGTTCGTCGCCGACCCGCACGGCGCGCCCGGCACCCGGATGTACCGCACCGGGGACCTGGTCCGCTGGGCCGACACCGGCGAACTGGAGTACCTGGGCCGTACGGACTTCCAGGTGAAGGTCCGCGGGTTCCGTATCGAACTCGGAGAGATCGAGTCGGTGCTGGCCCGCCACGACCGGGTCTCCCGGGTCGCCGTGGTCGTCCGGGAGGACCGCCCCGGCACCAAGCTGCTCGTCGCCTACACGGTGGCCGCGGGTGAACCGGCCGACGCCGCCGACCTGCGGGCGTACGCGGCCGCCGAACTGCCCGACTACATGGTCCCGGGCGCCTTCGTCGCCCTGGGCGAACTGCCGCTGAACACCAACGGGAAGCTCGACCGGAAGGCCCTTCCCGCGCCGGACCTCGGCGCGGGCCCGGCGGGCCGGGCGGCCGAAGGCCCCCGCGAGGAACTGCTGTGCGCGCTGTTCGCCGAGGTCCTGGGACTTCCGGAGGCGGGCCCCGAGGACAGCTTCTTCACCCTCGGCGGCGACAGCATCTCCTCGATCCAGCTGGTGAGCCGCGCCCGGCAGGCGGGTCTGGTGCTCACCCCCCGCGAGGTCTTCCAGCACCGGACCCCGGCCGCACTCGCCGCCGCGCTGCCCGCGAGCGCCGAGACCCGGATCCTCGCCGAGCCCGAAGGGGACCACCCGGCCCTCGGGACTGCCCCCGGCACGCCGATCATCCGCTGGCTGCGCGAACTCGGCGGCGCGGTCGACGGGTTCAACCAGTCGGTGGTGTCCCCGGTCCCGGGCGATCTCACCCTGGAGCAGCTCACCGCGACCGTCCAGGCGGTGCTCGACCACCACGACGCGCTCCGCGCCGAACTGGTCAGGACCGGCGACGACTGGGCCCTGCGGATACCCGCCCCGGGAGCACTGAAGGCGTCCGACGTGATCCACCGCGTCGACGTCGCCGGACTGGACGAGAAGCGGCTGGCCGGGACGGTGGACACGGAGGGCCGCGCCGCGCAGCGGCGGCTGAGCCCCGGCCGCGGGCTCATGGTGCAGGCCGTCTGGTTCGACGCCGGTCCTGACGCGCTCGGCCGACTGCTGCTGATCGTCCATCACCTCGTGGTCGACGGGGTCTCCTGGCGCATCCTGATGCCCGACCTGCTGGCCGCCTACGAGGCCGTCAGCGCGGGCCGGGAACCCGCCCTGGAACCCGTGTGGACGTCGTTCCGCCAATGGGCCCGGGGTCTCGTCGTGGCCGCCTCGGCACCGGAGCGGGCCGCCGAACTCCCCGTGTGGACCGACATGCTGGCCGGACCGGCGGAACCTCCGCTCGGCGCCCGGGCCCTGGACCCGTCCCGGGACGTGGCGGGCACCGCGCGCCAGCTCACGGTGGCGCTCCCGGCCGATGTCACCGGACCGCTCCTGACCACCGTCCCCACGGCTTTCGGCACCGGCGTCAACGACGTGCTGCTCACCGCCTTCGCGCTCGCGGTGACCGAATGGAACCGTGACCGGGGCCGCCCGCACGCCGGCGGGGTGCTCTTCGACCTGGAAGGCCACGGCCGGGAGGAGCTGCTCGCCGGGATCGTCCCGGACGCGGACGTGTCGCGTACGGTCGGCTGGTTCACCAGCCTCTTCCCCGTACGGCTCGATCCCGCGCTGCCGGAGGCGGACCGGGAAGCGGTCCGGACCGGCGGGCCTGCCGTCGGCCGGGCCCTGGAACGGGTCTCCCGGCAACTCGCCGCCCTGCCCGACAACGGGGCCGGCTACGGCCTGCTGCGCCATCTCAACGACGAGACGGCGCCGGTGCTGGCCGCCCTGCCGACCCCGCAGATCGGCTTCAACTACCTCGGCCGGTTCGCCGCGGGCGACGGCGAGGACGCCGGCGACGGCGGACTGGGCGGCAGCGACGACGCGATGCCCGCCGCCCACGCCCTGGAGCTGAACGCGCTGACCCAGGACCGGCCGGACGGGCCCCGCCTGACGGCCTCCTGGTCCTGGCCCGGCGACCTGTTCACCGAGGACGAGGTGGCGGCGCTCGCCGACGCCTGGTTCCTGGCCCTGCGCGCCCTGGTCGCCCACGCGGCCGACCCCGGGGCCCGACCGACCCCCTCCGCGCCACCGCGGACGGCGGCCGTCGTGGCGCCCCTCCTCGATCTCGACCAGGACGAGATCGACGCATTCGAAGACGACCTCGGGTTCTGAGCGGAGATAGAGAAATGACCACGTCGAAGCCGCGGCTTGAGGGCATCCTTCCGCTCTCCCCGCTCCAGCACGGCCTGCTCTTCCACGCCCAGTACGACACGGCGGGACCGGACGTCTACACGATGCAGTTCGTCCTCGACCTCGAAGGCGAACTGGACACCACGGCACTGCACGCGGCCTGCGCCGCGGTGCTGCGCCGTCACTCCGGACTGCGGGCAGCCTTCCGCCACCGGAAGAACGGCGAGCCGGTACAGCTCATACCCGCCGAGCTCGCCCCCGCCTGGAACTCCGTCGAACTGTTCGGGCCGACGCCCGCCGACCGCCTCGCCGAGGCCGACCTGCTCGTCGCCGAGGACCGGGCCCGGCGCTTCGACCTCGCCCGGCCGCCGCTGATCCGCTTCACCCTGATCGGCCTCGGCGACGGCCGTCACCGGTTCGTCCTCACCGCTCACCACATCGTGCTCGACGGCTGGTCGAGGGCGCTGCTGCTCGGCGAACTGTTCACGCTGTACGGCCTGTTCAGCAAGGGCGCCGACGAGTCGTCGCTGCCGCCCGCCAGCCCCTACCGCGAGTTCCTCGGCTGGGTGGCGGCCCAGGACCGCACCGCGGCCGAGAAGGCCTGGCAGCAGGTGCTGGACGGGCTGGAGGAGCCGACGCTGCTCACCGCACCGGACCCGGCCCGGGAACCGGTCGCCCCCGCCCGCGCACGGGTCGAACTGCCGCAGGGCCGCACGGAGGCCCTGACCCGCTGGGCCCGGGAGCGCGGCGTCACCGTCAACACCGTCGTCCAGGCGGCGTGGGCGATGGTCCTCGGCCACCTCACGGGCCGGCAGGACGTCGTCTTCGGCGGTACGGTCTCCGGCCGTCCGCCGCAGGTCCCGGGCGTCGAGTCGATGGTGGGGCTGTTCATCAACACCCTGCCGGTGCGGGTGGCGCTCGACCCGGCCGAGACGCTCGGCGCACTCCTGGAGCGGCTCCAGGACCAGCAGGCCGGGCTCATGGACCACCAGTACCTGGGCCTCGCCGACATCCAGCGCCTCACCCCGGTCAGCGGCGAACTGTTCGACACCCTGCTGGTCTTCGAGAACTACCCGGTGGACACCGAGGGGCTGCGCCGTGCGGCCGGAGGCCTCGGCGTGGTCGACGGACAGAGCCACGAGGGTACCCACTACCCGCTCAGCCTGATGGTCCACGCGGGAACGACCCTCTCCGTGGAGCTGAGCCACCGCCCCGACGTGCTCGACACGGATGCCGCCGTCGCCGTGGGAGAGGCCCTGATCCGGCTGCTGGACAGCTTCGAGGCGGCGGAGGACACCCCAGTCGCCCGATGGGACCTGCTCACCGCCGAGGAACGCTCCCTGGTCCTCGACCGGTGGAACGACACGGCGCACCCCGAGCCGTTCGAGACGCTGCCCGCCCTCCTCCGGCGCGCCGTCGACCGCCATCCGGACGCCGTCGCCGTCGAGCACGGCGACACCACCCTCACCTACGCCGAACTCGACGCCCGCGCCAACCGGCTGGCCCGGCTGCTGGTCACCCGCGGCGTCGGGCCCGAGCGCACCGTCGCCCTCGCCCTGAGCAGGTCCACCGGACTGGTCGTCGCCCTGTGGGCGGTCCTCAAGGCCGGGGCCGCCTACCTTCCCGTCGACCCGGGGCTCCCGGCCGACCGGGTCGCCCACATGCTGGACGACGCACAGCCCGTCCTCGTCCTCACGGACACGGCCACCGCCGACCGGATCGCCGCCGCGGCCGGGGACGCCGGCCCCGCTCACCTGGTGTGCGACACCGAGGAGACCGTCCGGGCCCTCGCCGCTTCGAGGGACACCGACCTCGACGACGGCGACCGGACCGCGCCCCTGACCCCGCTCTCCCCGGCGTACGTCATCTACACCTCCGGCTCGACCGGCCGCCCCAAGGGCGTCGTCATGCCCGGGGCCCCGCTCGCCAACCTCATCGGCTGGCACGAGGACGCTCTCCCGGCCGAACCCGGTTCGCGCACCGCCCAGTTCACGGCCATCAGCTTCGACGTCTCGGCGCAGGAGATCCTCTCCACCACCCTCTCCGGGCGCACCCTCGTCATCCCCGACGAGGAGATCCGCCGCGACCCCGCCGCCTTCGTGCGGTGGCTCGACGAGCGCGCCGTCACCGAGGTGTACGCGCCCAACCTGGTCATCGACGCGCTGTGCGAGGAAGCCATCGGCCAGGGCCGCGAACTGCCCGCCCTCGCCCATCTGGCGCAGGCGGGCGAAGCGCTCGTCCTCAGCAAGCAGATCCGGGACTTCCACCACGGCGGCGGGCGCCGCCTGCACAACCACTACGGCCCCACGGAGACCCATGTCGTCACCGCGGCCACCCTCCCCGCGGACCCGGACGACTGGCCCTCCCGGCCGACGATCGGCCGCCCCGTCCGCAACACCCGCGCCTACGTCCTGGACGGCGCGCTGCGCCCCGTCGCCCCCGGTGTGCCGGGCGAGCTGTACCTCGCCGGGGCGTGCACGGCCCGCGGCTATCTGAACCGGCCGGGCCTGACCGGGGAACGGTTCGTCGCGGACCCCTACGGGCCGTCCGGCACGCGCATGTACCGCACCGGGGACGTGGTGCGGTGGACCGAGGACGGCGAACTGGACTACCTGGGCCGCAGCGACCACCAGGTGAAGATCCGCGGCTTCCGCATCGAGCTGGGCGAGATCGAGGCGGCGCTCGGCACGCACCCCGCGGTCGGACAGGCCGCCGTCGTCGCCCGCGAGGACCGGCCCGGCATCCGGACCGTCGTCGCCTACCCGGTGGCCGCCGCCGGGCGGACGCTTCCCCCGGCGGAGGAGCTCCGTGCCCACCTGGCCGACGCTCTGCCCGACTACATGGTGCCGTCCGCCTTCGTCCCGCTCGACAAGCTGCCGCTGACGGCGAACCGGAAGCTGGACCGCAGGGCGCTGCCCGCCCCCGAGGGGGCCGACGAGGCGGGACGCGCGCCCCGCACCGCCCGCGAGGCGAAGCTCTGCGAACTCTTCGCCGCCGTCCTGGGCCTGGAGAGCGTCTCCATCGACGACGGCTTCTTCGACCTCGGAGGCCACTCGCTCCTCGCCACCCGTCTGGTGAGCCAGGTGCGCACGGCGTTCGACGTCGAGATCCCCGTACGCGTCCTGTTCGACGCCCCCACGGTGGCCCGGTTCGCCGAACGGCTCGCCACCGCCGACCGGGCCCGCCGGCCGCTCACCGCCGGGCCGCGCCCGGACCTGGTCCCGTTGTCGCCCGCGCAGCAGCGGCTCTGGTTCCTCAACCGGTTCGAGGACGCCGGAGGCAACTACAACCTGCCGCTGGCCGTACGGCTCCGGGGCGAGCTCCGGGTCGGGGAACTGCGGGCCGCGATCGCCGATGTGATCGGCCGCCACGAGAGCCTGCGCACAGTGTTCCCGGAGACGGACGGACGGCCCCACCAGGTCGTCCTCGACGCGGACGAGGCGGTACCCGCTCTTCCCGTCATCGGGGTCGCCGAGCACGAGCTGGCGGCCGCCGTCGCCGCCACCGCGGGCCGTGACTTCGACCTCACCTGCCAAACCCCCGTGCACGCACGGCTGTTCGCGCTCGACGGCAACGAGTACGTGCTGCTGATCGTCGTCCACCACATCGCCGCGGACGGCTGGTCGATGGCCCCGCTCGCCCGCGACCTGAGCGAGGCCTACCGGGCCCGGTGCTCGGACCGCGCGCCCTCCTGGCAGCCGCTTCCCGTGCAGTACGCCGACTACACCCTGTGGCAGCGCGAGGTACTGGGCGACGAGAAGGAGCAGGGCAGCGAACTCGCCCGCCAGGCGGACTTCTGGCGCACCACCCTCCAGGGCGTCCCCGAGGAACTCCGTCTGCCCACCGACCGGCCCCGCCCCCCGGAGATGAGCTACCGGGGCGACACCGTGGAGCTGGAGATCCCGGCCGAAGTGCACCGCGCGATCAGCGAGTTCGCCCGTCACTCCGGTGCGAGTGTGTTCATGGTGGCGCAGGCGGTGCTGGCGGCTGTGCTGCACCGGCTGGGTGCGGGTGAGGACGTTCCGGTGGGGACGGTGATCGCGGGCCGTACGGACGGGGCGCTGGACGATCTGGTCGGGTTCTTCGTGAACACGCTGGTGCTGCGCACCGACCTGTCGGGTGATCCGACGTTCCGGCAGCTGGTGGAGCGCGTTAGGGAGACGGACCTCGCGGCCTACGCCAACCAGGAGGTCCCCTTCGAGCGCCTGGTGGAGATCCTCAACCCGGAGCGCTCCCTGGCCCGCCACCCGCTCTTCCAGGTCCTGCTGTCCTTCCAGAACAACGCGGCCGTCGACCTCGACCTCGACGGACTGCACGCCACCGGCGAGGAAGTCGGCCTCAGCACCTCCAACTTCGACCTCTCCGTCGTTCTGGAGGAGCGCTTCGACGAGGCGGGCGCCCCCGCAGGCATCGCCGGCGGCATCGAGTTCGCCACGGACCTCTTCGACCGCGAGACCGCCGCCGCCCTGGCGGACCGGCTGGTACGGATGGCCGGCGAGCTGGTCGCCGTACCGGACCGCCGACTCTCCGAGGCGGAGGTGCTCACCGAACAGGAGCGCCACCGCATCCTCGTCGACTGGAACGACACCGCCCTCGACGTACCGCAGGCCACCCTGCCCGGCCTGTTCGAGGAGCAGGCCGCCCGCACCCCGGACGCCACCGCCCTGGTCTTCCAGGACCAGCGGCTGACCTTCGCCCGGCTCAACGCCCGGGCGAACCGGCTGGCCCGCCACCTTCTCGCGACCGGCGTGCGCACCGAGCAGCCGGTGGCCGTCCGCCTGCCCCGCGGCCCGGAGCACATCGTGGCCCTGCTCGCCGTGATGAAGGCGGGCGCGGTGTACGTCCCCGTCGACCCGGCCTACCCCGAGGACCGCATCGCCCACATGATCGAGGACGCCCGGCCCGCCGCGGTCCTCGACGACCCGGCCCGGACACACGGCCCGGCCCTCGCCGAACTGCCCGCCCATGACCTCACCGACGACGAACGCGGCGGCCCGCTGCGCCCCGACAACGCGGCGTACATCATCTACACCTCCGGCTCCACCGGCCGCCCCAAGGGCGTCACCGTCGAGCACCGCAGCATCGTGAACCTCTTCCACGACCACTTCGGCCGCCTCTACGCCCCGCAGATCGAGGCAGCCGGTGACCGCCGCCCGCTGCGTGCCGCGCTCGCCGCCTCGTTCTCCTTCGACGCCGCGTTCGACCCGCTGCTGTGGATGCTCGCCGGACACGAGCTGCACGTCGTCGACGACGAGGCACGTCATGACGCCACAGCCCTGCTCGACATGGTGCGGCGGGTCGGCGGCATCGACCACTTCGACACCACCCCCGCCCACTTCCAGGAGCTGCACGACCTCGGGCTGACCGCCGACCCGGCGACCCGGCCGCTGGTCGTCAGCCTCGGCGGCGAGGCGCTCGGCGAAGCCCTGCGCGAGGAACTCGCCCCGCTGGACGACCTGGTCGCCTACAACCTCTACGGCCCGACCGAGACGACGGTCGACGCGCTGGGCCAGCGCATCGACGTGAGCGACCGGGTCCTGGTGGGCCGCCCCCTGTCCAACTACCGCGCCTACGTCCTCGACGCGTTCCTGCGCCCGGTGCCGCCCGGGGTGGCGGGCGACCTGCACATCGCCGGGGCCGGCCTCGCCCGCGGCTACCTCGGCCGCTTCGACCTGACCGCCGAGCGTTTCGTCGCCGACCCCTACGGCCCGCCCGGCTCCCGTATGTACCGCACCGGCGACCTCGCACGCTGGACGAGGGACGGGCGGATCGACTGCCTCGGCCGGGTCGACGACCAGGTCAAGATCCGGGGCTTCCGCATCGAACTCGGCGAGATCCAGGCCGCCCTGGAGGCCCGCGAGGACATCGCCCAGGCCGCGGTGATCGTCCGCGAGGACCGGCCGGGCATCCGGGAACTCGTGGCCTACGCGGTGCCCGCGTCCGGCCGACGGCTGCCCGAGGCCGAGGAGCTGCGCCACGCCCTCGGCGAGCGGCTGCCCGACTACATGGTCCCTGCCGTGTTCGTCGCCCTGGACCGGCTTCCGGTCACGGTCAACGGCAAGCTGGACCGCAAGGCACTGCCCGCTCCCGCGCCGCGCGCCGGCATCGGCGGACGCGCACCGCGCACGGCCCAGGAGAAGACCCTGTGCCGAGTCTTCGCCCAGGTCCTCGGGCTGGAGACGGTCTCCATCGACGACGGCTTCTTCGACCTCGGTGGCCACTCCCTGCTCGCGACCCGGGTGGTCAGCCACGTCCGTTCGTCCCTGGGCGCGGAGCTGTCGGTACGCGCGCTGTTCGAGGCGCCGACGGTGGCGGCGTTGGCGGAGCGTCTGGGTGATGCGGGCCGGGCGCGTGCGGCGCTGACGGTCCGGGAGCGTCCGGAGGAGGTTCCGCTGTCGCACGCGCAGCGCCGTATGTGGTTCCTGAACCGCTTCGAGGGCCCCAGCGGCACCTACAACATGCCGATGGCGGTCCGGCTCACCGGCCCGCTGGACACGGACGCGCTGAGGGGTGCCCTCGCCGCTGTCGTGGCCCGCCACGAGAGCCTGCGCACCGTCTTCCCCGACACCGAGGGCCGCCCCCGGCAACTGGTCCTCGCACCCGAGGAGGCCCGCCCGGTGCTGGAGACGGCTCCCTTCTCGCCGGAGGCCTTGAGCGCGGCGGCGGCGCGGGGGTTCGAGCTGGACCGGGAGATCCCGGTGCGGGCGCACCTGTTCACGGTGTCTGCGGATGAGCAGGTGTTGTTGGTGGTGCTGCATCACATTGCGGGTGACGGCTGGTCGTTGGCCCCGCTGGCAAGCGATCTGTCCTCTGCTTACGCGGCTTTGGCGGGGGGTGTGGAGCCGGGGTGGGTTCCGTTGCCGGTGCAGTACGCGGATTACACGTTGTGGCAGCGTGAGGTGCTCGGCGACGAGAGCGACCCGGTGAGTGAGCTGTCGCGCCAGGTGGACTACTGGCGTGGCCAGTTGGCGGGTCTCCCGGAAGAACTGCCGTTGCCGGTGGACCGGCCGCGCCCGCCGAAGATGAGCTACCGCGGCGACACCGTGGAGTTCCAGGTCTCCCGCGAGACGCAGGAACGCCTGCAACAGCTGGCCGGGGAGTCCCGCGGAAGCCTGTTCATGGTGGTCCAGGCAGCGCTGTCGGTGCTGCTGAACCGGCTCGGGGCAGGCGAGGATATCGCGATGGGAAGCGTCATCGCGGGCCGAACCGACGAATCGCTCGACGATCTGGTCGGGTTCTTCGTGAACACTCTGGTGCTGCGCACCGATGTGTCGGGTGATCCGACGTTCCGGGAGCTGGTGGAGCGCGTTCGGGAGACGGACCTGGCGGCCTACGCCAACCAGGACGTGCCCTTCGAGCGGCTGGTTGAGATCCTCAACCCCGAGCGCTCCCTGTCCCGTCACCCCCTCTTCCAGGTGATGCTCGCCTTCCAGAACACCGGCGAGGCGACCCTCGACCTGGCGGGCCTGCGTGCCGCTCCCGAAACCCTCTCCTTCGACGCGGCGAAGTTCGATCTGTCGTTCACGTTGGCGGAGTCGGTGGAGGGGTTGGCGGGCTCGGTGGAGTTCTCGGTGGATCTGTTCGACCGGGTGTCGGTGGAGCGGTTGGCCGGGCGTTTGGTGGGTGTGCTGGAGGCGGTGGCCGCG
>NZ_JAFEUF010000095.1 GCF_016901035.1 Streptomyces durocortorensis
GCTCCGGGGGGGGTGGCGCGGGTCAGACCTTGGCGGGCTGCTCGGCGGGCGCGCCGTCCCGCTGCTCGGGGACCTCGTCGGCGGGGGCCGAGCCGTGACCGTCGTCCACCAGGGTCTTCTCGTCGAACGGGATGCGTCCGGCCAGCACCTCGCCCACCCGGTCCTTGTCGATCTCCTTGGTCCAGTGGCCGACCAGCACCGTGGCGACCGCGTTGCCCGCGAAGTTGGTCAGGGCGCGGGCCTCGCTCATGAAGCGGTCGATGCCCACGATCAGGCCGACGCCGTCGACCAGTTCGGGGCGGTGCGACTGGAGGCCGCCGGCCAGGGTCGCCAGGCCCGCGCCGGTCACACCGGCCGCGCCCTTCGAGGCGATGATCATGAAGACCAGCAGCGAGATCTGCTCGCCCGCGCTCAGCGGGTCGCCCATGGCGTTGGCGATGAACAGCGAGGACATCGTGAGGTAGATCGCGGTGCCGTCGAGGTTGAAGGAGTAGCCGGTCGGCACGGTGATGCCGACGACGGGCTTGCTGACGCCCATGTGCTCCATCTTCGCGATGAGCCGGGGCAGCGCCGACTCGGACGAGGAGGTGGAGAGGATCAGCAGGAACTCGCGGCCCAGGTACTTCAGCAGCGCGAACAGGTTCACCCCGGCGACCAGGCGCAGGATCGCGCCGAGCACCACGAAGACGAACAGCGCGCAGGTGACGTAGAAGCCGATCATGATGATCGCCAGGGACTTCAGGGCGTCCAGGCCGGTCTCGCCGACCACCGCGGCGATCGCGCCGAACGCGCCGACCGGGGCGGCCCACATGATCATGGCGAGGATGCGGAAGACGAGGCGCTGGATGTGGGTGATGCCGCGGATGATGGGCTCGCCCGTCTTGCCCATCGCCTGGAGCGCGAAGCCCGCGAGGAGCGCGACCAGGAGGGTCTGGAGGACCTCGCCCTCGGTGAAGGCGGAGACGATCGTGGTCGGGATGATGCCGAGCAGGAAGTCGGCGGTGGACTCGCCCGCGCCGCCGGCCTGCTCCGCGCCCGCCTCGCGGGCGGCCTCGGTGATGTGGAGGGTGGAGCCGGGCTCCAGCAAGTTGCCGACGAGCAGGCCGATGGCCAGGGCCACGGTCGACATGACCAGGAAGTAGCCCAGCGCCAGACCGCCGACCGCGCCGACCTTGGCGGCCTTGCGGACCGAGCCGACGCCCAGGACGATCGTGCAGAAGATGATCGGCGAGATCATCATCTTGATCAGGTTCACGAAGCCGGCGCCGATGGGCTTCAGCTCGACGGCCACCCCGGGGGCCGCGAAGCCCACCAGGATGCCGAGCGCCACGGCGGCGATCACGGCGATGTACAGGTAGTGGGTGCGGTCCCGTTGTTTGGCTGCCACAGCCATGGTGGGGCTCCTCGGCTCGGTCACGACGTGCACCCCCGTCCCTGGGGGCTTCGGTGACTATCCACCGGCCTGTGACCCCGGTCACCCTTGCGTTCATATCGTTCACGGTCGCTTTCCGGCCATCCAGGAGACTTCTGGGAGCGTCCCGCCGGGCCAGGCAGACTGTGGGGTATGCGCCTCCCCCGTACCCGCCCCCGCAGCCTGGCGGGCCAGCTCTTCGCCATGCAGGTCGTGCTCATCGCCGCCGTGGTGGCCGGGTGCGCCGTGTTCGCGTACGTCTCCGGCAGCGCGCAGGCCGAGGAGACGGCCGCCCGGCAGGTGCGGGTGGCGGCCCTCGCGGTGGCCGATTCCCCCTCCGTACGGGAGGCCATCCGTACCCCGGACCCGTCCGCCGTACTCCAGCCGTACGCGGAGCGGGTACGCGAGGACACCGGGATCGCCTTCGTCACGATCATGGACACCGAGCGGGTGCGCTGGACGCATCCGGACACGACGCAGATCGGCGACACCTTCCTCGGGAACACCGCGAAGGCCCTGCGCGGGCAGACCTTCACCGAGACCTACACCGGCACGCTGGGCCCCTCGATACGGGTGGTGACCCCGATCCGCGACAACGGCCGGATCGTCGGCCTGGTCAGCGCGGGCATCACCGTGGACCGGGTCTCCTCGCAGGTACGGGACCAGCTCGGCGCGCTCGCGCTGGCGGCGGGCGGGGCGCTGGCGCTCGGCGGGATCGGCACGTACGTGATCAACGCCCGGCTGCGCCGGCACACGCACGGGATGAACGCGGCCGAGCTGAGCCGGCTGCACGACTACCACCAGGCCACCCTGCACGCGGTGCGCGAGGGGCTGCTGATGCTGGACGGGCGGCGGCGGATCGCGCTGATCAACGACGCCGGGCGGGAGCTGCTGGGCCTGGAGCCGGACACGGAGGCGGTCGGCCGCACGGTCGACGAGCTGGCCCTGCCCGCACCGCTGACCGGGGCGCTGCTGGCGTCGGAGGCGCGGGTGGACGAGCTGCACCTGACGGCGGACCGGGTGATCGTGGTCAACACCCGCCCCGTGGTCGGCGGTGAGCGGCGCGGCACGGTGGTGACCCTGCGCGACCACACCGAGCTCCAGGCGCTCTCCGGGGAGCTGGACTCCGAGCGCGGGTTCACGCAGGCGCTGCGCTCGCAGGCCCACGAGGCGGCGAACCGGCTGCACACCGTGGTGTCGCTGATCGAGCTGGGCCGGGTGGAGGAGGCCGTGGACTTCGCGACGGCGGAGCTGGAGCTGGCCCAGGTGCTGACCGACCGGGTGGTGGGGGCGGTGGAGGAGCCGGTGCTGGCCGCACTGCTGCTGGGCAAGGCGGCCCAGGCGAACGAGCGGGGTGTGGAGCTGGTGCTCGCGGAGGACAGCCTGATCGATGACGGGGCGCTGCCGGACTCGCTGGCGCAGCGGGATCTGGTGACGATCCTGGGCAATCTGATCGACAACGCTGTGGACGCGGCGTCGGAGGGCCCCGAGGACGCGGAGGAGTCCGGGGCCGCGGTGCCCGCGCCCCGGACGGCCGGGGGTCCGGCAGGGCGGGCGCGGGTGACGGTGACCGCGCTCGCGGACGAGCGGGAGCTGCTGCTGCGGGTCGCGGACACGGGCGCGGGCATCGGCCCGGAGGCGGCGGACGAGGTGTTCCGGCGGGGCTGGTCCACGCACGGGGCGGGGCGCGGGCTCGGCCTGGCGCTGGTGCGGCAGGCGGCGCACCGCAACGGGGGCACGGTGGAGCTGGACGCGGGTCCGGACGGTGGCGCGCGGTTCACCGTACGGCTCCCGCTCGGGGACCGTACGGCGAGGTCGGCTGCGGGGGCCCGGGCGAAGGAGGTCACGGCGTGATCAGAGTGCTGGTGGTGGAGGACGATCCGGTGGCCGCCGACGCCCACCAGATGTACGTGGAGCGGGTCGAGGGCTTCACCGTGACGGCGGTGGCGCACACCCGGGCGGCGGCGGTTCGGGCGCTGGAGCGGACCCCGGTGGACCTGCTGCTGCTCGACCTCTATCTGCCCGACGGGCACGGGCTCGGGCTGCTGCGTTCGCTGCGGGCGTCCGGCCACGGGGCGGATGTGATCGCGGTGACCTCGGCGCGGGATCTCGCGGTGGTGCGGGAGGGGGTGTCGCTGGGCGTCGTGCAGTACGTGCTGAAGCCGTTCACGTACCCCACGCTGCGGGACCGGCTGGTGCGGTACGCGGAGTTCCGGGGCGCCGCCGGGGAGGCGAGCGGGCAGGAGGAGGTGGACCGGGCGCTGGGCGCGCTGCGGGTCGCGCATCCGGCCGCGCTGCCCAAGGGGCTCAGCGGCCCGACGCTGGAGGCGGTGACCCGGGTGCTGAAGGAGGCGCCGGAAGGGGTGACGGCGGCCGCCGCCGGGGAGCGGCTCGGCATCTCCCGGATCACGGCCAGGCGGTATCTGGAGCACCTGGTGACCATCGGCAGCGCCGCGAGGCGTCCGCATTATGGGCAGGTCGGCCGACCTGAACTGCACTACAGCTGGCGGCCCGCAGGACGCTGACCGGTCGGCGCCCCGCACGCCGACAAGCGCTTGCCGGTCGGTTTTCCGGCGCTGACGGTGCGGGGTCTGGGCGGAAAAGAAAGCGCTGGTGAGGCGGGTTTCGCGTACCGCCCGCCCGGTTCGTGGCTGGAGGTTCCTACGAAGCGTGTTCTGTGGGGAACGTACCGTAGCCAGGGCGGAAATGGACTTCTACGGTGGGCCCGTGCACCCCACCCCGCCATTCAACGCCCCCGCCGCGCGCCGTCTCCGCGAGGCTCTGGGGATGGCTCCCGGCCATGTCGCCTACGGGCTCGCCGCCCAGTACGGACTCCGGATCAGCGCAGAGACCGTCATCGCCTGGGAGCGCGGGCTCGCGACCCCCGGGGAACGCGAGCTGACCGCCCTCGCCGGCGTCCTCTGGTGCGCCCCCGGCGAGCTGCTGGCCGCCGCGGCGACCCTGCGCGAGCACCGGATGACCCGGGACCTGACCGTGGACGACCTGGCCCGCCAGCTGGGGATGACGGGCGCCTCGTATCTGCGGATGGAGGAGACGGGGCGCTGGCGGGGCAACGAGAAGCAGTCGGCGGCGCTCTGCCGGGCGCTGGGGCTGACGGCGGCGCAGTTCCTGACGGCGACGGGCCGCGACGAGGAGCTGGCGGAGCTGCTGAGCAGCGCGGTCACCACGCGCTGGCAGGCGTACGTCAGGCCGGTGGCCAAGGTCGTCCCGCTGGACCGGGCGCTGATCCAGAACGTGCTGGAACAGCTGCACACCGACTACCAGGCCCTGATGGTCTCCACCCTGAGCTGGAGCAGCACGGGCCAGGAACGCTCCGGGTCGACGGGCGACGCGGGCCGGGCGTTCCTGGCCCGGGTGGTGGAGCAGTTCTGGCGGACCGCCGGGGTGTGACCCCTGCGGCGGACCCGGGGTGCCCCCTGCGACGGCCCCGGGAAGGCGGACCTAGAAGACGGACTCGGCCTCGTACATCCGCTCGGTGGGCACCCGCTTCAGCTGGGTGACGGCGTCGGCGAGCGGGACCATCGCGATGTCGGTGCCGCGCAGGGCGGTCATCCGGCCGAATTCGCCGCGGTGCACGGCCTCCACCGCGTTCCAGCCGAAGCGGGTGGCGAGCACCCGGTCGTACGCGGTGGGCGTGCCGCCGCGCTGGACATGGCCGAGAATGACGGGCCGGGCCTCCTTGCCGAGCCGGGTCTCCAGCTCGACGGCCAGGCGGTTGCCGATGCCCTGGAAGCGTTCATGGCCGTACTGGTCGATCGCGCCCTTGGCGTACGGCATGGAGCCCTCGGCCGGGTGCGCGCCCTCGGCGACGCAGATGACGGCGAACTTCTTGCCGCGCGCGAACCGCTCCTCGACCATCTTGACCAGGTCGTCGACCTGGAAGGGCCGCTCGGGCAGGCAGATGCCGTGGGCGCCGCCGGCCATCCCGGACTCCAGCGCGATCCAGCCCGCGTGGCGGCCCATGACCTCGACGACCATCACGCGCTGGTGGGATTCGGCGGTGGTCTTCAGACGGTCTATGGCCTCCGTCGCGACGCCCACCGCCGTGTCGAACCCGAACGTGCGGTCGGTGGCGGAGATGTCGTTGTCGATGGTCTTCGGGACGCCGACGACCGGCATGCCCGCGTCGGAGAGCATGCGGGCCGCGGTGAGCGTGCCCTCGCCGCCGATCGGGATGAGCGCGTCGATGCCGTAACGGCGGGCCAGCTCCGCACAGTTCTCGGCGGCTTCGCGGAGCCGGTCGCGCTCCAGGCGGGCCGAGCCGAGGATGGTGCCGCCGCGGGCCAGGATGCCGCTGACCGCGTTGAGGTCGAGGGGGCGGAAGTGGCCGTCGAGCAGCCCCTTGAAGCCGTCCTCGAAGCCGATGACCTCGTCGCCGTGGCCGACGACGGCCCGGTGGACGACCGACCGGATCACTGCGTTCAGGCCGGGGCAGTCGCCGCCCGCGGTGAGAATTCCGATGCGCATCGAGGTGTGTCTCCTGCTCCTAGTAACCGCGCTTTCCGGGGGCCCGCCGGGGGCCGGTCCCGTGCCCTGAACCATCACGATCCTCCCACGCCGCACACCGGCCCGGCGCTTTCGGCCGGGCCGGTGGCGCCCGTGGGCAGGAGGATTCCGAAGGGCGGGCCGAGGGGCGGGGCCCGCGACCACGGGCTGCCGGAACCTCCGGCGGGCGGTATAGCGGCCCCCGCAGGTATCGTCAAGAGGCAATGCAGGCCAACGCCGCACCCGGCGGACACCGGGCTGGCACGGGGGCAGCACCGCACGTCCGGACGCCCCGCGGGTCGCGGCACCGAACATGGACGGGAGAGCACGCGTGGCGCGGAGCGTGTACGTGACCGGGATCGACCGGGGGGACGGCCGTCAGGTCGTCGAGCTGGGAGTCATGGAGCTTCTGACGCGTCAGGTGGACCGGGTCGGGGTCTTCCGCCCGCTGGTCCATGACGGTCCCGACCGGCTCTATGAGCTGCTGCGGGCGCGCTACCGGCTCTCCCAGAGCCCGGCCTCCGTCTACGGCCTGGACTACCACGAGGCCTCCGCCGTGCAGGCGGAGAAGGGCACCGACGAGCTGGTCTCGCAGCTCGTCGACCGGTTCCACCAGGTGGCCAGGGAGTACGAGGCGGTCCTCGTGCTGGGCAGTGACTTCGCGGCCACCCAGCTCCCCGACGAGCTGGCGCTGAACGCCCGGCTGGCCAACGAGTTCGGGGCCTCGGTGATCGCGGTGGTCGGCGGCAAGGGGCAGACCGCGGAGTCCGTCCGCGCCGAGACCCGTAACGCCTACCGCGCCTACGCGGGCCTGGGCTGCGACGTGCTGGCCATGGTGGTGAACCGGGTCGCGGCCGAGGACCGCGCGGGGATCGCGGAGCGGCTCGCGGCCCGGCTGCCCGTCCCCGTCTCCGTCCTGCCGGACGACCCGGCGCTCTCGGCCCCCACGGTCGCCCAGATCACCGCGGCGCTGGGCGGCACGGTGCTGCTCGGCGACGACTCGGGGCTCGCGCGCGACGCGCTGGACTTCGTGTTCGGCGGGGCGATGCTGCCGAACCTGCTGAACGCGCTGACGCCCGGCTGCCTGGTGGTCACCCCCGGGGACCGCGCGGACCTGGTGGTGGGCTCGCTGGCCGCCCACAGCGCGGGCACCCCGCCCATCGCGGGCGTGCTGCTGACCCTGGACGAGCGGCCCGGCGAGGAGATACTCACGCTGGCCGCCCGGCTCGCACCGGGCACCCCGGTCGTGTCGGTGGCCGGCGGATCCTTCCCCACCGCCGCCGAACTCTTCACCCTCGAAGGCAAGTTGAACGCGGCGACCCCGCGCAAGGCGGAGACCGCCCTCGGTCTGTTCGAGCGCCACGTGGACACCGCGGCGCTGCTCGACCGGATCTCGGTGGCCCGCAGCGGGCGGGTCACTCCGATGATGTTCGAGCACGAGCTGCTGGAGCAGGCCCGGTCCGACCGAAAGCGCGTGGTGCTGCCGGAGGGCACGGTGGAGCGGGTGCTGCGCGCCGCCGACGTGCTGCTCCGCCGGGACGTCTGCGACCTCACGCTGCTCGGCGATGTGGACGTGATCCGCAAGAAGGCCGCCGACCTCGGCATCGACCTCGCCGAGACCCAGCTGATCGACCCGCACACCTCGGAGCTGCGCCAGCGGTTCGCCGAGCGGTACGCGCAGTTGCGCGCGCACCGGGGGGTGACGGTGGAGCTGGCGTACGACGTGGTGGCGGACGTGAACTACTTCGGCACGCTGATGGTGCAGGAGGGTCTTGCCGACGGGATGGTCTCCGGGTCGGTGCACTCCACGGCGGCCACGATCCGCCCGGCGTTCGAGATCATCAAGACGAAGCCCGACGCGTCGATCGTCTCCTCGGTCTTCTTCATGTGCCTGGCCGACAAGGTCCTCGTGTACGGCGACTGCGCGGTCAACCCGGACCCGAACGCCGAGCAGCTCGCGGACATCGCGGTGCAGTCGGCGGTGACGGCGGCCCGCTTCGGCGTGGAGCCGCGCGTGGCGATGCTGTCGTACTCCACCGGGACCTCCGGCTCCGGCGCGGACGTGGACAAGGTGCGCGAGGCGACCGAGCGGGTGCGGGCGGAGCGGCCCGAGCTGCGGGTGGAGGGGCCGATCCAGTACGACGCGGCGGTCGAGCCGACCGTGGCGGCGACGAAGCTGCCGGACTCCGAGGTGGCGGGCCAGGCGACCGTGCTGATCTTCCCGGACCTGAACACCGGCAACAACACCTACAAGGCCGTGCAGCGCTCGGCGGGCGCGGTGGCGGTCGGTCCGGTGCTCCAGGGTCTGCGCAAGCCCGTCAACGACCTCTCGCGCGGCGCGCTCGTCCAGGACATCGTCAACACGGTGGCGATCACGGCGATCCAGGCGCAGAGCGAGGAGCGCCCCGCATGACGACTTCCTCCATCCCCCGGCACGAAGGCAATACCTCTGTGGAACCGCACCGCGTCCTCGTCCTCAACTCCGGCTCCTCGTCGGTGAAGTACCAGCTGCTCGACATGCACGACCGCTCGCGGCTCGCCTCGGGTCTGGTCGAGCGGATCGGCGAGGAGACCTCGCGGCTGGTGCACACGCCGCTGGCCGGTGGCGGCGCCGAGCCCCGGGAGCGTACGGGGCGGATCGCGGACCACGACGAGGCGCTGAAGGCGGCGGCCGAGGAGCTGGCGGCGGACGGGCTCGGCCTGGACTCCCCCGAACTCGCCGCGATCGGGCACCGGGTGGTGCACGGCGGGCTGAAGTTCAGCGCTCCGACCGTCATCACCGACGAGGTGCTGACGGAGATCGAGCGGCTCGTCCCGGTCGCCCCGCTGCACAACCCGGCGAACATCACCGGCATCCGCACCGCGCAGGCGCTGCGGCCGGACCTGCCGCAGGTGGCGGTGTTCGACACGGCGTTCCACACGACGATGCCGGAGGCGGCCGCGCGGTACGCGATCGACGTGGAGACCGCCGACGCGCACCGGATCCGCCGCTACGGCTTCCACGGCACCTCGCACGCGTACGTCTCGCGGAAGACGGCCGAGCTGCTGGGGAAGGCTCCCGAGGAGGTGAACGTCATCGTGCTGCACCTGGGCAACGGGGCGTCGGCCTCGGCGGTCGCGGGCGGGCGGTGCGTGGAGACCTCGATGGGGCTGACACCCTTGGAAGGGCTCGTGATGGGTACGCGCTCCGGGGACATCGATCCGGCGGTCACCTTCCACCTGAAGCGGGTGGCGGGCATGTCGGCCGACGAGATCGACGTCCTGCTGAACAAGAAGAGCGGTCTCGTCGGCCTGTGCGGCGACAACGACATGCGGGTGATCCGCCGCCGGATCGACGAGGGCGACGAGCAGGCGGCGCTGGCCTTCGACATCTACATCCACCGGCTGAAGAAGTACATCGGCGCCTACACGGCGGTGCTCGGCCGGGTGGACGCGGTGGCGTTCACGGCGGGGGTCGGGGAGAACGCGGCCCCGGTGCGGGAAGCTGCCATCGCGGGCCTGGAGGAGCTGGGCATGGCGGTGGACGCCTCGCTCAACGCCGTACGGTCCGGCGAACCGCGGCTGATCTCGCCGGAGTACGCCCGGGTGGCGGTCGCCGTGGTGCCGACGGACGAGGAGCTGGAGATCGCCGAGCAGACGTTCGCCCTGGTCAGCCGGGGTGACGCCGTCAGCCCGGCACACAGCGACAACTGAGCACCCCCGCGCCCCTTTGTATCTTCCACCAGACGGAATATTCCGCAGCGAAACAAACCGATAGGATCCGCCTCATGCGCCGTTCCAAAATCGTCTGTACCCTCGGTCCCGCCGTCGACTCGCACGAGCAGCTCGTCGCTCTGATCGAGGCCGGCATGAGCGTGGCCCGTTTCAACTTCAGCCACGGCTCCCACGAGGAGCACCAGGGCCGTTACGACCGTGTCCGCAAGGCGGCCGCCGAGACCGGCCGCGCGGTGGGCGTGCTCGCCGACCTCCAGGGTCCGAAGATCCGGCTGGCGAAGTTCGCCGAGGGCCCGGTCGAGCTGGTCCGCGGGGACGAGTTCACCATCACCTCCGAGGACGTCCCCGGCGACAAGTCGATCTGCGGCACCACCTACAAGGGGCTGCCCGGCGATGTCGCCAAGGGCGACCCGATCCTGATCAACGACGGCAACGTCGAGCTGAAGGTCGTCGCGGTCGAGGGCCCCCGGGTGAAGACCATCGTCATCGAGGGCGGTGTCATCTCCGACCACAAGGGCATCAACCTGCCCGGTGCGGCGGTCAACGTCCCGGCCCTGTCCGAGAAGGACGTCGAGGACCTGCGCTTCGCGCTGCGGATGGGCTGCGACCTGGTCGCCCTCTCCTTCGTCCGCGACGCCGAAGACGTCAAGGACGTCCACAAGGTGATGGACGAGGAGGGCCGCCGGGTTCCCGTCATCGCCAAGGTGGAGAAGCCGCAGGCGGTCGAGCACATGGAGGGCGTCGTCGCGGCGTTCGACGGCGTGATGGTGGCCCGTGGCGACCTCGCCGTCGAATACCCGCTGGAGAAGGTCCCGATGGTGCAGAAGCGCCTGGTGGAGCTGTGCCGGCGCAACGCCAAGCCGGTGATCGTGGCGACCCAGATGATGGAGTCGATGATCACCAACTCGCGGCCGACCCGCGCCGAGGCGTCCGACGTCGCCAACGCGATCCTGGACGGCGCGGACGCGGTCATGCTGTCCGCCGAGTCCTCGGTGGGCGCGTACCCGATCGAGACGGTCAAGACGATGTCGAAGATCGTCTGCGCCGCCGAGGAGGAGCTGCTCTCCAAGGGCCTCCAGCCGCTCGTCCAGGGCAAGAAGCCCCGTACGCAGGGCGGTTCGGTGGCCCGTGCGGCCTGCGAGATCGCGGACTTCCTCGACGGCAAGGCCCTGGTCGCCTTCACCCAGTCCGGCGACACCGCCCGCCGGCTCTCCCGCTACCGCACGGCCCAGCCGATCCTGGCCTTCACCACGGACGAGGCCACCCGCAACCAGCTCGCGCTGAGCTGGGGCGTCGAGTCACACGTCGTCCCGCACGCGGACAACACCGACGCAATGGTCGACCTGGTCGACGCGGAGCTGCTCAAGCTGAACCGCTACAGCTCCGGCGACACGATGATCATCACCGCCGGCTCGCCCCCCGGCGTCCCCGGCACCACCAACATGGTCCGGGTGCACCACCTGGGCGGCGGCGAGCGGGACTGACCCGCGACGCCCCTCCGTCACGCACACGACCCAGCCCCCCCCCCCCCCCCCCCCCCCGCGGGGGCCGCCCCCCCCCCCCCGGTGGGGGGGGGGGGGGGGCGGGGTGGGTGTGCGGCTCCCGGACGGGATCGTGGGCGGCGGCCGCTAGCCGTTGCCGCCTTCGAGGTAGTTGTTCAGTCCGGGCACGGTGAGCGTGCCGCCGAACTGGCCGGCCTGGGTGACCTTCACCTTGGTGAAGAAGGCGAAGGGGACGTTCAGCGGCGGCGGGGTCTCGGGGCTGAAGGTGATCGGGATGAGGCCGAAGAGGTTGCCCTTCAGCTCCTCCGTGTACATCGTCACCTCGCCGTTGCGGATCGTCGACGTGGAGCCGGGCCGCGACTTCACATGGCCCGTCGTACCCGCCGGACCGACGGTCAGCTGATGCAGGTCCTTGATGTCGATGGAGGCAGCGGTGAACTTCAGCACCTTCTTGATGCTGCCGTCCGCCTTCTTCACCTCGACGATGCCGTGGTAGTCCAGGCCGTTGAGGGTGAGCAGCGTCGACTCCAGGGTCCACGGGTCGGACGGGAGCAACGGGATGCCGGGCTCCAGTTCGGCCGCGGCGAGCGCGTCCGCGTCGCGCTCGGGGCACGGGAAGCGGGGCTTCGCGCCGTCCGGGATGTCCTCGTCCTTCTTGGGGTCGAGTCCCTTGGCGTCCTCGTCGAGCTCCTCGACGTCCTTGCCGGCCTTCTCGGCGGCCTCGCGGATGGCGTCGGCCGTCTTGTCCGTCGTCTCCTTCGCGGGGTCCTTCGGCTTCTCGGACGGCTCGGGGGCCTTGGTCGTGGGGCTCGGGGACGGGCTCGCCGGCTCCTCGGCCTTGTCCGCGTCCTCGGCCTTGTCCTCCGCCTTCTCCTCGTCCTCCGCCTTGTCCTCGTCCGGGCCGTCGAACAGGTCCTTGAGGGCGTCGCCGAGTCCGAGCGGGTCCAGCGGGTTCTTCGACTTGGTGGGCGTCGGGGTCGCGGAGGGCTTCTCCTCCGCGGACTGCGCCGGCTTGTCAGCGTCCTCGTCGGGCTTCGCGTCGGCCGAAGGGTCCTTGCCCCCGTCCGCGTCGGAGGCCGAACCGCTCGCCGAGGGCTTCGGGGTCGCGGTGGCGCCGGGCTTCGCGTCCTTGCCGGCCTCGTCCTTCGCCGTGGCCGACGGGGACGGGGTGGCCTCGGGCGACTCGGACTCGCTGGGCTCGTCGGACCGGGTGACGCAGGGGCCCGGCGCGAACGGGATGTCGGCGCCGTCGTCGGCCAGGGCCAGCTTGGGCGTCAGCCCCATGCCCACGAAAACCGCCGTGGGCATCGCCGCGAGCGCCAGCGCCTTCTTGCCGCTGGGCAGGTGGAGCTTGGTCAGCAGCGACTTCCGGGGGGCCGCGTGGCGGGGGCCCTTGCGCTCGCGGAGCCCGTCGCCGGGGTAGGCGTCCGTCCGCTGTCCGTCGTCACCCCGCACGATGCCTCCCGCCCTCGGCCTCGGCCGCCGTGTCGAGCCCGGCGCCGTGCTGCCGGGGCACGGCCGCCGCGCCCTGGAGCTCGCCCTCGGGGCGCTCCTCGTACGGCAGGCCCTTCGCGGGCCCGGCCTGCTCGCCGCCCGTCGCCTCGTCGGCCCGCTGCGGCGCCGCCGGCGCCCACGAAACGGACAGGGCTCCGCCGACGAGGGAGAGCAGGAACCCGATCACGAAGCCGCCGATGTTGGCGACGGGAAGGGAGATCAGCGCCAGCAGGATGGCCGCGATCCCCGCGAACACCCGGACTATGTGGTGGAACCACATCGTGAAGCCGAGCGTGATCAGCAGAACCCCGATGATCAGGGATCCCGCGCCGGCGGTCGTGGACATCGCCAGCGTCATATTGCCGAGGTGCAGGTCGGCGTAGGGGAAGTAGGCGATGGGAAGGCCACCGGCCATGGTGAACAGACCGGCCCAGAACGGGCGGTTACCCCGCCAGGCGCGGAAGCGTCGCCGATAGACGCGGATGTGGTGCTCGTTCTGCCCTGTGGACTCGGGGCTCATGGAAAACAGCTCCCTGGAACCGGTACCGCTGTGAGAAAGGAAGGAGGGGGTGGCCGGAAAACCCTCGGCGGACGTTCCGGCCACCCGGGCCGAGTGCTAGTAGCACTCCTCGACGCCCGTGTGCAGCCTCAGCTTCAGGTCGCTGAGCTTGAAGGTGCCGGCGGTGGTCGCCCACGCCGTCTGCTTCACGCCGGTCAGCACGGCCGAGTCGGCGCGCTGCGCGAAGCCCGCACCGTTCGCCTGCGTACCGGGCTGGATGCCGATGCTGTTCGGCCTGTTCTCCTTCTTCAGCGAACCGGCCGCGACGCCGATGTCGATGTTCCGGAACTCGGCGTCTGCGTCCAGCTCCGAGATGTCCAGGTAGAGGTTGGTCGCCTCGACCGGGTTCTTCGGGTTGGTACCGGCGCTCAGCTTCAGGCTGACGGGCTTGTTGATGAACGGGACCTTCGGCGTGACCACCGACTGGCACATGTTGGTGATCGTCGCGCTGCTGAAGCCCGACACCGCGACCGCGTGCGCCGCTTCCTTGCCTTCGAGGTCCTTACCGACCGCGACGCTGCCGTACTGGACGAAGTCCTGGCCCTCCAGCCGGTCGGCCCTGACCTTGAAGCTCTGGCCGGAGACGCTGAACGAAGCCGCCAGCGCACCCTGTGCCAGGCCTATGCCCACCGCGGCCGTCGCGGCGACGCTCGGCACCATGACCAGAGCGAACCGCTTCCATCTCGTCCCACCGCGAACCTGGGAACTCATACTTGCTCCTTCTTCTCGGACGTACATCTCCGGCCGGGCGTCGTGCCCGTCCTGGGATGGGAGAAGTGCTACGTCCTCGGGAAGGAGAGCGCCCGTATCGGAGACGTGTCCCGCATCCGATCCACCGGCGTTCACCCCCGAGCGACAACCACTGGCCGCGCGTTCCGCACAGCCGGTCGGACAGGCCCCGCCGGTAAGCGGGAACCCCCCTGTCCGCGGTCGGCGCCACTGCCGCCGACCCACCCGGTGGGGACCCAACAGACCCTCGGACACCGGCTGGAGACCGGGCTGGAGGTATTGGACCGAGCGTGGCCGATCGTGGTCCATTCACGGCCCCGGCACAAGGGGGATCGTTACTGGCTAGTAACGGCCCGATAACCGCAGGGCGACAGGGCGGCATCACACGGCGACGCAGGGTGGCACGAAAGGGACATCGGAATAGCGGGAAACTTCCCGGAAACAGGACAGAACAGCTCAGCCGCCTTACTGCGAGTAACAGCTTGCATCTTTGTCAAGTTTTGGTAAAGCAAAGGCCTTTGGCGGCCTTCTTCGGCGTCGGGACGGCGAAACGGCCGCTCCGCCCGGGGGGCGGTGCGGCCGTCTTGTCACATCGGCACAATCGGGCTCGTCCGGAGCGGACGGCGGAGCGTGTCGGACCAGGATCCGGACCGGTCTCAGAACAGGACGCGGGCCAGCGCGGTGCGCGCGGCGGTGACCCTGGGATCCTCCGGGCCGATCACCTCGAAGAGTTCCAGGAGCCGCAGCCGGGCGGCGTTCCGGTCGTCGCCGGCGGTGCGGCGGACCGCCTCGACGAGCCGGCCGAAGGCGTCCTCGACATGACCGCCGACCAAGTCGAGATCGGCGGCGGCGATCTGGGCGTCCACATCGCCCGGACTGTCGGCCGCTTCCTTGCGCACCGCCTGCGGGTCCATGCTCTGGACACGGCCGAGCAGCTCCGCCTGGGCCAGGCCCAGCTTGGCCTCCGGGTTGCCCGGGTCGTCGGAGAGCACGTTCTTGTACGCCTGGATCGCGCCGGGGAAGTCATTGGCGTCGAGCGCGGACGCGGCGGCCTCCAGCAGCGCGTCGTACGGACCGGCCGGCACCTCGGCCGGGGCCGTGTCGGGCGCTCCGGCGTCCGGGTCGACGACGATCCCGGTCAGCCCGAAGCGCTCCTCGCCGACCTGGATCAGCTGGTCGAGCGTCTCGCGGATCTGGGCCTCGGGGGCCGCGCCCTGGAAGAGCGGGAGGGCCTGCCCGGCGACGACGGCGAAAACGGCCGGAATGCCCTGGATGCCGAACTGCTGCATCAGCATCTGGTTGGCGTCGACATCGACCTTGGCCAGCAGGAAGCGGCCGTTGTACTCGACGGCCAGGCGCTCCAGCAGGGGGCCGAGCTGCTTGCACGGCTCGCACCACTCGGCCCAGAAGTCGATGACGACGGGCACCTCGGCGGAGCGCTGGAGGACATCGCGCTCAAAACCGGCTTCGTCGACGTCGATCACCAGGGCGGCGGGCGCGACGGCGCCGGCGCCTCCGGTCCGGGAGGCCTCCGCGCGGGCCTGCTCCGCCTTGGCCTTGGCCTCTCCGGCCGCCTTGACGGCGGCGAGGTCGACAACGCCGCTCATGGACATGTTCCTAGGCTGCATACGTACATCCTCCCCCCTGACCGCACCGTTCCGAAAAGCGAGTGCGAGAACCGGCCCGGCCCACAGCCCCCACTGGCGTGCGAGGGCGGACGGGCCGGAACGGCAGCGGGCCCCTGAAAGACCCTGGTGGACCTTCCGGATCCCCATCCGGCCGGTCCGAGCGGCCCCGGATCCCCACCCGGCGCCTGGGGCCTGGTGAAGCACCCCGGTGGCTGTCGCTCGTTCGTTCCGTGGCGTACGGGGCGAGCAGGCCGCCTTCCTTACGCTACGACCCGTAGCGTAACTGCCGATCAGCCCGCCGGAACAGGTGATCCCGGTGATCTGTCTCACGGGCCCCGGGGCACAACCGTTCTCCCTACCGACCGGTATGGTCGCCGCATCATGAGCGACACCGACCCCAGAGCCTCCCGAACAGGGCGTCCGCGCAGCACCGCGGCCGATGCCGCGATCCTTGAGGCGACGCGGGCGTCCCTGGTCGATCTCGGCTGGTCGAAGCTGACGATGAGCGATGTGGCGACCCGGGCCGGGGTCGCCAAGACGACCCTCTACCGGCGCTGGGCGGGCAAGAACGAGCTGGTCGTGGACGCGGTCGCGGTCCTCTTCGACGAGCTGGAGCTGCCCGACCGGGGCAGCCTGGCCGCCGATGTGCGGGGGGTCGTGCTCCAGTTCGCCGCCCTGCTGGAGCGGCCGGAGGCCCGTACGGCGCTGATGGCGGTGGTCGCCGAGTCCACCCGCGACGACTCGCTGCGCCACCGGATCCGCTCGGCCATCGTGGACCGGCAGAAGCGGCTGGTGCTCCAGGGCCGGGAACGCGCCCAGGCCCGCGGCGAGCTGCGGTACGAGGACGACGCCTCGGCGGCAGCCCGCAACGCGGACCTGATCTTCGACGTGATCGCCGGAGCCGTGGTGCACCGCACCCTGGTCAGCGCGGAGCCGGTGGACGCGGAGTGGGCGAGCGGCTTCACCTCGCTGCTGCTGCTGGGGCTGGCCGGGGCGCAGGCGGCGTAGCGGCATCGCCCGGCATCAGACCTGGTAGCGCCCCGGGGCGAAGAGGTGCAGATGGTCCGCCACCCACGCCGAGGTCCGCTCCAGGCCTTCCTCCAGGGTGACTTCGGGCTCCCAGCCGGCCCAGGTGCGGGCGCGGGTGTTGTCGGAGAGCAGCCGGTGCACCTCGCTGCCGGAGGGCCGCAGCCGCGCCGGGTCCACGACGATCTCGGCGTCCCGGCCGGAGGCGGTGATGAGGGCCTTCGCGAGGTCCCCGACCGAAATCTCCCGGCCGGTACCGAGGTTGACGCTCTCCCCCAGCGCCCGGTCGCAGCCGGCCAGCGCCAGGAACCCGGCCGCGGTGTCGGTGACGTAGGTGAAGTCACGGGTGGGGGTCAGCGAGCCGAGGCGTATCTCCCGTGCCCCGGAGTGGAGTTGGGCCAGGATCGCGGGGATCACGGCACGGGCCGACTGGCGGGGCCCGTAGGTGTTGAACGGCCGCACCACCGTCACCGGCAGTTCGAAGGCGTGCCAGTGGGACAGGGCCATCATGTCCGCGCCGATCTTCGACGCGGAGTACGGCGACTGCGGCTGGAGCGGGTGGTCCTCGCCGATCGGGGCCGTCAGCGCGGTCCCGTAGACCTCGCTGGTGGAGGTGTGCAGGAGGCGGCGGACGGAGTGGCGGCGGCAGGCCTCGGCGATGTTCTCGGTGCCGACGACGTTCGTCCGGACGTAGGCGCCCGGGGAGTCGTAGCTGTAGGGGATGCCGATGAGCGCGGCGAGGTGGAAGACGGTGTCGCAGCCCTCGACCGCGTCCATCACCCGGCCCGCGTCGCCGACGTCCCCGGCGATGAACTCGACGGGCCCGTGCGGGTCGTCGAGGTAGCGGGCGAGGTGGCCCTTGTCGGCGTACGGCTTGTAGTGGACGAACGCCCTTACGCGGGCACCGCGTTGGACGAGAAGGTCGACGAGGGTGGATCCGATGAAGCCCTCGGCGCCGGTGACGAGGACGGTGCGTCCGGTCCAGTCGATGGCCGTGCTGTTCCTGTCGGCGGTGGTGCTGTCCACATCGGCGGTTGCGCTGTTCATGAGGTGAACTCCCTTGTGGTGGTGGGTTGTCCGGCAAGCCGGATGACTGTCTGCGCCAACAGGTCGGCGGCGCGGGCGTGGTTTCCCGGGTCGGCCGCCCGGCCCATCACGGCGAGCCGCGCGGGGTCGGCGAGCAGCGGGTCGATCAGCTCGGCGAGGCGGTCCGCGGTGGTCTCGGCGTCGGGGACGAGGTGGGCGGCCCCGGCGTCGGAGAGGACACGGGCGTTGTGGGTCTGGTGGTCGCCGGGGGCGTACGGGTACGGCACGAGGACGGCGGGCACCCCGGCGGTGGCGAGTTCGGCGATCGTGGCGGAGCCGGCCCGGCAGACCACCAGGTCGGCGACCGCGTAGGCGAGGTCCATCCGGTCGAGGTAGGGCACAGCCTGGGCGACGGGCCCGGCCCCCGCGTGGGCTCCGTACGGGTGCGGGGCTGTCCCGGCCTCCGCGTCGACTCCGTACGGGTGCCCGGCGGCACCGGCCCCCGCGTCGATCAGCTTCTGCCGGGTCTCCGCGAGGGCCGCCGGGCCCGTCTTGATCAGGAGGTGGACGTCGTCCCTCCCCCGCCAGCGGGCGGCGAGCCCCACGGCGGCGGCGGTGAGGCGGGCCGCGCCGAGGCTGCCGCCGTTGAAGAGGACCACCCGGGCCCCCTCGGGTACCCCGAAGGCGCGGCGGGCCTCCTCGCGCAGGGCGGGCCGGTCCAGGGCGGCCAGTGACGCGGCGATCGGCATGCCGACGGTCAGCGCCCGCTCGCCGCCGGAGAGGTGGGCGCGGCTGCCGTCGAAGGCGACGGTGAGGTGTTCGGTGAGCCGGGCGGCGAACTGGTTGGCCCGGCCCGGGACCGCGTTGGACTCGTGGATCACGCTGGGCAGCCCGGCCATCTTCGCGCCGACGATCGCCGGGGCGCTCGGGTAGCCGCCCATGCCGACGACGACCTGCGCCTTCTGGGTGCGCAGGACCGAGCGGGCCTGGGCGCCGGAGCGGAGGAGAGCGGCCGGGAGGAGGAAACGCTTCGCGCCGAGCGCGGGGTCGAAGGGGATCATGTCGACGGTGTGCAGCCGGTATCCGGCCGCCGGGATCAGGGTCGTCTCCAGACCGCGTTCGGTGCCGATGAAGGAGACGACCGCGTCCGGGTCGGCGCGGCGCAGGGCCTCGGCGAGGGCGAGACCGGGGTAGATATGGCCGCCGGTGCCGCCCGCACCGATCACGACGGAGAGTGGTGTGCGCATGGCCGCCACTCTCGGGAAGCGGCTTAAGAGGGTTCTAAGAGTCCGGTTTGGCAGGCTTCAGTCCATGAACAGGATTCTGGTGGCCGAGGACGAGCCGGACGTTCGGGCGGCCGTCGAGGACGGGCTGAGCGTCGAGGGGTACGAGGTCCGGGGCGTCGGCGACGGGCTGGCCGCGCTGTCGGCGGTGGCCGCCTGGGAGCCGGACGCGCTGGTCCTGGACGTGATGATGCCGGTGCTCGACGGCCTTGCGGTCTGCCGGAGGCTGCGGGCTATGGAGGACCGGACGCCGGTGCTGGTGCTGACCGCGCTGTCGTCGGTGAGCGAGCGGGTGGACGGCCTCGATGCGGGGGCCGACGACTATCTGGTGAAGCCGTTCGCGCTGGACGAACTGGTGGCGCGGGTACGGGCGTTGCTGCGGCGGGCCGCCCCGCCCGCCCCGGACGGGGACCTGGCCTTCGCGGATCTGACGCTGGATCCGGTGACCCGGACCGGGCGGCGGGCGGGGCGGCCCGTGGAGTTCTCCCGCACGGAGGCCGCCCTGCTGGAGCTGCTGCTGCGCCACCCGGGGCAGGCGCTGCCGCGCGAGGTGATCCTGGAGCGGGTCTGGGGCCAGGACTTCGGGCCCGACTCCAACTCGCTCGCGGTGTACGTGGGTTATCTGCGGCGGAAGCTGGAGGCGGGCGGTGAGCCGAGGCTCGTCCACACCGTGCACGGGCTCGGCTACCGGCTGGACGTGGCGTGAGCGGGGTGCGGCGGCTGGGGGCGCGGTGGCGGCGCAGGCGGCCCCTGCGGACCCGGCTCGCACTGGCGGCCTCGGCGGCGGTGGCGCTGGTCGCGGTCGGGGTGTGCGCGGCGGCGTTCTTCGTCATCCGCTACGAGCTGCTGCACCAGCTCGACCTGTCCCTCACCCAGTCCGCGACCCGGGTGATCCAGGAGAACCGGGGCGAGGGCCCGCAGATCGTGGCGGGTGAGTGCCGCTACCTCTCCGCGCCCGCCTGCGCCCAGATCGTCCCGGCCGATCCGGCGGCGGACCCGGAGGCGGCGTATCTGCTGCCCGTCTCCGCTCCCGTACGCGAGGTGGCGGCGGGGACGCGGGCCCCGTACTACAGCAACGTCACCCGCTTCGAGCAGCCGCTGCGGATGCTGACCACCCCGTTCGGGGACGGGCGGGCGCTCCAGGTGGCGTTGCGGGCGGACCCGGTGGAGAAGGGCGTGCGGCAGGCGGCCGTGCTGCTGGCGGCGGGCGGGGGGGGGGGGGGCCCGGGGGGGGGGCTGCTCGGGTACGCCGTCTCGCGCACGGGCCTGGCCCCGGTGGCCCGGCTGACCTCGACCGCGGAGCGGATCGCGGCGACCCGGGATCCGCGCCACCGCATCGAACTGCCGCCGGGTCCGCCGGGCCGCCAGGACGAGGTGACCCGGCTGGCGGCCAGCTTCAACACGATGCTCGGGGAGCTGGAGCAGTCGGTGAGCTCGCAGCGCCGGCTGGTCGCGGACGCCTCGCACGAGCTGCGGACCCCGCTGACCGCGCTGCGCACCAACGCGGAGCTGCTGGCCCGCGGCGACCGGCTGACGCCCGCGCAGCGCGAGCGGGCGTCGGGGGCGCTGGGCCGGGGGATCCGGGAGGTGACCGGGCTGGTGAACGACCTGATCGAGCTGGCCCGGGACGAGGAGCCGCTGCCGCTCCTGGAGGAGGTGCGGATCGCGGAGGTGGCGGAGCACACGGTGGCCACGGCACGGACGCACTGGCCGCAGACGCGTTTCCTCCTGGAGGTGGGGGCGGGCGCGGCGGAGGCGGTCCGGCCCGGGGTTCCGGCGCGGCTGGCCCGGCTGCTGACGAACCTGCTGGACAACGCGGCCAAGTTCAGCCCGCCGGGCACTCCGGTGGAGGTCGGCCTGACCGCTTACGAGGGCGGCCTTGAGCTGACGGTCCGGGACCACGGGCCGGGCATCCCGGCCGCCGACCTCCCGTACGTCTTCGACCGCTTCTACCGGGCCGAGGCGGCGCGCGCCCTGCCCGGCTCGGGCCTGGGCCTGGCGATGGCCCGGCAGATCGCCCGCGCGCACGGGGCGGAGCTGACGGCGGGGGCGGCGCCGGGCGGCGGGGCGCTGTTCACGCTGACGTTCGGTCCGGAGGGCCCGCCGAGCGGGGGCGGGCCCTCCTGACCTCGGGCCTCAGAAGCCCGGCGGCTCCGTGTAGACGCCCCACTCCTCGCGCAGCACCCCGCAGATCTCGCCGAGTGTGGCCTCGGCCCGTACCGCGTCCAGCATCGGCGCGATCATGTTCGAGCCGTCGCGGGCGGAAGCGAGCATCGCGTCCAGCGCCGCGGTGACCTTGGCGTCGTCGCGGGCGGCCTTGCGGTCGGCGAGCTGGCTGACCTGGTCGCGCTCGACCTCGTGGCTGACCCGGAGGATCTCCAGGTCGCCGGTGACCGAGCCGTGGTGGACGTTGACGCCGACGACCCGCTTGTCGCCCTTCTCCAGGGCGCGCTGGTACTGGAACGCGGACTCGGCGATCTCGCCGGTGAACCAGCCGTCCTCGATGCCGCGCAGGATGCCGGAGGTGATCGGCCCGATGGGGTGCTGCCCGTCGGGGTGAGCCCGGGTGCCGCGCTCGCGGATCTGGTCGAAGATCTTCTCGGCCTCGGCCTCGATCCGGTCGGTGAGCTGCTCGACGTACCAGGAGCCGCCCAGCGGGTCGGCCACATTGGTGACGCCGGTCTCCTCCATCAGCACCTGCTGGGTGCGCAGGGCGATCTCGGCGGCCTGCTCCGAGGGGAGCGCGAGGGTCTCGTCGAGGGCGTTGGTGTGCAGCGAGTTGGTGCCGCCGAGGACGGCGGAGAGCGCCTCGACAGCGGTCCGTACGACGTTGTTGTACGGCTGCTGCGCGGTGAGCGAGACCCCGGCGGTCTGCGTGTGGAAACGCAGCCACTGGGCCTTGTCGGTCTTCGCGCCGTACGTCTCCTTCATCCAGCGGGCCCAGATGCGGCGGGCGGCGCGGAACTTGGCGATCTCCTCGAAGAAGTCGAGATGCGCGTCGAAGAAGAAGGAGAGCCCGGGGGCGAAGGTGTCGACGTCCAGGCCGCGGGAGAGGCCGAGCTCGACGTAACCGAAGCCGTCGGCCAGCGTGTACGCCAGCTCCTGCGCGGCCGTGGCTCCGGCCTCGCGGATGTGGTAGCCGGAGACGGAGAGCGGCTTGTAGGCGGGGATGGAGGCGGCGCAGTGCTCCATCAGGTCGCCGATGAGGCGCAGATGGGGCTCGGGCTGGAAGAGCCACTCCTTCTGCGCGATGTACTCCTTGAAGATGTCGGTCTGGAGCGTGCCGTTGAGCACGCCCGGGTCGACGCCCTGGCGCTCGGCGGCGACCAGGTACATGCAGAAGACGGGGACGGCCGGGCCGCTGATCGTCATGGAGGTGGTGACGTCGCCGAGGGGGATGTCGCCGAAGAGGATCTCCATGTCGGCGGCGGAGTCGATGGCGACCCCGCAGTGGCCGACCTCGCCGAGCGCGCGCGGGTCGTCGGAGTCGCGGCCCATCAGCGTCGGCATGTCGAAGGCGACGCTGAGTCCGCCGCCGCCCGCCGCGAGGATCATCTTGTAGCGCTCGTTGGTCTGCTGGGCGTTGCCGAAGCCGGCGAACTGGCGGATCGTCCACGTACGGCCCCGGTAGCCGGTGGCGTGCAGACCCCGGGTGAAGGGGTACTCCCCCGGCCAGCCGATCCGCTCGAATCCCTCGTACGTGTCACCGGGGCGGGGCCCGTACGCGGGCTCGACCGGATCCCCGGAGAGCGTGGTGAAGTCCGCGTCACGCTTGCGGGCCTTGTCGTAACGGGCCTGCCAGCGGAGGCGGCCTTCCTCGATCGCGTCAGCGTCCATACCCTCGAATTTACTAGGACGTCCTAGTAAATGTCGATGGCAAACCGCCCGGCGCTTTGTGCGCGGGGCGGTCGGGGTGTGCCGGACGGGCCGGGTCAGACCTTCGCGGGGGCCGGGGCCGGGTCGGTGACCAGGGCACGGGCCTCGCGGCTGACCTTCGGTTCGACGAAGAACGAGGCGAAGGGGATGCAGCCCGCGGCCAGCACCCACAGGAGCTTGCCGAAGGGCCACTTCGCCTTGGAGCCGAGGTCGAAGGCGAAGACGACGTAGACGATGAACAGCACGCCGTGGACCTGGGAGATCAGCATGGTGTCGCCGGTCTCGAAGCCGTACTTCGCGATGATCGCCACGGTGAAGACGAGCAGCCAGATGGCGGTGACGTAGGCCATCACCCGGTAGCGGGTGAGCACGTTCTGTTTCATGGCATCGAGCGTAACGGGACGACCGGGGCGATCTTCGCCCGGCCCCTCTTACCGGAGGGCCGGGCTCACCCCTCCTCGAAGTCCTTGGCCGCCACCCGCAGCGGGCGCAGCATGGCGAAGATCTCGGCGCACTCCTCGGAGTCGTACACCCCGAGACCGAAGTCGACGGCGACCAGGTCCCGGGTGGCCGCCTCGACGACGTCGCGGCCCTTGTCGGTGATGGAGGCGAGGGTGCCCCGGCCGTCGTTGGGGTTGGGGCGCTTGTCGACCAGACCGGACTTCACCAGCCGGTCCACGGTGTTGGTGACCGAGGTGGGGTGCACCATCAGCCGCTCGCCGATCTTGGACATCGGCAGCTCGCCGGCCTTGGAGAAGGTGAGCAGCACCAGCGCCTCGTACCGGGCGAAGGTGAGCCCGTACGGCTTGACGACGGCGTCGACCTCGGCGAGCAGGATCTGCTGGGCCCGCATGATCGAGGTGATCGCCCCCATCGAGGGCACGGGCCCCCAGCGCTGCTGCCAGAGCTCGTCGGCGCGGGCGATGGGATCGAAGGGAAGGCTGAGCGGCTTCGGCACGGCACCGACCTTACCGACTGGTCACATGCCGGTCAGCCCCGTCTCGTCCTTCGGTATCGGACACCCGTCCGGGGGCTGTCCTGCGGACCTCGGCGACGAGCAGGAGCGCGCAGACGGTACCGATGATTCCGGATCCGGCGACCACCTGGTGGACCGGGAAGAACTCGGCCGCGAGCCCCGCCAGCGCCATCCCGAGACCCTGGACGGTCATCAGCCCGGCGGTGAGCAGCGTCATGGCCCGGCCGCGCAGCTCCTGGGGCACGGCGTCGACGAACCACTGATCGAGCCCGATCACATACGCGGCGCCCGCGCCGGCCAGCGCGAGGGCGGCCAGGGCGAGCGGCAGCCCGGGGCGGACCGCGTACACGAGGAGCGGGAGCAGGCCGACTGCGGCGACGGGAAGGACGATCCGGGAGCGGTTACGGGGGCTGAGCGCGGCCCCCACGAAGAGTTCGGCCCCGATGTGCCCGACGGCCATGGCGCAGAACAGCAGGCCGAGGGCGGCGGGCGAGGCCCCGATCGCGTCGGCGTACGGGGCGGCGAGCGCCTCCGGAGCCACGACGAACATCGCGGGCAGCCAGAGCAGCAGCATCAGGGCGCGGATGCGGCGGTCGCCCAGCACCAGGCGGGCCCCGGAGAGCGACTCCTTCAGCAGGGTGCCGCCGCTCTCGCCGCCGGTGCGGGCGGGGCGGTCGCGGGTGCCGAGGCGGAGCAGGGCGGCCGAGCAGAGGAAGGTCACCACGGTGACGGTGATCGCGCCGCGCGGGGACAGCACGGTGAGCAGCACCCCGCCCGCGCCGAACCCGATGAGCATCGCGCTCTGCGAGACGATCCGCAGGAGGGAACGGCCCAGTACGTAGAGGTCGCCGTCGCCGAGGATGTCGGTGAGCGCCGCCATCCGCGTCCCGGTGAAGACGGGGGCGATCGCGGCGATCAGGCAGCGCAGGGCGAGGAGTCCGGCGACCGGGGTGGCGGGCACCAGCATCACGGCAACGCAGGCAGCGCAGAGCAGATCGCAGACGACCAGGACGCGGCGGGCCGGGTAGCGGTCGGCGACCCCGGCGAACAGGGTGCCGCCGACGAGGTACGGGAGCAGGCCCAGTGCGAACGTCAGGGCGCTGAGCAGCGGGGAGCCGGTGAGGTCGTAGACGAGCACGGTGAGCGCGAGTTCGCTGACCATGACGCCGAGCAGCGAGAGCAGATGGGCGGCGAAGACGGCCCGGAACTCGGCGACGGCGAAGACGGCGCGGTAGCCGCGCGGGGCGACGGGAGCCAGGGCGTCGGGTCGGGAGCCCGGACCCGGTGCGGCGGGAGCCGGGAGGCCGGGACCGGAGCCCGGACCCGGTGCGGCGGGAGCCGAGAGGCCGGGACCGGAGCCCGGACCCGGTGCGGCGGGAGCCGGGGAGTCGGTGTCCCGGAGCGTGGGCGCGGGGCCCGGGTCGGGG
>NZ_JAFEUF010000009.1:0-10985 GCF_016901035.1 Streptomyces durocortorensis
AGGTCGTGCGCGCCCGCACGGAAGGCCTCCAGACCGCTGAGCCCGTCGGCGTGCTGGTGGTCGAGGACGACGCCACCATCCGCCGTGCCGTCCAACTGGCCCTGGAACGCTACGGCTACCGGGTCGACGTGGCCGCCGACGGGCTCAGCGGTCTGGAGGCCTTCCGTGCGGGCGCGCACGACCTGCTGATCCTCGATGTGATGCTGCCCGAGCTGGACGGCATCGGGCTCTGCCGCCGGATCCGCGAGGAGAGTTCCGTACCGGTCCTGATGATGTCCGCGCGCGGCGACGCCCTCGATGTCGTCGCGGGCCTGGAGGCCGGGGCCGACGACTACGTGATCAAGCCCGTCGACACCGCCGTGATGGTCGCCCGGATCCGCGCCCTCCTGCGCCGCGCCACCTTTCGGCCCGCTGCGAGTCCGCCGCCCGAGGCCCCCGACCACGTACTGGCCTTCGGCGACCTGACCGTCGACACCCTCGGCATGGAGGTACGCCGGGCCGGCGAGACCGTGTCGCTGACCCCCACCGAACTGCGGCTGCTGCTGGAGTTCGCCGCCGCGCCCGGCTCGGTGCTCGACCGCCGCCGGCTGCTGCGCGACGTGTGGGACTACGGCTGGGAGGGCGACACCCGGGTCGTGGACCTGTGCGTGCTGCGGCTGCGCAAGAAGATCGGCAGCGGGCGGATCGAGACGGTCCGCGGCTTCGGCTACAAGCTCGTCCGCGGCTGAGCGGCCGGCGATCGCCGTGGACTTCCTGAACCCCCGGGCCCTGCGCTGGAAGATCGCCGCACTGGCCGCCGCCGCCTGCTGCGCGGTCGCCGCCGTCATCGGCTTCCTGGTGCATGACGCCACCCGGGAACGCGGCCTGCGCGTGGGGACCGACCGGACGCTGACCCGGCTGATCGCCGCCGAGCGGGAGTACGACCGCACGGGGAGGGCGCCGGCCGACATCGACGTACGGAGCAGGGCCGAACTGCCGGAACCACTGGCCCGCGACCTCGCCGGCTTCGCGGAGCAGCCGGCGAGCGACCAGCCGGCGAGCGACCAGCCGGGGACCGACCAGCCGGGGACCGACCAGCCGGGGACCGACCAGCCGGGGACCGACCAGCCGGGGACCGACCTGCCGGCGACCGACCTGCCGGCGACCGGCCAACCGGAGGCCGACCCGCCGGCCCCCGCCGCTTCGGACACGGGCGGCGGATACGCCACCTGGTACGACGCCGATCCCCCCAACTGGTTCTGGATGTGGGGCGCAGTGGCCGTCGACGACGACCGGTTCCTCGTCGTCCGGGACGACATGAGCACCGAGGTCCGCAGCCTCCAGCTCCTGGACCGCAGCATCGTGAAATCCGTCCTCGCCGCACTCCTGTTCGTCGTCCCGCTCGCCGCCCTCGCCACGGAACCGATCAACCGGCGGCTGCGCCACGGAGCCCGTACCGCCCGCCGCATCGCCGACGGCGACCTCGACGCCCGGATCGGACCGGCCGGGCGGGCCCGTGACGAGATCACCGAGATGTCGGCGGCCGTCGACGACATGGCCGGCGCCCTCCAGCGCAAGCTGGAGAACGAGCGTCGCTTCACCGCCGATGTCGCGCACGAACTGCGTACCCCGCTCATGGGCCTGGTCACCGCCGCCGGGCTGCTGCCCGAGGACGACGAGGCGACCGGTCTCGTACGGGACCGGCTGCGGGCCCTGAACGCCCTGGTCGAGGACCTGTTGGAGATCTCCCGCCTGGACGCGGGCGCCGAGCGGGCCCGTCTCGACCCGGTTCCGCTGGGCGAACTGGTCGCGGACGTGGTGCGGCGTACCGGCACGGACACGGACGTCACCGCAGCGGACGCCGAGGTGGTGGAGACCGACCCGCGCCGGGTGGAGCGGATCGTGGTCAACCTCGTCACCAACGCCCACCGGCACGGCGCGGCCCCCGTCGAGGTGGCCGTGACCGGGGCGCGCATCGCCGTACGCGACCACGGCCCCGGCTTCCCGCCCGACCTGCTGGAGCGCGGCCCGCAGCGCTTCCGCACCGGCGCGAGCGAACGCGGCCGGGGGCACGGCCTCGGGCTGACCGTCGCCCAGGGCCAGGCGGAGGTGCTCGGCGCCCGGCTGACCTTCACGAACGCCCCGGGCGGGGGAGCGCTCGCGGTCCTCGACCTGGCTACCCCCGCACGCACCGCCTGATACGGAACCGAAACGCACTCTCGCGGGGGCGGAAACGGTGCTGTACGGGTCCGGAAGAACGACTCCTCGAAGGTGACTCCGGTACGGGAAACCGCACCGGTGTCACCTGGAGGAACCCATGCCCGCAGCCCCCGTGGTACCCCCGCCCGCCGGAAAGGGCGTCCGCTTCCGTGTCCGGTTCCTCGGCCTTCGCCGCCGATCGGTCCTCGTACCGCTGACCGCCGCCGTGGTGCTCGTGGCCGGCACGGGAGGCTGGTACGCGGCCGGGGGCGGCGGCCGGTCCACGACCGCGCAGGGCGGCGACGGCGGCCCGGCGGATGAGGTGGCGCCGCTCGCCCGGTCGATGCAGTTGCCCTGGCCGCGCGAGGGGCAGGCGAGCGTGGCGGTCGAAGGGATCGGCAGCCTCGGCACCCGGGGCGAGCAGAAGCCGGTGCCGATCGCCAGCGTCACCAAGGTCATGACGGCCTACGTGATCCTCAGGGACCATCCGATGCGCGCCGAGGCCCCCGGCGCGACCGTGGTCGCCGACCAGCGGGCGGCCGACGAGTCGTACTCCTCCGTCGAGACGACCGCCCCGGTGCTCGCCGGGCGGAAGTACACCCAACGGCGGCTGCTGGAACTGATGATGGTGCCCTCCGGCAACAACATCGCCCGGCTGCTGGCCCGTTGGGACGCGGGAGACGAGAAGACGTTCGTGGCGAAGATGAACCGCGCGGCCGCCGGGCTCGGCATGCACGCCACCACGTACACCGGGGTGAGCGGCATGGAGGCGAGTACGAGGAGCACGGCGGTGGACCAACTGCGGCTGGCCCGGGCCGCGATGAAGGACCCGGCCTTCCGGCGGATCGTGGCGACCGCTCGCGTCACGGCCCCGGGCGCCGGGGTGACCTTCCGCAACACGAACAAGCTGCTCGGGCACGACGGGGTCATCGGGCTGAAGACCGGCTCCTCCACCCCGGCGGGCGGCAACCTCGTCTGGGCCCTGAGGCAGGAGGTCGCCGGAGTCGACCGTCTGGTCATCGGCGTCGTGCTGCACCAGCGTGCCGGTACGAGCCCCGCCGAGGGCAGCGCCGCCGCCCACGAGGCCGGCCGCGCCCTGATCGCCGCCGTCCGCGCGGAACTTCCGGCGGCGGCGAACAGGGCGTCCTAGAGCGGGACTTGCCGGTCAGTGCAGATGCTTCAGCATCTCCGCGGAGAACGGGGTGATGTCCGCGGTGCGCCCGCGCAGGGACTTCGCCGCCCACTCGGGGTCGGCGATCAGCGCCCGCCCGACGGCCACCATGTCGAACTCGTCGCGCTCCATCCGGTCCAGCAACTGCTCGATACCGGTGACCCGGGAGTCGTTGCCCTGGAAGGAGCCGAAGAAGTCACCGTCCAGGCCGACCGAGCCGACGGTGAGGGTCGGCCGTCCGCTGATCTTCTTCACCCACCCGGCCAGGTTCAGGTCGGAGTCCTCGAACTCCGGCAGCCAGTAGCGGCGGGTGGACGCGTGGAAGACGTCGACACCGGCCTCGGCCAGCGGCGTGAGGAGGGCGTCCAGCTCCTGCGGGGTCTGGGCGAGCTTCGCCTCGTAGTTGTCCGACTTCCACTGGGACATCCGGAAGAAGAGGGGGAAGGCGTCGGAGACGGCGGCGCGGCAGGCGGCCACGATCTCGGCCGCGAAACGGGTCCGGGCGACCAGGTCACCGCCGTAGGCGTCGGTACGCCGGTTGCTACCGGACCACAGGAACTGGTCGATCAAGTAGCCGTGGGCGCCGTGCAGTTCGGCGCCGTCGAAGCCGAGGCGCTCGGCGGCGGCCGCCGCGTCGGCGAAGGCGGCGATGACGTCGTCGAGGTCCTTCTGCGTCATGGCGCGCCCCTTGGGCTCGCCGCTCAGGGACAGACCCGAGGGGCCGACCGGCTCGGCGTCCGGGACGGGCCCGGCGCCCTCGGTGCGGGTGACGCCCACGTGCCACAGCTGCGGGATGATCGCGCCGCCGGCCCTGTGCACGGAGTCCGCCACGTGTCCCCAGCCCGCGAGCGCGGCGTCGCCGTGGAAGCGCGGTACCCGGTCGCTGGTTCCCGCGGACTCGTGGTCGACGTAGGTGCCCTCGGTGATGATCAGGCCGACATCGGCGGCGGCGCGGCGGGTGTAGTAGTCCGCCACGTCCTGTCCGGGGACGCCGTCCGGGGAGAACTGCCGGGTCATGGGCGCCATCGCGATCCGGTTCCGGGCGGTGAGCCCGCGGACCGAGAACGGGCGGGAGAGGGAGGCCGCCGCACGGGCGGCGAGCCCGGCACCAGCCGCGTCCGTCGCCCCTGCCGCGTCCGTCACGCCTGCCGTCTCCGTCACGCCTGCCGTCTCCGTCACGCCTGCCGTCTCCGTCAGGCCTACCGGGGCTGCCTCGTCTGTCACGTCTGTCACGTCGGGTTCCTGTCCATTGCGGGGGTGGTCCACCCGGCCCCAACACGCTCGCGCCGCGCGGCCATCCCGGCATCGGCCCCGATCCGGGTAAAGAGTAGACAAAGAACGGAGCCGGCCTCCGGTGCCTCCGGGGGCTACTCCGCCCCCACCCCTGCTCAGGCCTGCTCACCCCTGCTCAGGCCTGCTCATGTCTACTCAGGTCTACTCAGGCCGGCCGGGCTGCGCGGGCCGCTCCGGCTTCTCCGGCAGCTTCAGGTCCGTGCAGGCCCCGCGCCGTACCTGATCCGCCGCGAACGCGGACACGTACGCGCGCAGCTGCACGCGCTGCTCGTACTGCTCGGCCTCGGTCGGCGGCACGTACTTCGTGCCCGGCTTCCGGGGCCGGTCGGGATAGTCCTGACCCCAGTGCGCGGCGAAGCCGACGTCGTCCCCGTCGCACCGGGCGACGGCCCACGCCCGGTCCTCGGTGAGGGCGGGACTCCGGCCGATGCCCCGGCCCATCGGCAGGGGGTCGGGGCCCAGGCCCCAGTCGCGGACCCGCGGGCCCCAGTCGCCGAGCCAGGAGGTCAGCTCGACGATCGCCGTACCCTCCCGCGCATCCGCGTACGACTCCGTGGCGCGCAGGGTGCACCGGCCGACGATCCCGCCGTCGGCGACGGCGATGCGGACCTCGCCGTCGCGCCCCGCCTCCGGGACGCGGGTGGTGGCGAGGGCGTCGCAGGCGGTGCCCTTCGCCCGGGCGCGGGGCACGTACGTCCCCTCGTCCGGCACCGCGCCGTCCGCCGGGGCGGGCAGCGGCTCGCCGCCGCAGCCGAGCTTCTCGGTCACCACGTTCGTCATGTGGACGGCGAGCCGCAGCATGGCCGCCTTCTCCGCAGGGCTGTGCGCGAAGTACGTCCAGGTGCTCACGAGCAGCCGGCGCCGCTCTGCCGTCTTCTCCACCCCGTTCTCCGCCGCCTCGTCCTTCTCCGCTTCCGCCGGTGCCCCACGCGGGCAATCCGGCATCAGATAGACGAGGCTGTTGTCGTCCTCGAAGCCGGGCAGTCCGCCCGGCAGCACGGCGTGCGGCGGGCGGGAGCTTCCGGCCGACCCGAGTTCCCGATCCCGCCCGATTCCCTCCGGGAAGGCCTCCACCGCGATCACGACCTGGCCGTTCTCGTTCCTCAGCACGCAGTCGTACGTGCCGTCGTCGGCGTCGAAGGACTCCTGTGTCTCCCCGAGCCGCTGATCCGTCCGTACGATCCCCAGTTCCCTGGCGGGCAGTTGGCCGCCGCATGCCTCGCGCGCCAGCCACCAGTCCTTCGCCGGCTCACGCATCGCGTTCCCGGCGATCAGCAGGACGACCACCGCCCCGACCGCGACCAGCAGCCCCGTGCGGTGCCGGGAGGCCCAGTCCTTCACCCGGTCCTCCAGGTGGGTTCCCGTACGATTCGCCGGCCTCGGCTCTGCCTTCGGCTCCATCCTCAACTCCCCCGCTCACCAGCACGCCACGTCCGTACCAGTGTGATCACCGGCTCCGACGCCCCGCCGTCCGGGTCTTTGACCGGATCCGGCACCGGAGCCGGAGCCGGATCCCGAGGTGTCGGTATCGGCGTCGTCGTAGGACGGCCGGCTCCCGCGCGGCGTCAGCATCGGCTGGGAGGCGGTCCGCCCGCGTGCCACGGTGCTGAGCGCCCGGCGTCGGGCGACGGCATGGCTGTGCCCATGACATCCGTCATGCCGATCCATGACAGTCGGCATCCCGCCGGGCCGCCGCACCCGGGCAGGTTGGAGTTACGCACACGATCACGGAGACCGCCGGGGCGGTGGGGGCACGCCGCACCGCCGGGCGACAACCGGGGAGTTGATCTCGCACCATGACGGCATCCGTACACCCCTCCCGCACCGGGTCCGGAGCACAGGAACCGGGCGGCACGCCGGGGAAGCACGTGAAACACGTGAAGCAGCGGACCGCGCTGGAGCAGATGGGCGGCCCGGCCGGCCTGGTGTACACGATGCTGCCGGTCACGGCCTTCGTCCTCGCCAACGCCGCCCTCGGGCTGACGGGAGCCATCGTCACCGCCCTCGGTACGGGTCTGGCGATCACCGTGCTGCGCCTGGTCCGCAAGGAGCCCCTCCAGCCGGCCCTGTCCGGCCTGTTCGGCGTCGCGGTCGCCGCGTTCGTCGCCTGGAAGACGGGGTCGGCCAAGGGCTACTTCCTGCTGGGCATCTGGTCCAACCTCGCGCTCGGCGCGTTCTTCCTGCTCTCGGTCGTCGTCCGCCGGCCGCTGGCCGGAGTCGTCTGGGGCGCGCTCAACGGCACCGGTACCGCCTGGCTGCGGGACAAGCCGTCGCGGCGCGCCTACGACATCGCCACGCTCACCCTGACCGCCGTCTTCGCCGCCCGGTTCGTCGTCCAGCAGTGGCTGTACGACGAGGACCGGACCGGCTGGCTGGCCTTCACGAAGCTCGCCATGGGCTACCCCCTGCTCGCCGTCGCCCTTCTCGTCGTCCTCTGGGCGGGCCGCAGTTCGGCGAAGCGGCTCAAGGCGGCGGGCCCGGACGACCGTTGACCCGGGCTTCCGGCCCGGCCAGAACCAGACCTGCGCAGCGCAGCACAGCCCCCACACCCCACCACCAGGGAGGAACAGTTGAAGCCCCACCGACCGACTGACCGAACGCCCCGAACCCCCCGGATGCACCGGGCGGCCGGCCTGGCCACCACCGGACTCATCACCGCCATCGCCCTGACCGGCACGCTCGTCGCCCCCGCCGTCGCCGCCCCGCCGGAAGCCGGGACCGCGACCACGACGAGTACCGCGACCACCACGAGGACCGCGACCGCGACGGACGGCGTCACGCACGAGGAGAACGACCGCGTCCCCGATGGCGCGGTCTGGACCCAGCACTACTTCCCGTCCTCCGACGGCTCCGGCACCGAGCTGCATGCGGACGTCCTGCTGCCGGAGGGCCTGGCCAAGGGCGAGAAGGTGCCGGTGATCCTGTCGGCGAGCGCGTACTTCGGGCACGCGGGGGAGATCGCCCCCGAGGGCCACGAACGCTCCGGCCCCTCGGCCCGCTTCCAGGACTTCATGGAGGGAACCGACCTGTTCAAGAAGGGCTACGCGTTCGTGATGGTGGACACGCGCGGCTTCGGCGGCTCCACCGGCTGCCTGGACTTCGGCGGCCCCGGCGACCGGGCCGACATCAGGGCCGCGATCGACTGGACCGCGGACCGCCCGTGGTCCACGGGCGCGGTGGGGATGTACGGCAAGTCCTTCGACGCGCTCACCGGGCTCATCGGCAACAACCTCGACCAGGACGCGCTGAAGGCCGTCGTCGCGCAGGAACCGGTGTGGGACGCGTACCGCCTCATCCACTCCAACGGCGTGCCCCGCCCGAACGCCGTAGCCACCGCCACCACGTACAACGCCATCGCCGCGATGCCCGGGATGAAGGACGACGACGCCCGCTACCGGGCCAACGCCGACTACGAGAAGAAGCACCCGGAGTGCTTCGTGGCGAACTCGGACGGCTACCGCATCGCCGACCCGGCCAACCCGTACTGGACCGAACGCGACCAGGCGGAGAGGGCCGAGGGCACCGACACCCCGCTGTTCTTCACCCAGGGCTTCACCGAGTCGAACACCAAGCCCGAGGGGATGCGGGAGTTCCTGGCCAACCACCAGGGCCCGCAGCGCGGTTGGCTCGGTCCGTGGGACCACGTGAGGGGCAACGAGAAGGACGAGAAGGGGCGCCTGGAGATGGGCCGTGCGGGCTGGTTCGAGGAGACGATGTCCTTCTACGACCAGTACCTCAAGGGCGAGAAGCCGACGGCCGCTCACCCGCCGTACGCGATCCAGGACTCCACCGGTGCCTGGCGCGCCCAGAAGACCTGGCCGGAGACGGACCGGGCGGTGACCGTGCCGCTGGGCGACGGCGTCTACGTGGACGACGGCGAAGCCCCCTCCACCGGCAAGACGCCCGGCGGGACGCCCGGGAAGATCTCGCAGCGGACCCCGGATCCCTCCAACAGCTATGTCGTACGCTCCCGGCCCCTGGACCGGCCCACCCGCATCACCGGCACCCCGCGGGTCTCGATGGCCGCCGAGGGGGAGGGGAACGTGATGGTCAAGCTGTACGACGTGGCCGAGGACGGCAAGGCCGTCATGTTCGACGAGCAGGTCTCCCGCCTGGACGCGGACCGCCTGGCCCTCGACCTCAAGTCGGCCGACTGGACCCTGGAGGCCGGCCACGCACTGGCCGTGGAGATCGGCACGATCGGGACCGGCGACTGGCTCGACACCCCGTCGAAGCAGACCGTACGGATCAAGGACGCACGGCTCGGCCTCTCGTTGGACGACCCGTCCGACGACACGCCCACGGCCGGTGAGCGTGCACCGTACCTGGACACGTACATCAGCGCGTACACGACCCGACTCCCTTCAGGGAAGCCGACGTTCACGCTCCCCGCCCCGAAGAGCCCGAAGAACAACGCCCCCTGATCCACCGATGATTTCGCCGTCCCCCGCCGGTCATAGATGTGACACCGACCGGACGGGGGCAGGCGCTCGCCGTCCCCCCCCCCACCCACCGACAGACGGGACACGCCATGACCGACAACGCCGTGAAGGGCCCTGCGAGCTACTTCCCCTCGATCGAGAAGAAGTACGGCCGCCCGGTCGCCGAGTGGAAGGACCTCATCCGCGCCTCCCCGCTGACCAAGCACATGGAGCTGGTCGCCTGGCTCAAGTCCGAACACGGCCTGGGCCACGGGCACGCCAACGCCCTGGTGGCGCACACGCTCGCCGAGGACAGCGCCGGCTGATCCCCCGCGGCACCGAGGGCCGCCGTTGGTCGCCGCTCGGCCGCAGGGCGCCGGCATGGCCACCGTCGCGACGCTCTCCTCCAGCCCGGTGGGCCTGGCGAACACAAGATCTGCACACACCAGTAGAGTGCGATGCTTGTTCGATTCGCTGTGAGGCGGAGGGGGATGGATCGTGAGCGCACAACTGCGCAGTACGGCGCAGGAGTTGGCGGACGTTCTGTGGCGTGAGCACACCGTGTACCGGGAGCGGTCCGGGGGGATGGTCATCCGGGGCGAACACGTACGGCGGTGGATCAGCCTCGCTCCGGCGGGCGGCCGGGACGAGATCCTCGTACGCGCCGGGCGCATCCTGGACGGCGGCACCACCGCCCCGGCGCGCTCGGAGGCCGTGGTGCCCCTCTCCGCCGGTACGGATGTGCTCGCCGCAGCCTGCCGCCGCCTGCTGGCCGATGCGGCGGCCGATGCGGTGCGGGCCACTCCGGACGGGGAGACTTCCGGGCGCTCCCGTCGGTCGGCGAAGACGGCGAAGCGAAGATCCGGGAGATCCGGGAGAACTGGGAGAACCGGGAAACCAGGAAGGCCCGGAAAACCCGGAAGGACCGGAAGACCCAAGGAAAGACACACGAGTTTCAGCTCGTGGGTGATCCTCGTCTGCGTCGCCGGCGTGATCGCCCTGTACGCCTACAGCAGCGCGATGTACGGCTAGCCGGCCCACGGCGCGGCAGCGGGCCGGCGCAGGCCCACCACCGCACCGAGCCCCGCCGCACCGACCCCCTCCGCCGTCCCCTGCCCCCCGGCTCCCGGCTCCCGGCCGGCGACGGGAACAGATCAGGTCAGGCCGACGCCCCACTGTCGACGACGAGATCGGTGCCGACCACCGAACCGGCCAGGGGCGAGGCGAGGTAGAGCACGGCGGCCGCCACCTCCTCGGCCTCCGCGACCCGGCCGAGCGGGTTCTCCGACTTCACCCGCTCCGCCCGGTCGGCCTCGGTCTCGCCGGGCAGGAGCGACATCGGGGCGGCGGAGGCGCCCGGGCTGACCGCGTTGATGCGGATGCCCTGATGGATGTGGTCGAGCGCGGCGGCGCGGGTCAGCGCGGAGACCGCCGCCTTCGACGTGATGTACGCGGCGGCGTTCGGGATACGCAGGTGCGCGCCGAGGTTGGAGGCGATGTTGACGATGACCCCGCCCCCGTTCTCCTTCATGTGGGCGATCTCGTGCTTCATGGCCAGCCAGACCCCGGTGACGTTGGTGCGCAGCACCGCGTCCCAGTCCTCCTCGCTCACTTCTCCGACAGGGACGGTGCCGCGGAGTATCCCCGCGTTGTTGACGGCGATGTCGAGCCCGCCGAAGCGGTCGACGGTCTCGCGGACGAGGCCCCGGAGCCGGTCGGAGTCGGTGACGTCGGCGGTGACGGCGGCAGCCGTGCCGCCGGCCGCCTCGATGAGGCGCACCGTCTCCTCCAGGGAGGCGGCGGGGCGCCCCCCCCCCCCGCCCGCCCCCGCGTCGGCGGCGCAGGCGCGCGCGCACGCGCGGCCGCGCCCCCCCCCCCCCCCCCCGGCGCGCCCCGGCTTACCGGCGCAACAGTTAATGGGA
>NZ_JAFEUF010000009.1:10995-22440 GCF_016901035.1 Streptomyces durocortorensis
CCCGCGCCGCGGGCCGGGCGGGTTCGGTTTGCGGGCGGCGGCCGGGGGCGGCGGGCGCCGCCGCCCCCCGCCTTGGCCCCGCCCCGCCCCCCCCCGGGGGGGGGGGGGCCCCCCCGCCGCGATGACGGACGCGTTCTCGGCGGCGAAGGCGAGCGCGATCGCGCGTCCGAGACCGGACCCTGCGCCCGTGACGAGCACGGTCTTACCGGCGAAACTGTTCATGGCAGGCAACTCCTCGGTATATCGCTTCAGTTGGATGATGGCTGGATCAGCCGGTGCGGTGGTTGACGAGGGCCGCGACGGCCAGGGCGGACCCCGTCGCGGCCAGGGAGAGGGCGTCGCTGCCCAACGTGAGCAGGAGGGCGAACAGGACGGTGGGGCCGAGCTCCATCGCACTGTTCAGCACACCGCCCGCGAGCCCGGCCCGTTGCGGCGGTACGCCTTCGGTGGCGAGTACGGATGCTCCGCCGAAGGACGCCGCGGCGCCGGCCGCCAGCAGCACGAGACCGGGCAGAGTCCCGTACACGTACGGGAGCTGCGCCTGGAGTCCGGTGGCGGCGAGGAGGGCGAGCCCGGCCGCGCCGGTACCGAGCCCGGCGGTCGTGACGGCTCCGGCCCCGTACCGGATGACGAGCGGTCCCGCCGCCCGGCCCGTGGCGATCAGCGCGACGGCGAACGGTACGAACGCGGCCGAGGTCTGCAGCGGCGACCGGCCGAGGGTCTGCTGGAGGTGGAGCGAGAGGACCACGAAGGTCATCGCGGTCCCGCAGGCGCTCAGCGCGACGGCCGCGAGGGCGAGGGCTCGCCGCCGGTCGAGCAGGAAGCGGGGCGGCAGCAGCGGATCGTGGGCGCGACGCTGGACGTACAGGAACGCGCCGAGGAGGACGGCGCCGCCGAGCAGCGGCAGGAGCACGGCGGCCGACGACCAGGGCCGGACATCGGTGACGACGAGTCCGTAACTGGCGAAGGTGATCCCGAGAGTGGCGAGAGCGGCCCCCGGCAGGTCGAGCGCCCTGCCCCGGTGCGGAGCGGTGGGCGGCAGCAGCCGGGGCGTGAGGACCAGGGCGGGGACCGCGACCGCGAGGGGCACGGCGAAGGTCCAACGCCACGAGAGCCACGACAGGATGACGCCGGAGAGCAGATTGCCGGCGGTCGCACCGAGCACGGAGAGGCCGCCCCAGGAGGCCATCGCCCTGCCGTACGCGGCGGGGGAGGGATGGACGGTACGCAGTACGGCCATGGCGGCGGGCGCGACGAGGGCCGCACCGGCGCCCTGGACGAGGCGGGCCGCGAGCAGCGCCTCGATGCCGGAGGCGAACGGGGCGGCGGCCGAGGCCGCGGCGAAGAGGAGGAGCCCGACGAGGAGGGCACGCCGCCCGCCGTAACGGTCGGCGAGGCGCCCGCCGAAGAGCAGCAGCCCGGCGAAGGTGAGTCCGTACGAGGCGCTGAGCAGGATCAAGTCGGCGCGCTGTAAGCCGAATTCGCGCCCGATGGCCGGGAGCGGCACGGCGATCGCGGCGAGCGTGAAGATCAGCGTGGCCTGAACGCTGCCGAGGAGGGCGAAGGCGTACCGGTGCTGTACGTCGACGACGCGGGTGGCTTCTTTGACGGACATGACCCTCCTTATAATTGATCGATCGATCCATTATTTGGGCATGCGAGAAAGGGCGCGGACGATGGCCCCGGCGAGGTGGTTGGACTCCGGCAACGAACCGTGAGGTGACGAAGCAGGCCAAAGAACGGCGAGCGGCGAACAGTGACCGGCGAACAGCGAACGGCGACCGGGCGAGGGTGATTCAGTCCAACAGGGTCAGCGCCTGCTCGGCCGCGTCCCGCACCCGGGCGGGATCGCTGGACGCCTTGCCGACGACCCGCAGGCCCTGCATCAGGACGAGCAGCATGCGGGAGATGGCGCGCGGATCGCGCCCCTCGGGCAGCTCGCCCTGGGCCCGGGCCCGTACCAGCGCGGAGTGCAGCAGGGTCTCCAGCTGCTCCCAGCTGATCTCGACCCGGCGGGCTGCCGCAGGGTCGTGCGGGGCGAGTTCGGCGGCCGTGTTGGTGATGAGGCAGCCGTTCAGCCGCTCTTCGGGGGAGGCGGCCTCCGAGGCGAAGCGGCGTACCAGCGCCCGCACCGCGGGCAGTGCGGGCCCAGGCTGGGACAGCGGGGTGAGGAGGTGCGGATCCTGCCCCTCGGCATACCGGTCCATGGCCTTCAGGTACAGCTCGTGCTTGTTGCCGAAGGTGGCGTAGATGCTGGCGCGACCGATGCCGAGGTGCTCGACGAGGTCGGCGATCGAGGTCGCTTCGTAGCCGCGCCGCCAGAACAGCTCAAGAGCCGACTGCAGGGCGGCGTCCGGATCGAATTCCTTGGTCCTGGCCACATCGGAGACCGTAGCCTCATGCAGAACGATCGGTCAATAATTTTCTCGCCCCCGACGTCAGAGCCACACCGAGCAGTCCTCGGCGGAGACTTCAGCGACTGCCGCATCCGTAACGCTCTCCAGGCCCGGGATATAGGGGCGAACGTCGGGCAGCGGGGTGCAGAAGGTGACGTTCGAGGTGAGGAGGCCCTCGTCGGTATCGGCGAAGGACAACGAGACGTACGCCTTCACCTGGGTGTCGCCGAACTCCTCGCGCGCTTCCCGGAGGCAGGCGCACACGTACGCCAGACACCTGCGGAGGAGGAGCGGCGTGCGCTCGCGGGGAGCGGAGGGGAGGTCGTAGTCGGTCATTCCCCGCCCGTTGACCGTCGCCTCCTCCGCGAGCCGGTCGAGGCAGGGGCCGCCGGGAACGGCCGACCGGAGCCCGGCCAGCACGCGTCCGCCGGCGGCCGTGACGGACCACCCGCGCTCCACGACCTCACGGAACGGGGGAGGGATGTCGTGATCGTTCAAGCCGGTGATGTCGGTCGCCCGCAGGACGTCCCGCATCCGAGCGTTGCTGCGCATGCCTGCCCCTCGCCGAGTGCGGCGAGCACCTTCCTGCTCGCCGGGACGGAGCCCGGGGCTCCGGCCTACAGCCCCCTCAACGCCTCGTGGAAGTCGTCGTAGGCGGACCAGCAGTCGACGGTCCCGTCATCGTTGAGGCCGCCCATGTACCAGTCGTCGCTGTCGATCGGCTTCACCAGGCAGAGCCCGTGGAACCCGATCACGATCTCCGGCCGTATCGCCTCGTCATCCCCAGGGCCGCCCACCCACGCTGCCGCACGATCCGCGCCGAGCACCACGGCCTCCCGGTCCCCGGAGACATCGCGGATCCGCGCGAGGGTCCAGCCGGAGGGAAGCCGCTCGTTCGCCACGGCGCGATCCTGCCACGGCGCGGAAGGCCGACCGGGACAGGAGGAGAGCCCCGGGCGGTCCGAGGCAGCCCCCCGGCGGCGCACACCTGCGGCGGTGAGTCAGCCCAGGGTGGGTCAGCCCCGCCGCAGCGCTGAGTCAGCCCTGCGCGGTGTCGTCGCCGGTTTCCCCGGAGCCCTCGCCTGCGCCTGCCCTCTCGCGCATCTTGCGCACCAGCTCCGCCTTCTGGTCGGCGGCGCCCTTGCGGTCGAGGTTGCGGTGCGGACCGTTGTTCTGCCGTTCGGCGCGGGACAGCCTCTTGCGCTGACCGCCGCCCATGCCCACGGGATTGTTGATGTTCTTGCTCACGGTCATGGGTTCTCCCGAACGAGGTGAAGGGATCTACGGATTCAGCGGCGGGGGACAGACGCGGCGACGTCGCGCGACATCGGCAGGGGCCTTCACGCTCTCACTCGTAAATCGGCGCCTGGAAGAATATGACAAAGACGTTACCCGCTCCCGCCGCCCCCGCACGCCACGCGTTTCGCCGCCCGGGCATCGACCGGACTTCCGCGACGCAGCCGAACGCGTACGGCCCCGTGCGACTGCCTACCCCGACCGAGAGACCCCCACTGGGCCGTACAACCGTGGGTGCCCTCTCCGCGACGAGAAACGGCCCTAGCGGGTCGGCTTCTGCAGGGGGATCGGCGTCCGGTCCCGTACGACATCGAACATGGAATGATCGACGACGGGCCGCGGTCGCCGGGTGGCGGCGTTCAGCCCTGACCGCCGCTCCCCAGCCGCTCGCCGAGGGCGAGCGAGGAGCGCTCGACGTCCCTGCCGTCCGCAGCCGTCACGCACCTCTATCTCGGAATCCAGCAACAACTGGACGCCGCCTACGGGTTCGGCCTCGCCTGGGGAGTAGGGACGAAGCCGCCCCGGTGAACCCCTTGTGCGCATCCGGTCCCGCCCGGGCAGATGGGGCGGCGTGGCAGCTTCGCGGGGCAGCACGCGGAAGAGGCCTGGTGTCGTCGTCGTTCACGGACTCCGCCCTCCACGTGCGCTGGGTCGGTGACGTGGTTGGTCCCGCTTCCGCTCCGAAGCCGGCCTTCGCCTAGTTCTTGGGCTGTGAGAAGGGACCTGAACCGCACTTCTGTGGCGGCCGGGGTGGGCGGTCGCGGCCTGTAGAAGCTGCTTCCGACCGCTGTTGTCCGCTCTGCTGGGCACAGGTGGGGCACGAGGGTCGGCAGCGCAATCGCTCGGGAGCGTGACGGCGATACGAGTCGCCGAGGAAATACGCCAAGCGTCGCGGAATATGCAGAGGAGGGCTTGGGCTCCGCCTGGCACTCCATGGCCGGGGTCGCGCGATCGACCACGTGAGGCACCCTCCACGTGTCGCCTGGCAGGCGATCTCGACCGAAAATCAAATGATCATGCCTGGCTATCGGGATGTTCGGCCGCCCCGTGCGCCACGCCTTCGCGAACGGTCGCGACCCATGTCACCCGATCGGACACATCCGCTCTCGGAATGCCGCCGAACGTGTGAAGGCACCACGGTTGACGATCTTGGTGTTGCTAGCGTCGGACGACGTGACGCACACCCTCTCCTCCTCCGCCGGCGCCGCGTTCGCCGGCCCGTTGCCTTCAAGCGCCCTCGCCGAATCGTTTCGTCCCGTCCTCCTCGACCCGTCCTCGGCCGAGCACGCCGCCGAGCTGAAGAGGCTGCTGGACTCGTCAGCACTGCGCGAGGTCCACGACAGCGTCGAGGATCAACTGCGGGAGTTCGTCCGCTGCCTGAACCCCGGAGAACCGTTTCACCCGGCCGCTCTGGAGCGTGCCGTGGACGAGGCACGAGGCGGCGTCCTGCCCGACGAGTACGGGACATGGGCCTGGTACCCGTGGTCGGGCCGCCTGGTACGGGTGCTGCCCGAGGCGGAGTTCCGGCTCGTACGCACCGACCGCAACCGTGACAAGATCACCCGCGAGGAACAGCAGCACCTGCTCAGTCGCCGCATCGGCGTCATCGGCCTGTCGGTGGGCTCCAGTGCAGCGCTGACCTGCGCGATGGAGGGCGTGGGGGGCTCGTTCCGGCTGGCGGACTTCGACCAGCTGAGCCTGTCCAACCTCAACCGGCTACGCGCCGGCGTCCACGAGATCGGCCTGGAGAAGACCGTCATCTGTGCGCGGCGCATGTACGAGCTCGACCCCTACCTCGACATCGCGGTCCACCGGCACGGAGTGACCGAGGAGAGCATCGAGGAGTTCTTCGCCCCTGACAGCGGCGGGGAGCACGGAGTCGACCTGCTCGTCGAGGAGTGCGACACCCTCTGGGCCAAGGTCGCCGCCCGCGAGCACGCCCGGCGCCGGCGGGTGCCCGTCCTCATGGACGCCAACGACCGCGGTCTGTTGGACGTCGAACGCTTCGATCTGGAACCCGACCGACCGCTTTTCCACGGCCGCGCCGGTGCCGTGACAGCCGCCGACGTACGCGCGATGGACCGCACCGAGCAGACGCGCCTCCTTCTGCAGGTCGTCGACCAGGACCAGCTGAGCGCGGCGATGGCCGCCGCCATTCCCCGGATCGGCAGCAGTCTCTCCAGCTGGCCTCAGCTGGCCAGCGGCGTGATGCTCGGGGGCGCCCTCGTCACCGACACCGCCCGTCGCATCCTGCTCGGCCGCCCTGTCCCCTCCGCCCGCACCTACGTCGATCTCGAAGCCCTCATCCCCGCAGCCCTGGAAGGTGCCCGGTGAACCGCGTACCGGACCTGCACGGTGAGCACCTCCGTCTGCGCGAGCTGCGCGCCGCCGACCAACCGGTCCACGAGCGGATCGTGACCAGCCGCTCGCTCACCCGCTACCTCGGCACTGACCGCATGGACACCGCCCAGGCCCACGACGCCTTCGCCGCCGTCCTTGCCCAACCCCTTGCGCACGTCCGCCGCAAGTACACCCTCGCCGTCTGCACGCCCGACGACGACACCATGCTCGGCACCGCCGGCCTCCTGATCGAGGACTACGGAAGCAACGCCATGCTGACGACCGTCGTCCTGCTCCCCGGATCCGCCCTCGCGGGCCACGCGCACGAGACGGGCCGGCTCCTCATGGCTTACGGCTTCGGCTCCCTGGGCCTGCACCGCATCTGGGCCGGACACCGCACCGACCACGACCACATGCCCCCCATCATGCGCGCCGCGGGATTGACCTCCGAAGCGCTCCTGCGCCAGCTCTTCCGCACCCGGGGCTGCTGGCACGACGTGACCACCTACGCCGCCCTCGCACCCGACTGGAAACGCCAGGCCACACCAGCCGAGCTCGCCATCCTCGACGTACCGGCCTCCGCTGGGTGAGGAACCGTGCGGCCGGGAGCCGCGCCGCCATGCGCCAACGGGCAGACAACCACCGGCGCTGAGCACGGGCCGAGACAGGAACGTCGGCTCGACTGGTACGCAGTGAAGGGGCAGGACCTGGTGGGGACGCAGGGGCCGTGCTGCGGTGGGGCTCCGCTTCTACGATCTCCGGCATACCGGGCGTGCCCTGGCGACCCGCTCCGGGGGCACCCTGCAAGAACACGATGGTGAAGCGGCGTTGATCTATCAGCACTCCGAACTTGAGCATCGGCAGGAGGTCGCGAGTAGGCCCGCCGATCTTGTGGGGGCCGAGTGCGGAGAGTCGCACCGCCAGCGGGCGAAGCCTTCTGGTGCGGATCTGATGCAAGACGCCCCGAGGGGCTGAGACAACAACAGAGCCCCGGGCCGCTGGCCTGGGGCTTTCTGGTGGAGCGGGTGACGAGAATCGAACTCGCGCTCTGAGCTTGGGAATCAACGGTGCTTGACTCTTCGGAAGGATCCTGACCTGCGCTTTCCTGCGAGGGAGCCGAGGTTGCCATGGTCTCTGGAGGCTGTATCTGACCGTTGTTGTCTGCTCTGCTGGGCACGGATGGGGCACGGGAGGGCGATCTGTAAACCCTGCCAGGGGGCGTGCTCGGGGTGGGCCGGCGAGTCAGAGAGAGATGATGCGGACTTGGTTTCCGCAGAGATTGGTCATGTCGTCGCTGTCGGAGGTCAGGAGGGCGACGGGTTTCGGCTGGCGCAGGGCGACCTCGGCGACTGTGGCGTCGATGGCGTACTTGTGCCCGTGCAGTCCGGCCCCTTTGAGAAGCTCAGCCGCCGCCTTCGCCGCCTGTTCAGTGACTGGCTCCACCTTGACGCGGGACAGAGCCCAGTTCAGACGAGGCATGTTGGTGCGGGAGTGAGTGACTTCCACGATGGTGTTGGCCCCGATGACCAGGTCGGCTCCCATGTCGTGGAAGACCTGCAGCATCGCGAGGAGCTTGCGGTCCTGCGCGATCCAGGCGGAGAGCCCTTCCGAGTCCAGGACGACGGTTTCGATGCGCTCGCTCACGCGGCATCTGCGCCCGTGGAGGTGCCGGCGGAGCCGAAGATCTTCCCGCGCGCCTCGGCGAGCTCCTCGTCGCTGAACGGCCCGTGCTCCTCCTCATGGCGGCGGAGGTCCTCGCCCAGGAGTTGGTGCCGGATCTGGCGGGCTACGGCTTCCGCAACGTAGCCGGAGACGTTGTCCGTGAGCTTGCGGAGTTCCGCCACCTGGTCGCTGGGGAGCGTGACGGTGATGCGGGTCGTTGAGGACATGAGTCCAAGCATACTGGAGTATGCATGCATTAGCTCGGGATTCTGGCCCCCAGCCTTGACGCCTGGAGTCGCATGCTCCGAGCGAAGACACGGGGGCGGTCGCTCACCGGCTGTCCCTGGCGAGTGACGCTCCGGGCCGGTGCCGTTGGGCGGCAAGCATAAGGCCCCAGTCATTGACCAGGGCCTTCGTCATGGAGCGGGTGACGAGAATCGAACTCGCGCTCTGAGCTTGGGAATCAGCGGTTCTTGGGCTGCCAGAGGGGGCCTGAACTGGGGTTTTGCAGTGAGCAGGTGGATGGCCACTTGTCTCTGAGAGCCGTATCTGACCGCTGTTGTCCGCTCTGCTGGGCACGGATGGGGCACAGGGGGGCGTGGGCCGATTGGCCTGGCGTGCATCGTGCTGAGCGTATCCAGCCTCCATGCGGCCATCAGTCTTCGTGCGGAGTCTCCAGCTCTTGGAGCCGTTCGCCGATGTCGGTGGCCCATGCCTGCGCCCACTGGCGCAGCCCGGTGATCGCTCGTTCGTCGAGTCCGTAGGCGGCGAATTCCGTGTCGTCGATCCAGTCGGCTCCCATCAGCCGTGCTTGGAGCTCGCTCAGGTCGAAGGAGCCGCGGGCGTGGCGTCGACCGAGCTCTTCGAGTTCGATATGGCTCCAGCGGTTCGCGGCAGCCTGTACGTCGATCAGGTCCCTGGCGAGTCCGCGGTCGAAGAGTGCGCGAACTTTGGTTCCGACGACATCTTCGAGGGACAGCACCAACCCGTGGTCGGTGTGTACGGGCGGTCGCCAGAGCGCTTCCTTGAGGATGTCGACCTCGCACTTCTCGTGACTGACGGGATCGGTGACGATCAGGCGTGCGGAGAGCGGGTCTGTTTCCAGAGCGCTGACCTGCCACCCGTGTTGTTCCAGGCCGGCGCGCACGGCAGCAGCAATGTCCTCCATGCGATCAGGGTTCTCGGTCGCTACGTCGAGGTCCTGGCTGAGCCGGTCGACCAGGCCGTGTGCCTGAACCGCGTAGCCGCCGGTAAGCGCCAGAGGGTAGGCACCTCCCACGGCGAGTACATCAGCCAGCAGGCGACGGTGCAGATCGGTGAGGTTCACGCAGCAGCCCGGGCGCTGTGAGCCAGCTCGTCGAAGGAGTGCTCCCAGACTTCACGGACATCACGGCTGATCAGTGTGCGAAGTGTGGGCCACAAGCTGACGAGGAGGCCGCGGTTGAGGTAACGGACCAGGTCGTCGTGCTGGCCCTCGGCCAACACGATGCGGTAGTAGCTCATCCGTAGCCGTGGCTGGTCGAGATCGAACGTGGTCAGCCCCGACCATGCCAGGTGAAGTGGCAGGCGCACCGTGCCGTGCTCGGGGCCGACAAGCTCGGAGAGCGCTGCGGGCGTTCGCCGGGCGAACTTGGCACGGCGAAGATCAGAAAGGCTGGGCTGTGATGCCATACGTCGATTATCCAGGGAGAGGCCACCGAAGCCGACCGGACGCATCCAAGGTGACCCAAACAAAGAAGCCCCGGGCCGTTGGCCTGGGGCTTTCATGTGGAGCGGGTGACGAGAATCGAACTCGCGCTCTGAGCTTGGGAATCAGCGCTGCCTGGATCGCTGGAATGGGCCTGACCTGCGCTTTCCTGTGAGGGAGCTGGGATTGCGGTGATCTCTGGAAGCTGTACCTGACTGTTGCTGTCCGCTCTGCTGGGCACGGATGGGGCACGAGGGCAGCGGTGCGGCGGACCCTGGCAGGGGGTGTGCTCGGTGGTGGTCCGGGTCGTCAGAGCTCAGAGCGGGATGGATGCGGACTGGGGCCGCAGAGTTGGGTCATGTCGTCGCTGCCGGAGGTCAGGAGGGACGGGTTCCGGGTGGCGAAGCGCGACCTCGGCGACCATGGCGTTGATGGCGTTGATGGCGTACATCCTGCTCCCGAGGACCGCGTACGCTTTCCGCCCTCTTTGTCATGACCTGCTCCGACGTGGGCGTGTGTGCGATAAGGAGGTCGCCGGCCCCGCGTAAGTGCCGATGGGCCTTCATGGTTCCGACGCGAAAGCCCGCGGCCAGGCGCGCATCGGCGTCGGCGCGGCGCGGGCATATCGGCAGGCGCAGGGTCTGCCGGTCCAGGGCCGAACGAGTCCGCCTGTCGGCTTGCCGGCGTACGCAACAGAGATGAAGAACGGAACGAAGTTCGATGATTGGCGTCTCTGTCGTACGCGCTGACTGTATCTACGGATCGTCCTGGGCGGCGCCGGGCCCTGCGCGGGGGATCTCGGCACCGCACCTAGCTGGGACACCATAATTTTTTCCTCTTATATTCGGATAATGCGCTCGACAGAGGTCACGTCTTCTCCCGCCAGGTCGATGGAGGCCGCAGGATGAAGGACTCCGGAAGGCTGGAGGCGCTGCGGCTCGCGGGGCTGACCGCGGCGGCCGACCCCGGCATGGACCGCTTCGCGCGGTTGGTCACGCGTGTTCTGCGCGTTCCGGTGTCCCTGGTGTCGCTGCTGGAGGCCGACCGGCAGGTGTTTCCCGGGATGGTCGGGTTGTCCGGGGTCTGGGCGGCCCGGCGCGAAACCCCCTTGAGCCACTCCTTCTGCCAGCACGTCGTCGCGGACGGCAAGCCGCTGATCCTCAGCGACACCCGGTCGTCTCCCCGCACCTGCGACAGCCTCGCCATCCCCGACCTCCAAGTGGTCGCGTACGCCGGTATGCCGCTCACCGACGCGGACGGGCATGTCCTCGGATCGCTCTGCGCCATCGATCACGAGCCTCGCGAGTGGACGGCGGACGAGATGCGCGATCTTGAGGATTTGACCGCCGCCTGCTCGATGGAGCTGAGGCTGAGGATCGCCTCGGAGCTGATCCAGCGGGACCGCGATCACGCCGGCCTTCTTCTGCGTGCGGCCATCGAGCTCGCCCACGCCCGCGATCTCACGGATCTGACCCGGCGCCTGCGCCACCTGTTCCAGGGGCCGGCCGAGCCCACGTTCGTGGGCCTGCTCCTGGCGGACGGCGGAAAGCTGTGGCGCGTGATCGACCCGGAGGACGTACGGCCGGTGGAGAGCGCCATCGCCCATCTGGAGTGGGACGCCTCCTTCCCCAGCGCTCTGGCCATGCGCGAGCAACGCGCCGTCTTCGTAGCGGACCGCCCCACGCTCCTGCGCGGCTTCGGGCCCGAGGCCGTCGCCGGGTACGACTCGCTGGGTCTCGAGTCCGTGATGTGCGTTCCGCTGCCGGACCGGCGCGGTGTCCTGACATGGTGCTGGTCCCGCCCCCATGTGCTGGCGCCGACGGAGGAGGCCGTCCTCACCACGGTGGCGGGTTACGTGAGCCAGGCAGTGGAGCGCACCCGTTTCGTGGCCAACCGGCTGAGCACAGCGGAGCAGCTCCAGGCCGCGATGCTCACCGAGCTACCGGACGTGCCGGGCCTGGACATGGCGGCCTTGTACCTGCCGGGGGGGCGGCGCCCGCGCGGCGGGGCCCGCCGGGTCGGACCGACTGCCGCTGCAGAACCGCGGCCGAAGCCCCGCCCCCC
>NZ_JAFEUF010000009.1:22450-54960 GCF_016901035.1 Streptomyces durocortorensis
CATCATGACGACGCACGCCGACGACCTCGCGGCGCGCATCGGCGCGCCCGTCGAGCTCGCCGGCGTGGGCCTCCGCCCGCCCCCGCAAGTGGGGGGGGGGAAAGACCCCCCCCCCCCCCCCCCCCCCCCCCCCCCCCCCCTTGGGGGGCGGCGACTGGTACGACGCGTATCCGCTGCCGACGGTGCCGCCCGCGACCCGGACCGCCCTGATGGTCTCAATCGGCGATGTCATCGGTCACGACGTCCAGGCCGCCACAGTGATGGGCCAAATCCGCAGCATGCTCCGACAGGCGAGCCTCGACGACCCGGCCCACTCTCCCTCCGCCGCCCTCGACGCGATCGACCGGGCCATCGGCACCCTGCCCCTGGGTCTGGGTGCCACAGCGGTCCACGCCCGCCTCGACCTAGACGACGGTCGGTGGCGGCTGACCTGGTCCAACGCCGGACACCCGCCGCCGCTGCTGCACACCCCGGAAGGGGGCGTCTTGTCCCTGGGCGACCACGATCTGCTCCTCCTCGGCACGTCAGAGGACGACCCGCCCCGCCACGACCACACGCGCGACCTCCCGCCGGGCAGCGTGCTCCTCCTCTACACCGACGGCCTGGTCGAACGCCGCGACGCGGACATCGACGTCGGCACCGCCCGCACGACTGCCGTGCTCGCCCGCCACCGCGACAAACCCCTGCCCCTTCTCCTGGAAGCCCTTTCCGAGGGCCTGGCGGACATCCCGCAACGGGACGACGTGGCGGTACTCGCCGTCCGAGTCACCCGGACGGAGCTATGACGGACCACCGGCTCCTATACAAACGCGGACCTCACGCGCCGTCACCCGACGCTCGCTGAGTCGGGAATCAACTCACAGCCGAAGCCGAGGCCCTGATCCGCGAGATCCTCTCCGGCCCGGAGTGCGTACCGAGGGTGCCAAGCCGGGGCCGACGCTGGGCGCCCGAGACGGCAGAAGTCGCCGATACGCTCCGCGCGGCGGACCTGCCTCCGGAGACTGCGGAGGGTACGGCTCAGGTGCTTGCTTTCTGGGAGCAGGTAAGAGCCAGTGCGACTTGCCGGTCAAAGATGTCCTCGCCCAGTTCCGGTCAGGGCAGAGCATGTAGACGAGTCCAGACAACAAACAAGGCCCGGGTCGATGACCTGGGCCTTAGTCGTGGAGCGGGTGACGAGAATCGAACTCGCGCTCTGAGCTTGGGAATCAGCGGTGCTTGAGCCTCCGGAAGTCCTCTGACCTGCACTTTCCTGCGCGGAAGCTGGGGTCGCCAGGGTCTCTGGAGGCTGTACCTGACCGCTGTTGTCCGCTCTGCTGGGCACGGATGGGGCACGAGGGCAGCGGTGCGGCGGGCCCTGTCAGGCGGGGTGCTTGGGGGTGGGCCGACGCGTCAAAGAGGGATGACGCGGATCTGGTTGCGACAGAGTTTGGTCATGTCGTCGCTGTCGGGCGTCAGGGGGCGTCCCGATTCGGTTGGCGAGAGACCTCGGGGGCCGTGCCGCCGATGGGCATGCATGTGCCTTGGGTTTCTGGCCACGCTTTCCAAGCGCCCTCTGTTCGCCTGCGGCTGGATCACCCCCTGCCGTGACGACCTGATCAACTGTGACCCGAGTCTCCTTGGGCGGTCAGAGAAGCACATGCGCGAGTCCCGGCTCTTTCCTTTCCTCCGGCGAGGCGCGAGTATGAGGGCATATGCGAGGAACACCGGTGACCGGAGCTTCGTCGGAGGGGACTTCGGACGGGGTTTGGCGGCCCTATATAGACCCTCCGCTGATTACTCCCTGGATGATCAGGCCGGGAGCCGGCGAGCCGGCGGACGAAGCGCGGCTGCGTCGATATCTCCTTGCTCTCGTCGAGCGGCGAGCCACTCCCGTCCACGTCGCGGTCGCCTTTAACGCCGTGTACTTCGGCTTCGACACGGACGCCGCAGGATACGCGGGCGGGCCACTGGACATCGGTGACTTCCCCTCGGTCGCCCTCGGCGACGAGATGGCGGCGTTACCGGTCGGCGCGATGATCAACGTACGGACCGGCGGCGATCTGTTGCCTGCGGAGATCGTCTACAAGGAGGGTGCCCACGAGGCACTCGGCGTCGAGGGCGATATACCGGGCTGGTTGTCGGGTGCCCCCGCCGGCGCACAAGGGCCGGACCAGTTCGACGGGACGAAGGACACCTCGCTGCGCGAGCGACTGGTCTTCGACGCCGACGCGTTCGGGCCCGGGCTGGCTGCTTCCGGTGCACGCCTGAACAGGCTGATCCGCCGCGGCACTATCGACGCGCACGGGTCCTTGGTCGTCAACAGTCTGTACGAACGTTCCGGCGACGGACCGCCTGAGAGCGACCTCGACGATACGTCGTATTACCTGCGCTATCTCATGACGCGCGGCAGGGAGCAGTTGGACAGCTCCCTCGCCCCCATGCCACTGCCCTTGATGCTGCCTCCCGGCGCCACTTCGCAGGACAGGGAGGCGGGACTGCGGAACCTTGTGAACGTGGTCCGGCGCGCTCTCGCATCGCTGCCCGGGATTCGCCTGTGGGGGGAGTACGCCTTCACCCGCGCCGCGATGGCGGACCGCCTCGCCGACGGCGGACCGCTGGGACGTGACGCCTTGGAGACACTCGCTCGGTCCGTGGCCCGCAGCGCGGCGCCGATCGTCAGCCGGGGGACAGCGGTGCGGAGACGGCCGGTCTACACCGCTCTCGGGCCCGCACTGTGTTCTCTGCCCGAGGCCGCGAGGCTGATGCGGGGCACGGGGTACCCCTCGGCCGTCCTCCACGCCAACGTCGTACTGATGGACCACGTACGGCGTGAGGCCGACGAGAAGACGGGCCTGCTGCCCACCGGCGTCCGGGTCGCCCTCGACGACCGCTGGCAGGGCGGCGGAGTGTGGCGGGCCGAGCACGTGGGGGACGGTCCGGCGTCGGACGTGCTCCGGGGGGCCTCGGAGGAGCCGAACGGGCGGGGTTGGGCGGAATGCCGGGAACGCCAGGCTCCGAGGGCGCCCGTGGTGGAGCCGGAGCCCGGAGACTCGGACCCAGGGATGCCGTGGCCGGACGAGCCCGATCTCGGGGGACCTGTTCTGGTTCACGAGGGGCCGGGCCGGCTGGAGTGGCAGCAGCCCCTGCGCGCCCGACAACTGGAGGGCGGCTACCTGCCGATGCCTCCGGCTGTGACGACCGGGCAGGGCACCGCGCAACGGCCCGGCCGCGCACCACGCGACGGATCGGGCCTGCTGCCGAGTCCGGGTCCGAGCCCGGACGTCGTCTTTCGCCTGGAGCACGACGGTCAGCCGTCCTCCGTACAGCGTGTCCGGATGGACGAGGAGGGATGGCTCGTCGGACTGCACTGGCCGTCCACCTGCTTCCCCGGCATCCTGCTCGACCTCGCCTGGCAGCGCGGCAGCCGGACCGTGGAGGCCCGGACGACCGCGCTGATCCGGCCGAGGACCGTCGACGGGGAGTCGATCGAGTACCGGTACGACCAGAGGGTGCGCACGAGGGACGGCGCGCGGCAGCGGCCACCGGATGACACACCCCTCGGACGGACCCGGTGGCTGGTCATGACGGCGGTACGGAGGTTCGGCCTGCTGGATGTCGTCGGCCGGGCCATGCTGGCCCGTGAACTGCTGGCCCCGGCCCTGCTTCTGGTCATGACCGATGCCCCGGAGGACCCCACGGCCGAGCTGGTGGACGCGGCGGTAGTCGAACTGCTTGCCGCCGGGGCGCTGACCTGCCTACCAGGCAGCCAGGGCGACGACGGGCGGCCTCACCACCCGACACGGATCGGCGAGCGCTTCGTCGAACTGCTCTGCTACACACCACAGGTGGTGGAGGACCGCCCCCGAGGTCACGGGGATACGGGGGACGGTGCTTCGCAGGTCCGTGCGAAGGCCGTACATCATGTTCCGGGATCTTTACGCTACATAGGCCATTTGGGGTACGAAGCGAGCCCGGAACAGCGACGCTTGTTCCGACAGGACTTTCTGAAGTTCGGCCTCGTCGGCAGCCCTGAGCTGCCCCCCGGCTACACCTACGTACGGCCGCATCAACGGGGCTGCTGAACGGCCGTTCCCGCCCCATCAGTTCGCAGGAGTTCGTGTGACATCACCCCGTCATGGAATGCACTTGTGCAGAGAGTCGGACGTGCCGTTCTCCGTGGCGGGGGAGGCGTCGGACACGCCGGCTCTCACCGACGCCCTGGAAGCGCTGGCCCAGGCGCTCCGTGCCCTGCCGTCGCCGGTCGGTGCGGCCATCGAACAGCTTCAACAGGCTGACGTGGAACATGCGTTGAACTCCACCCCGATGCAGTGGCGACGCCACATCCTCGGCGCGCTGCGGATTCCGGTGGCGGGCACACGCGTGAGCCCGGCCCTGTGCCGTGATGTGCTCACGCGGATGGGCCGGGATCCGGTTTCTGCCAAGTCACGCCATGCGGCCAGTCACTTGACCCAGCCACTTCTGAACGACCTTCTGCTGGCCGCTGATTCGGGTGAACCGCTCACCCGGCGCTGGAGTCCGGTCCTGCTCCGGCTGGCCGGGTGGGTGCATCTGCGGGTCAGCGAGGAGGACGGGGCGCTGTGGCTCTGGGCCCTTGAACAGCCCTGGATGACAGACGGTTTGCCGCCCAAAACGATCGCGGCGGTGCGTGAGGCCGCCCGACGCGTGGCGGAGCTCGCCCCGGCGCCGCAGCCTCCAGGAGCAGAGAACGACTCCACCTGCTCTGGCACGGAACCGGCTGTGACGGCGGCCCCACAGGAGCCCGTGGACCATGACGGGAGCGTGGGGCTCCAGCCCGACGCCGCGGCGCTCACCGTAGCCGTCGAGCGGGTGGAACGGGTGCTGGCGGCGGCCCGCGAGCCGGTCCGGCGGCTTGCCGACTCGGTGTCCGCGCAGAGTCGTCCGGCCGACTCTGACCTCGTCTCGCTCCACGAGCTCACGGCGGCGTTCGATGACGCGCTGGCTGGATTCAGGACCTTCGGCGCAGAGCCTGCGCCCGACCTCGGCAGCCTGCGCGAACGCGCGGTGTCGGTGGCCGAGACCCTCGCTTCCGAAGCACTGCGCACCCGGCTTGCCGACGTGGACGGGCTGCGCCGTGCGCCAGGGTCCGCCTCCGCCCTGTCCGCCGTCGTGTCCGAAGCCCGGGAGGCCGCCCGTGCGCTGCTGGCCCGAGCCGATTGGTCCCAGCAGGACAGCTCGGATGCCGAGGCCCTCGGGATTCTCCTGAGGATGGTGGAACTTGCCCACAGCGGCGAGGAACGCTCGGCCGAGATCCTCGGGCTTCTCCAGGAGATGTCCGCGAAGGCCCCCGCGTTCCTCGTACTGGCAGCGCAGTGCGGGGATCTGACTCTCGGGCCCGCCCCGGACGCCGATCTCGCCTCCTCCCCCGGAACAGACACGGAGCCAGCCCAGGACACGACCGCGGACGGGGCGGCAGGAGCGGTGGCGGAGCCTGCCGCGGGAGGGGGAACGGGAGCGGATTCCGAGCCCGGCGAAGCAGCCCACTCCGATGCCGTACGGGCTCACGGCGACCTCGACACCTCCGGCCCGCACCCGCACGGGAGCCCCCGTACGACGGAGCCTGGTCCGCCGAGGCCCGGGGCCCCCGCAGACCGTGGCGTCGCATCCGGACCGCGCCGGGACCCCGCCCCGGGGGAGGACCGGCAGCCCGCCGAGCTCCCGGCACAGCCCGAAGCGCCGTCCCGCTCCACCGAAGCGGCGGACGGTTCGCTGCTCACTGCCGCACGGCACCGGCCCCCGTCCCCTGCCCCCGCTTCCGCGCAGCCCCCCGCTTCGAGCGCCCACCTGCCGCAGCAGCGCCCGCTTCCGGCCGGGAAGACGGACCCAGCGCTCGGGTCGGGTGAGTCCCCGGAGGCCGTCCTCGCCCCCTTGGTGGCCGAACACCGCTACGGGGCCGCCGCGGCGCTGGCCGAGCAGAACGCCGAACCCGTATGTCGTTCCTCCGCCCTGCGGATCTCCGCGTACGCCCTCGCGCTGCGTTCCTCCAGCGGAGAGTGCGCCTCGCGGGTACGAGCCGAACTGGCCGGGATCGACGTCGACGCCCTCGTCCGAAGCCGCCCCGACGCGGCTCTCGTCACGGCCGCTCTGCTGCGGGTCGTACTCGTGACCGGGGACGCTGAGACCAGCGCCCCGCTCCAGCAGGTGGCCGCCGTACTGCCGCCGAGCCTCGTGTCCGTGGCCGACGAGGTCTCACGGTGCGCGCTTCAGTCCATGCTGCTGCATTCCCCGCCGCTCGCCCTGGCGCGCGGCACGGCCGAACTGGAACGCTTCCTCCAGGAGGCCCGCGAGGAATGCCAACAGGGCTTGGACCAACTGCCCCGCATCCGGTTCAACCGGGCCACCGAAATCACCCGGCTCTGGCTCGCGCCCTCTGGACTCATCGGCAGCCTGCTCCAGCGGGCCGCCGACGACGACAGGGACGGCCTGGACGAGGTCGCGGACGGCGTGCGGAAGCTGGCCAACGGGTCTGCCCTCCAGGACGAACTCAACGAGGTCGACCGCAGGCTGATGAGATCCAGCAGGAGCCGACTGGAAGGCCCCGCCAGGCAGAATCTGCTTCGGCTGATGAACGACCGACTGCGTTCGGTCGACAAGTGGGTCGTCGCGGCTCGCGCGCTCGACGTCGGAGCGAACGACTGGAGCGTCGACCAGGTCCAGGCGATGCGCGCGGCCGTGCTGGCTCTGCGCGACCACGTGTTGGACGACCTGTCGGCGCAGTCGCTCGCTGATGACGCCTACACCCAGGCCGCCATGCGAGCGGCAGCGGATTCGCTGCGGCTCACCTTCGATCTGCTGTCGGGCGACACTCGGCTCGATCCCGCCGAGTATCCGGCGGAAGTTGTCCTGGGCAGGGACCTCTTGAAGCTTCCCGGCGTGCGGGTGGAAGAGGCGACGGGGCGCGTGATTCCACCTGAACTGACCGCCGAGAGAATCATGGAGAGCGCCCGACGGTCGTGGCTGGACGTCATCGACAGCCATCGGGCGGCCGAACGGTTCGACCTCGCGGCTCATCTCCTGGGTCTCTCAGAGATGCGCCTCCTGCCGCCTGGCCCGAACGGCCACGAAGAGCTGACCGACGAGAGCGTGCACCTCGCGGTGGGGGAGGCGGCACGGCACACGGCGGCCGCTCTGGAAGGCAAGCGGCGGGTACTGGAGGACTCGCTGCGCCGCACGCGCGTCAACGGCGTCTTCAAGGAAGAGGAGGAGCGCGACTTCGAACACCGCCTTCAGGCACCCGCGTTGACCACCAAATCCGACCTCGCCTCCGCACGGCAGCGGCTCGACGGATTGTCGGAGGAGCTCGAACGCGCCCATGCGACGGCCACGGCCAAGCTGCGGGCGCGGCTCATGGAGATCCCCGGTCTGAAGGCCGAGGACTTCGCACGGGTGACTCCTCTTCTCGACGACGGCGATCTGCTGACCGCCGAGGAGCTGATCTCCCACCTGTCCAACGGCGAGAGCATCCCCGACACGCGCTACGGGGACCACCCGCTGAACGCCTTCTTCCCCTCGGTGCCCGATGCCCTGCCCCAGGGAATCACCGAGGAACTCATTCGGGCGGTGCGGAATCGGCAGCGCTTCCAGAACCTTGACGCACTGGACTTTTCCGCCATGTCCCAGGAGTTCACCGATCAGGCGGCCAACGGCCTCGCGGGATGGCGAGAGATGGCCTCACGACGGGGCGTCAGGAGGACGGAGGGCCTGAGTGAGGAGAACCTGCTGATGCCGGCGCTCCGTCTCATCGGTTACCGAAGTCTGCGCAAACCGCAACGTGACCGCCAGCGCAGCACGACACCCGAACACCGGTTTCTGGACCTCCAGGAGGTCCGGTACACGGGAGAAGCCCTGGTGCCGTCCTTCGGGTCCGCCCTGCGCGGCAGGCTGCGGGTCATGCTGGCGTGGGGCCAGCCGACTCCGGAGGCGCTGATGGCCCGTGTGCAGCAGAACCCCAGCCAGGAGAGCCTGCTCGTCGCGTACTTCGGCACCCTTTCCGCGCACGCCCGGACATTGCTGGCAGCGCTCAGTGTCGGCCGTCGGCCCATGGTGGTGCTGGACGACGCGGCCCTCGCCTATCTCGCAGCCCGGGGGAATCAGTTGCTCGACCCGGCGATGCGGGTGTTGCTGCCGTTCTCGGCCGTGAATCCGTACGTCAGTGAGAAGCGCGGCCGGGTGGCCGAGGAGATGTTCTTCGGACGCCTGGAAGAACTCGGCTCCGTACAGAACCCGGTGGGCAACCAGGTGGTGTTCGGGGGCCGGGGGCTCGGCAAGTCGGCGCTGCTGAAGGAAGCGGGCCGGAAGTTCACCGCGCAGGCGCCCACGGCTCACATCAGCATGGCTATCAGCCTGGACTCCACCTACAACGGCACCAGTGCCCAGTCCTCGGCCGTGTGGAATCTCATCGGGCGCAGGCTGCTGGAGGAGGACGCCCTTCCGCTGCCCAAGCGTGTACGGGCCGACGCCACCCTCACCTACGACAACGTGCTGACCGGCATCAGGACCTGGCTGAAGGCCGACAGCAGCCGACGGATGCTCATCATGCTGGATGAGGCGGACGGATTCTTCGAGTCGGACTCGCCGAGGTTCACCGAGACCAGGCGGCTGCGTGATCTCAGTTCCGAGACCAACGACGGTGTCAAGATCGTCTTTGCCGGGCTCCACTCGGTGCAGCGATACGCCACCCTCGCGGCGAACAATCCGTTCAGCCACCTCTCGCAGCACCCGACGGTCATCGGCCCGCTCCAGCCCCAGGACGCGGCGAACCTGCTGCTCAAACCGCTGGCCGCCCTGGGATACCAGTTCCTGGAGCCGCAGTTGGTGCACCGCATCCTGGGCCACTGTTCGTACCAGCCGTTCCTGCTCCAGATGTTCGCGCACCGGCTGGTGCAGACCATGCACGCCAAGAGGCGGGAGGCGAAGTCGGGGCCGCTGCACTTCATCGCCCGCGACGACGTCGAACGCGTACAGTCCGACAAGGACCTCCAGCGGAGCATCACCGCAGCCTTCCATGACACCCTGCGGCTCGATTCCCGGTACAACATGATCGCCAACGTGGTGGCGCACCACGCTCATCACCACGGGATCGACGCCCGGATGACCCACGCCGAACTGCGCGACGAGTGCACCTATTGGTGGGCGGAGGGTTTCAGGGACCTGGACCCGGACCAGTTCCGCGCCTACCTCACGGAGATGGAGGGCCTCGGCGTCCTCGCCCCCGACCCGGACCACCGGGGCTGGCATCTGCGGAGCGCCAACGCCCTCAGCATGATCGGGACGTTGGAGGACGTGGACGCGCAGTTGGAGAACACCTCCAGTCGGCAGGTCACCGAGCGGCTGACAGCCCTGGAGACACGGCACAAGTCCGCGAAGTCGCACTCCCACTGTCCGCTGACCGCCGCACAGATCGCGGACATCCTGCCAGGCAGGCAGGTCTCCGGTTCGGAACCGGGACGCCGGAACCTGGCTCGGGTCGTACTCGGCTCTCCCGCCACCGGCGTGAACCGGGTCACCACTGCGCTGCGCGAGATCGCTGAGACCACCGGCTGGAAGATGCCGCATGTGGCCCGAAGGGCCGACTTCGAGCGTGAGCTCGTCGGCGGCGAGCCGGGGATGGGCAGGCTCGTGGTCTCCGACCTGACCGTCAAGTCCCCCGGCGAGCAGTCCTGCCTCATCTCCCCGGAGCTGGCGACCACCCGAAAGCCGGACGGCCCGGGGGTCACTCGCTCCGCCGTGGTCGTGGCAGGTCTGGAGCAGCTCACCCTGTGGGCCTCGTTGCTGTCGGACGACCAGACGTCCGGCGTGGGAGTCGTCCCACTGCGACGCTTCACCCGACACGGGCTGCGCACCTGGTCCCTCGACCAGAACTCCTTCACGTCGGAGGCGGCGCTGCAGCGGGTGGCGGAGACCACGGGCGGCTGGCCGCTGCTCGTCGACCAACTCTCCGAACAGGTATCCCGCGGCGACTCGGAGGGCGCTGCCCTGAAGTCCGTCCGCGGTCGGCTGGAGAGTATCGAGGGCGCGGTCGACTTCCTGGCCCAGGTGGGTCTCGTACCGGAGACGTTCCGATGGTCGGCGTTCACCGCTGTGATGGAGTTCATGACAGAGCAGGGCCTGCCGTTCGAGGACCTGGAAGCAGCCGTCGGCGCCGCCGGCCTGGACCCTGGGCCGGAAGCCACCGATGCCATCCGGATCCTTCGCGCCCTCCAGGTCTTCGACGTGGACGCGACCGGTCTGCACAGCCCTGAACCGGTGCTGCTCTCCTGTTGGTCGAGGGTTACTAACTCCTAATCAGGTCTACACGACGATGAGGTCCCAGGCCGACGACCTAGGACCTCACATGAGAGCGGCTGACGAAAATCAAACTGGCGTTCTAAGCTTGAGAATCGACGCGATTCCAGCTAGTTGCACAGCTGTGGCAAGCAATTGACGGCGTCACCTCGGAGGCGCCGTGGTGACCCCGCGGGCTCAGTTCTCGGCTCATGCCCGTCTTGTCTACCGACTGCTGGCGGGTGTTGATGGCGGCCGCGCCGAGGGGACCGAAGGCAGGAGCCCGGGCCCAACCAGAGCCGGGTGCCTTGATGGAGTAGGGAAAGTTCTACCGCGCTGGGAGCACGTGCCTGCCGCAACTTGTGTGTCTGATGTGGCCGTCGACCGCGTTCACCGGGAGCGCCCCACGACCACGTCCGAAGGTCGTCAGGCCGCCGCAACGGCCTCGCGGCCTCTGCGCGTCCTGCGATGAAGGATCTCGGCGAAGGTGTCGCGAGCGCCCGTGGGGTCGATGTAGTGCATGGCCAGGAGCGCTGCAATGACGGCGCCGACCAGGTCGTTCTGGACCTCGGACCAGGTGTGGTCGTCGCCGCAGGTGGTGAGGCCCTTCAGGCCGTGGAGGGCGTGCATGGCCTCGCCGGCTTCCTCGGCGACCTTGCCGACCTGGAGGGCTTTGAGCTCCTCGTCGGGGAGGTGGGCGCCGGCTGCTCGGCAGACGGCGGAGAGCTTCTCGATGTTGTCCCACAGGGTGTCCACGTCGGACCTCCGATCGATGGGTTCGGCTATTCCTGTGCGGGGCGTCCGAGCTGGCGTACGGTCCATCCGGCCATGCGCCAGGCGTCGGCGTCGATGAGGTTGCGGAGGTCGACGAGGACCTGGTCCGCGACCAGTGGGGCAAGGGCCTTGGGGTCGGCCTCACGGAAGTGGGGCCATTCGGTGGCCAGGACGATCAGCTCAGCTGCCGCGAGGGAGTCTTCGAGGCTTTCGCAGTAGTCGAGTTCGGGGTGGCGACGCAGTGCTGTGGGCACGGCGTGCGGGTCGTGGACGGTGACGGCCGCGCCGCGCTGGTGCATGAGCGCTGCGATCGCCAAGGCCGGGGATTCGCGGACATCGTCGGTGCCGGCCTTGAAGGAGGCGCCCCAGACGGTGATGCGTACGCCGTCGACGGGTCGTCCGAGCGTCTGCTCGATGAGCCTCAGCGCGGCGGTGGGTCGGGATTCGTTTACCTCTTCCGCCGCGCGCAGCATGGTCGCTGCCTCGGCGGCGCCCAGGGTGCGGGCGGAGGCGGTGAAGGCGCGGACGTCCTTCGGGAGGCAGCCGCCGCCGTAGCCGGGGCCGGCGTTCAGGCCACCGCGGCCGATGCGAGGGTCCAGGCCGATGGCCTCGGTGAGCTGCTGGACGTCGGCTCCGGCGGCGGTGCACATGTCGGCGACGCCGTTGATGAAGGAGATCTTCATGCCGAGGTAGGCGTTGGCGGCGCCCTTGATGAGTTCTGCGGTGGCGGGGTCGGTCACGAACAGCGGGATCCCGTTCGCCAGGAGGGGCGCGTAGACCTCACGTACCGCGTCCTCGGCGCGGGCCGAGGGCACGCCCACGACGATCCGGTCGGGGCGCAGAGTGTCGTCGATGGCGTGGCCCTCGCGCAGGAACTCGGGGTTCCAGACGACCTCCACGTCCTCACCTGCCGGGGAGAGCCGGGCGAGGAGAGCACCGAGGTCGCGGGAGGTGCCGACGGTGACCGTGGACTTCCCGACAATGACGGTCGGGCGGGTCAGGTGCGGGGCGAGGGCACGGGCTGCGCCGAAGACCTGTCCGGTGTCGTAGCTCCGTCCGTCCGCGTCGATCGGCGTGCCCACGGCCAGGAAGTGGATGTCGGCGAACTCGGCCGCCTCGGCGAGGCTGGTGGTGAACCGCAGGCGTCCAGTGGCGGTGTGGGTGCTGAGGAGTTCGGGCAGGCCGTCCTCGTAGATGGGGCACTCACCGGCGTTGAGGCGGTCGATCTTCGCCTGGTCCAGGTCCACGCCGATGACCTCGTGGCCGATCTCGGCCATGGCAGCGGCGTGGGGGATGCCCAGGTGACCACAGCCGATGACGGATACGCGCATGTGTCGACGCTCCTTTCCTTGTCCCTCACCCGCCCAGGGGAGTCCGGGCCGACCGGGTGCGTCACGCTAGCGCCAACACCCGGCGCGGCCCTCTTCGTGCAGGTGGATCAACCAGCCTGTTGCTTGAGCAGGTTGACGAGGGCGGGCAGTGCCTCGGCGGCGGTTGCCCGGCACACCAGGTCGCCGTCCTGGGGGCCTTCCAGCGGGTACGGCATGAACTGGCCGTCGCGCCAGAAGCCCTCCGGGTCCAGGTAGACGACCTGCATACCGCGAGCGCGGGCGCGTGCCTGGACCTTGCGTCGGTCGGCGTGCAGGCCGACGACGAGGAGGGCCTTGGCGCCGTCCACCCACTCGACGTCGGGTACGGCCTGGTCGTAGCGGCGCATGAAGCACTCGTCGAGCCCGGCGCGCGCCGCGAGCACGTCGAAGTTGTTGGTGATGACCGGGCCGACGAGGTGCCCGGCGTCCATCAGCTCCTTCAGCGCCCACATGGCCGGAGTCGGTTCGGCCAGGAAGCAGGCGCGGAACATCTCCACGAATTCCGCAGTCTTCTCCTCCGGATCCGTCAGTACCTCGTGGAGGAGCGTGTCCGCTGTCGGGGAGAGGGTGAAGCGGTGTTCCCGAGGCTCGTGGCCCTGGCGGTCGGTCACCCGGTAGATCTCGTGGAGCCGGTGCAGGGGCGGGATACCCGCCTCGACCGACGTACCGCAGCCGATCTCCACCTGGAACGGCAGCAGGTCCGCGAGGACGGACAGGTCCGGGACGCGGGTCGGCGTACCGGGGCGGTCCTTGCACCTGACCCCGGTGGAGAGGACGTTCCACGGCAGCTGCCGCACCGAGGGCGGCGGTGCGTAGGACACCGAGGCGATCTGCACGTCCAGGCTCCGGTAGCCGACGGGGAGGGTACGGCCCGCAGCGGCGTCCTGGGGGTGGACGTCGTGCTCGGTGATCCGGCACTTCAGATCCCGACGTGTCCATAAGAATCCACCGGGAGCCTCCTTCCAGCCGCCGGTGGCGAGCGAGTCCCACAGGGCGTCGTGGTGCGCGTCGATCTCGTCCGCGGGAGCGGTAGCGGAGTGGTAGAGGTACAGGTCGGTCAGGCCGATGGCCGGCGCGGCGGTGGTGGGGACCAGGCCGTACCGGTAGCGGTAGTGGATGATCCGCCGCCGGGCGTCGTCGGCGGTCGTCCAGCCGCTCTGTTCGGCCGTGGCCTTCTCCTGCGTACGACGCCAGATGCCTTCCTCGATGTAGCGGGGTCGGTCGGCGTCGCCGAAGTAGGTCTTCCAGACCTGCTGTTGGTCGGGGGTGAGCTGGTCGATGACGATGTACGGGATGTCCACGATCTCTCCCTGGAGAATCACGCCTGGATGTTCCGGGTGCATGGCAGGCTCCGTTTGCCGGGAACGTGGGGTGAACGTCCCGGACAGCGGAGCGGAGTCAGTGGTCGGAGGGCGAGCTCGCGTCCGCCGAGACGGCGGCGGGCTGATGACCGAGGCCGTTGAGGAGCGGGGCGGCCTGCTCACGCAGTGCCCAGGCCGGTCCCACCAGGCCGGCGACGGCCAGAAGCGTGAGCGCGATGCCTCCGCCTTCGGAGCGTACGGAGCGCGGCGTAGCCTTTCGGGCGTGGCGTCGCCGAGGCTCGGTCACGGGGTGCCGCCGATGGCGCGTTCGTGTGCGTCGACGAGGCGGCTGATCTGCTGGTGCAGCCACTCCACCTCGGCAGAGGTGAGGATGAGCGCGCCATCGAGGGTCGATCCGTCATCCAGGTGGAACTCGATGGGAACCGATCCCTGCCGGGCACGCGGGTCGTAGACCGCGTCCCGTCCGGCCGAGAGCGTGGCGTGGGTGGCCCTCACCGGCACGGGACGGAGCGTCGTTCCGTCGGCGGGCGCGGACCAGGGGGCCCCGCCCCCGGGCGGACGCAGGTGGTACGTCGTAGCGGAGCCCTCACCGGGGAGAGCGACCACGATCCCGACACGGCCATCGCGAGCGCTGTCCGTTGCGAGGTCGCCGAGCCGTGGAACGAACGGTGCTGCCGTACCTAACTCGGCTCCCTGCGAGGGAGGATGAGAAGAACGTCGTCGCATCATGCCCCGAAGTTAGGGACAGCGCGGGCCTCGAATATGAGCCGGAGGAATACGACCCCTATCCGTCCAGGTGAAAGCGGTCGGACATGTGCCGCAGCTTCTCCCTCGTGGCTGCTCGTTCCGCGTAGACGATGCTGCGAAGCGTTGAACGGGCGATGGGATGGTTCCGTACGAGCTGCGGCGCGATCCGCTCAGCCGTCTCCAGCTCCGTGAGGGCCTTTGCCCGGTTTCCGTCCCACAGCCAGGCCCGTGCGACGTCCATGTGGTGGTGTCCCTGACGGGAGTTGGGCAGTGCCCCGACCAAGCCCGGGCTGGTGCGGCGGTTTATCTCCAGCGCCTTGCTCTGCTTGCCCATTTCCAGGGCCACGCTGATCGCGTGGATCTGCACGTTTCCGGCGGAGAACGTCAGCGAATGCCGGTCGTACACCGGTGCGCCGACGTACGCGTCCATGCGTTCCGCCGCGTCCTTCGCGTGTCCGATACGGTCCTCCGCTTCCGATGGGCGGTTGGCCCGAGCGGCGGAGATGGCTGCCCGAAGCTGAAGCGTGCCCCAAGCCCGCACGGCCAGCGGGTCACCCTGCTCGTACGGCTGTTGCACCGAGGCGATCGCCTTGTCCGAGAGGGTCAGAGCGTCGGCCCAGTCAGCCGTTGCCCACATGTCCCAGACGCGCATCCAGTCGGCGACGGCAGGCAGCACCGGATCTCCCGACAACCTGGCAGACCACGCGGCCCGTTCGCACGCCATGGCCACCAGCTCCGGGTGTCCGAGGGCGTGCGCGGCGGTGTGCGCGAACTTGCAGCACACGGCGTAGACGGCGTACGCCTCCTCCCGCTCGTGCCCGTCCGAGTCCTCCGCCAGGGCGCGCGCTTCCCGGAACAGGTCCGGGAGAACTCGGAGAATCGCGACGTTGGAGGCGGTGTCCCGCAGGCGGTGCAGCCGGGTCACCTCACGCCATAGCTGTGATGCCGGTCGCGGAACCCCGTCGAAGACGGGAACGAGGTCGTAGCGACGCAGCTCGCGCAGGATCGACGAGGCGGCGATCTGCCACTGGCTGTCGTCGGGGGAGCTGCTGTACGGGCGTCCGATCAGGTCGTTCGGATGGACGTGCAGCTCTGCGGCCACCTGGTTGAGCAGGCCGACCCGGTCCAGCTCGATCAGGCCACGCTCCATCTTCGACACCCAGCCCTGGGACTTCCCGAGGGCCGTCGCCAGGTCGGCCTGCGGCATGCCCAGTCGCAGCCTCGCCCTGCGAGCGCGCTTGCCGATCTCCTCGGCTTCTTCCAGCATCAGGACACCTCCCAGCCGCCGGACGATCCGGCGCGACCGCCGGTCTGTCCGTACAGAGTTCGTCTCCTGCACGGTACCCATGACCCGGCGTCCGCGTGAGAGGAGCTGCCAGGGCAGACCTTCACCGTTGCTGCCGGACGACAGCGGATCATGTGGATGAGGAACACCCACCACATCGCATTCCACCGGAGGCAGCCAATGACCACCGTGACCGTCCTGCACCCTGGGTCCATGGGCGCGGCGGTTGCCGCCGAACTCGTCGTCGGCGGTCACGAGGTGCTGTGGGTGCCGAAGGGGCGAAGCGAGCGCACTTGGCGGCGCGCAAGGGAGGCCGGTGCCACGGCGTGCGACTCGCTCGCGGAAGCGTTGTGCCGTAGCGCGGTCGTTCTGTCCGTCTGCCCACCGCAGGCTGCGGAGGACGTTGCGGCGACGGTGGCCGCGCACGGCTTCGCCGGGGTGTACGTCGATGTCAACGCCATCAGTCCTCAGCGCGTACGGCGCATTGCCGGGGAGGTCCGTCCAGGATCCGCTGTCGTCGACGGTTCCGTCTTCGGCCAGCCGCCAGGCGAGGGGCGTACGGCGCGGCTCTATCTCGCAGGGGCCGACTCTGCCGTCGACCTGGTGGCGTCGCTGTTCACGGACTCTGCTCTGCATGTGTGCCGGGTCGGTGACACGGCCGGTTCCGCTTCCGCTCTGAAGATGGCCTTCGCCAGCTATCAGAAGGCCGCTCGTACCCTTGCCGGCGTCGCTCACGCGCTCGCCGGCGCCCATGGAGTCGGTGATCAGCTCACAGCCGAAGCCGAGATCATGTTCTCCGCGATCCTCTCCGACCCCGAGCACGTGCCGAGCGTGGCGGCCCGAGCCTGGCGCTGGGCGCCCGAGATGGAAGAGGTCGCCGATACGCTTGGCGCGGCTGGCCTACCCACCGACATGGCCGAGGCCACGGCTCGCGTGCTCGCTTACTGGGAGCGGGACAAGGACCGGTATGACGTGTCGGTCGCGCATGCCCTCTCCCAGCTCCGGCCAGGGAGGAGCAGCTAGACAGGTCCAGACAACAAACAAGGCCCGGGTCGATGACCTGGGCCTTAGTCGTGGAGCGGGTGACGAGAATCGAACTCGCGCTCTGAGCTTGGGAATCAACGGTTCTTGGGCTGTTAAAGAGGCTCTGACCTGCGCCTTCCCGTTGGGTGGGGTGGATGGCTACGGGCTCTGGGAACCGCACCTGACCGCTGTTGTCCACTCTGCTGGGCACGGATGGGGCACGAGGCTGGCAGTGAGATCGGGAGCCTGCCAGGGTGCGCGTTCCGGGGCGGCCTGGTGGCCGCAGAGCTTGGTCATGTCGTCGCTATCGGATGTCAGGAGAACGACGGGTTTCGGCTGGAGCAGGGAGACCTCGGCGACAGTGGTGTCGATGGCGCATTTGTGACTGTGCAGCCCGGCGTCTTCGAGGCGCTGAGTTGCCGGTTTGGTCGTCTGTGTGGTGACCGGTTCTGCCTTGATACGGTGCAGGGCCCAGTTCAGGCGGGGGATGTTGGGGGGGGCTGACTTCCACGATGGTGTTCGCCCCCATCACCATGTAAGCCCCCATGTCGTGGAAGGCCTGCAGCATTGCGAGGAGCTTCCGGTCCTGCGCGATCCAGGCGGAAAGCCCTTCTGAGTCCAGTACGACGGCCTCGATGCGCTCGCTCACGCGGCGTCCGCGCCCTTGGATGAACCGGTGGTGCCGTAGATCTGCGGGCGGGCCTCGGCGCGTTCCTCGCTGTCGTGAGTGACCAGGGTGGCCGGTTTGGGCTGAGAGAGTCCCTTTCGGCTGGCTCTCGGGTCGGGGCAGCGAACGCCTCGTCGTGGACCGTGCTGCCGCCGTCGGCGTTTGAGCCGAAAGGAGCTCAGAGGGCACGGGATAGCCAAGTAGGCTGTTCTGGAACGACGTCAAGCGACGCAGACCGGGGGATGCGATGAGCGGCGCAGGCGAACAGCCAAGTCTTCGGGTGAATTCAGGCCGGCTGACGGACCTTGCCGATGACCTCGACGGTATGCAGAACTACCTGGATAAGCAGGTCAGGCGTATGGATGCGGTCGTCGATCGTATCGAGGCGGGTTGGCGGGGGCCTGCCGCCCGTGCCTATCGGGACCTCCATCGAGGTGCGGCCGAGGATGCCGTACGTATCCGCATGGTCATGCAGGCCCTTGAACAGGCTGTGAGGTTGGGCCGCGACGGCTTCACGGAGCAGGAGCTGGACCTGCTGGCACAGTTCCGGAAGGTCCAGATGGAGACGGATGTGAAGCGGGAAGTGGACGCGCTGTCGACGCCCAACACCGAAGTGCCCGACGCCCCGCGCAGCGGCCTTTCCGATCTCTGAGAACTTACGCGCCGACTGGCCGATTCTGAACGGGGGAAGAATGGCGGACGACGACATAGCCGTCGACTTCGCGACACTGCAGGACCTTTCCGGGGATCTCGAGGACATTCTTAAGCGGCTCAACGAACAGTTGGACCTGCTCTACCGCCGCGCCGAGAAGGTGGTCCTGACCTGGGAGGGCGAAGCCCGCGAAATGTTCATCGATAAGTTGGACGAGTGGGACCGCTCTGCCGCAGACCTTCAAGCGGCCCAGGCGTGGCTGCACGATGTGGTGGTCAACGGGGAGATCAACTACGCGGCGGCACACAGGGCGGTTCTGCGGGGCTGGGGCGCTGCCTGATGGCTGACTTGCCCTCTGACAAGCAGAGGCAGCGAGAACGGGACCAAGCCAGGACCGCTCCGCCCAACCGAGGTGTGGGCCGCTTTGATGTGCAGCCTCAGCACCTCTACTTCACCTCGCTCGTGGTACGCGATGCCCAGTTCGCCTATGACAAGCGGGCGAAGCAACTGATGGAGACGCTGGACAAATACAGTCAGTCGGCCGGCACGGGCTGGGGAGCGGACTCCTTCGCCGACCGGTACGGCATCGTGGCGCGGAAGTTCCTGGAGCTGTGGGCGAAGAGCGTTGTGTCGGTGGGTGGTGTCGCAGTGGGCTTCACGCAGACCGCGAACAACTACGCGCTGGCAGACTGGGCGGCAAGGAAGGGCAAGGGGGAGCCGCCGGAGGAGAAGCAACCTCCAGCGGTAATTGCTACCGCACCCAAGTATGGTCCGCCGAACGACCTTACGTGGCGTGGGGAAGGCGAGGATCACGACTCGTGGGCGATCTCCGGAATCCTCGGAGAGGTCCCGGATTTTCTCATGTTTATCATGAAGCCTGTGGTCGATGAAGGGCTGAGGCTCGGCCGTATCCATGAGAAGACGCCGGGTGTCAAGGAAGAAGAGTTCCGCGACATCGCCAGAGCTTGGCGGGAAGTCTCCAAGAACGCGAAGAAGGCGGCTGACGACTTCACGGACGCGATCTCCTACGTCACCGACCCCACGGGCAACGGCGAGTGGCAGGCCGCGATGAGAGCCTTCTGCCAGACGATCTGGGGGACCACGGCCTGGGGCAAGGCCCGCGACCAGCGGGCCGAGGTGACCGCCAAGAAGGGGACCCGGAACTGGAAGACCAACGGGAAGGTGGATCCCGCTACCAGGCAGCCCATCATTGAAGTCCTCTCAAAGAGTGCGGACGTTATTCAGGAGCTTTTCGACGACCTGGCCGACATGGGTCAGAAGACGACGGAAACCACTACGCGCCTGGCCAAGGAAGCTGCGGACAAGACGGTCGATAGCCTCACCTCGGATCTTGATCTCTCCAAACTCACCAGGCTCGCGGCCGGTCTCGTGTTTGCGGAAGTTGTTCTGACCTTCCGGTCCCATATGGACAAGGCTTCCATGGACGCGGCGGTCGGGGCCTATCACGAGGCGTTCAGTGACGCCGCGGGCAAGCTGGCCATGCTTGAGTTCGAGCTCGACGAGGCGCTCAAGAGCGTGCCCACGTTCCAGGCGGAACGGGCTCGGGCGCAGGGGTTCGGTGCTCGCTCGTTGAACGAGTTCAAGAAGGAGCACAGCTGGCAGCTGCCGGAGAGCCAGTTCCCCCACAAGTACTCGGTGGACCTCGCGGCGATGGAAGGCGTGGGCGGAGCGCATGCTCTCGACAAACACGTGGGGAAGACCGATGAACAGTTGTTTCAGCGGCTTCGAGACGAGCAGAAGAAGGAGACCGGTGATTACAATATTCCCGGCGCCTCCACCTATGCCGACATCGAGTCCGCTCAGCGATACACGCAGTACTGTCTCCGCGACAATACTGCTGAGATTGATGATTGGCTCAACGGGGATCCGCCGAAGCCGACAAAAGAGATCCGAACACCGTTCATTCCCCTTGAAGGGCCTCTAGTCGGCAATGCCGTCACCGGCAGAGGTACGATCGTGGGCGGTGACAACAAGCCTTCGGAGGTAAGAGACACTGAAGGAGTCGTGATGCGTCTTCTGTATAAACCGGACTTGAACCCGCCCTACATCGTCTTCAGCTCGATGCCCCAGTGAGAGGCCCCGAATGTGCAGCGAACCTGAACGCGAACTGACGTGCGGGCCGTCGGCAGATCTGGACGCCGATATGTGGTCGGCGGCGGTAGAGATGTACCGTCGGTACTCATTCATCGCTGTTGGTCCGCGGACCGGGGAAAACTGGCTACCCGATGTAGGCGCGATCATGCGCAGGGAGGTGGCAGACCCTCGGGGGTGGCGAGGCAAGGACCCGGAGGTGGGGGAGCCGGAGTTGCTGGAGGACCCCGCTTTTCCTTTCCGTGTGCCGCCGGTCGACGAGGAGGGTGCTGCGGAGTGGCGGAGCGGACTGTTCGAGGTTCCACGCCGTTCGGTGGTGCGCCTTCTTGTCATGCTGGCGACCAACGCGATGAACGTGCCGCGGCAACAAGGTTTCGCCGAGCGCAGAGCCGGGATGGAACGCCACGCGGCGGCGATCCTTTCACGCTTTCCTGAAGGCTCGACCTTCTTCACAAATACCACCCATGGCGGTGAGAATCCTGACTTCTATGAGTACGTTTCCACTAGCTGGCCTTTGAGCCAGTATGTCTGGGACTTCGGGCTTCTCGCGGTGTCCAGCGATGAAGTCGGCCTCATCTGGTCGTTCGACGCAAGCTGAAGTGGACAACATGACCGTACGGACCCGTTCGGCTACCTATCCGGACCGAGAAACCGCCTATTGGGCCACCCAGCAGGTGGTGACCGGCAACGAACAGAAGATCCACCGCTGGCTCGCCCAGAGCACCCGCGCTCGCCTGACCATCGAGGGCGCCTGGCCCTCTCGCGAGGTGCCCGTCGGCCGCGTGCTGCTGCAGGCGATGATGCTCGCCGGCCGCGATCCCGTCGACGTCCGCGCCGCGCGTGTCGTGCTCAAGCGTGATCCGAACAGCCCGCACGGTTTCGTCGTGCTGACCACCGTCCCGATCTACCTGTAGAGGTCCAGTGCCGTGTCCATGAAGCCGCTCGAGTTCGATCGCCGCTATGGCGAGTTGGACCAGGTGATCAGCGCGTACTCAGGCATGCTGGCCGATGACGAGCCGGACAAGCCGAGCGAGGCCCTCCAGGCCTACCTCCGCCACACCTGGCACACCCGCCCCTGGGCCCTGGCCGCGGCCGAACAGCAGATCCGCGAGTACGCGCGTAACCCGCCGGGCCGGCTGCGCCTGAGGCTCGGTGAGTTTTACCCTGTGCCGGATGTCGGCCTGCCCGATTCGGCAATCCAGGACTGGCTGGTCGTGATCGCGGATCACCTGAAGCGGTCCATTGAGCAGGGCGAAGTCCCGCCCCTGTCCACCCCCCGTACCCACTGGGAGTGGCACGCCCGCTTCCCCGAGCTCGGCCAGCTTTTCGGAGGCTGGTTCTCGCAAGACATGCCGGACGAGTTCCCGGACCACGACGCGGCCGTACGCGACTACACCGCCACCACGGATCCGCAGCTGGTTGCGCGCCTCATGGGTGAGGTGCACGAACTGCTCGTCCTCGGTCTCGAAGAATCCGACTATGCCCTTGCGGTGGCGGAGCTGGGCATGGAGGTCGACCTGCCCGAGCCGTACTCTCCGAGCGGCTGGCTGGCCCACCTCGCGGACGATGTGGGCGGATTCAAGGCGGACTACGGCCCCGGACCGGCCGCAGACTGACTGCATGCCCGTCTCGCTCACTCTGTCCGGGGGGTCGGCCCTCCAGGGCGTGATGCATCCAGGATGTGATGGTCCGGGCCGGGCAGTCCTCGGAGCAGGCCGCGATGATTTGCCAGCACTCCTACCTTGAGAGCGGCAGCAGGAGGTAGCCGACGGCTTGGACGACCTCGTGCGCGCCGCCCGTGCGAAGGCCAAGAACAGGCCTTCTGGTGCGGATCTGGTGCGCGACGCCTGAAGTGGTCCAGGCAACAAACAAGGCCCAGGTCAATGACCTGGGCCTTAGTTGTGGAGCGGGTGACGAGAATCGAACTCGCGCTCTGAGCTTGGGAAGCTCATGTTCTACCATTAAACTACACCCGCGAAGCATGCCGATCACCGGCGCTGCATCGTTGCACACTCTACCCCATGTCAGGCCCCCGGCGGATGCGCCGCGGGGCCTTCGTGTCGTGTGCCCCGGGGGGAAGTGGAGGGTGGACGGGGGTGTGATGCGCGGGAGTTGGGGGCGTAGCGTGGGTGGTCGGAGTGCCGCGTGGAGTGGCGTCCTGTTCATCCCCTAATGTGGCTTTCTCGTCCATATGTGGTTGGGGAAGGGACTTGATGGAGTCGATGGAGCGCACCGTCGTCCGCTGTGCCGAAGGGCATGTTTTCGCTACCTCGTCGTTTCCGATGCAGCAGCTCGGGGCCGACCGGATCGGGCCCGGGCGGTTGATCCGGTGTCCCCGGTGTGCCCGGTTGCGGCAGGCCGTGCCGGTGGCGTTCGAGAAGCGGTAGACCTGTACGTAGAGCGGTGGATCGGCAGAGCAGGGCGGTTGTGGCAGAGCGGTATTAGGCGGTAGTAGGCAGTCGGCGGAAGGTGTTCGGCAGGCGCGCGGGTGGTCCGGTTGGGGCGGGCTCGCGCGTTCTGCGTATCCTCGGGACGTGCTTCTCTCAGACAAGGACATCCGGGCCGAGATCGACGCCGGGCGAGTCCGTATTGATCCGTACGACCCTTCGATGGTGCAGCCGTCGAGCATCGACGTGCGGCTGGACCGCTACTTCCGGGTGTTCGAGAACCACCGGTACCCGCACATCGATCCGGCGGTCGAGCAGCCTGATCTGACGCGGACCGTCGAGCCGGAGGGGGACGAGGCCTTCATCCTCCACCCGGGGGAGTTCGTGCTGGCGTCCACGTACGAGGTGATCTCGCTCCCCGACGATCTGGCCTCGCGGCTGGAGGGCAAGAGTTCGCTCGGGCGTCTCGGTCTGGTGACGCACTCGACGGCCGGGTTCATCGACCCCGGGTTCTCCGGGCACGTGACCCTGGAGCTGTCGAACCTCGCCACGCTGCCCATAAAGCTCTGGCCGGGGATGAAGATCGGGCAGCTGTGCCTGTTCAGGCTGACCTCGTCCTCCGAGTTCCCGTACGGCTCCGAGCGGTACGAGTCGCGGTACCAGGGGCAGCGGGGGCCCACGGCCTCACGGTCGTTCCAGAACTTCCATCGGACTCAGGTGTGATCAATCGTGGCTAGTGACGTGCGGGAAAACCTTACCTACGAGGGCTTCGGGCGCGCTGTGCGCGAGCTGGCGCAGGCCGTCGCCGACGACGGGTACGAGCCCGATGTCGTGCTGAGCATCGCGCGGGGTGGGGTCTTCGTCGCGGGCGGGCTTGCCTACGCCCTTGACTGCAAGAACATCCACCTCGTGAATGTGGAGTTCTATACCGGGGTCGGGACCACCCTGGAGATGCCCGTCATGCTGGCGCCCGTCCCCAACGCGATCGACTTCTCCGACAAGAAGGTCCTGATCGCCGACGACGTCGCCGACACCGGTAAGACGCTCAAGCTCGTCCATGACTTCTGCGTCGACCATGTCGCCGAAGTGCGCAGCGCCGTCATCTACGAGAAGTCGCACTCCCTCGTGAAGTGCGAGTACGTGTGGAAGAAGACCGATCAGTGGATCAACTTCCCGTGGAGTGTGGAGAAGCCCGTCGTGCGGCGGGACGGGCAGGTTCTCGACGCGTAGGGCCTGTCGAGGCAAGACCTGTGCAGAAGGCCCCCGAACGCTTCCGCGTTCGGGGGCCTTCTTGCGCGTCACTCGCTCAGATCGTGCCCAGCTTGATGATCGACAGCAGCGCGATCAGCTGGATCGCCGACGCTCCCAGCGCCTTCGGCCACGGCAGGTCGTGCGACTTGCTCACCATCGACGTGAACAGCGCGCCCGCCGCCAGCCAGGTCAGCCAGCCCACGATCTGGACCAGGGAGTTCTCGCCGCCCAGGAAGAGGGCGAAGAGCAGGCGCGGGGCGTCCGTCATCGACATGATCAGCATCGACAGGCCCACCGTCGGCTGCCACGAGCCCGTGCCGCCGAGCTGGCGGGCCAGGGTGTGGGTCACCGCGCCGAGGACCAGGCCGCCGATGACGAAGCCGACGCCGGTGAACAGGACGTACGGGATGGCCGTCGAGATCGTCGCGTTGATCGCTTCTTCGCGCGCCTGGTCGAAGCCGAAGAGCGCGAGCAGGCCGTAGAGGAACGTGACGACCAGCGCCGGGCCCCAGACCGGGTAGTCCCGCATCTGCCAGAACGTCGGACCCGGCCGCATCACGATGCCGCTCAGCAGCTCCTTCCAGCGCAGGCGCGGGCCTGTCGGCTGGGCGGGGGCGTTGCCGGCGCGGTAGGTGTTGCCGTCGCCGTACGGGTCCTCGTCGACGCGGAAGGCCTGCGTGTGGCCCGGGTTGTTGGCGTACGGGTCGTGGGGCGCGGGGTCCGCGTACGGGTCGCCGAAATACTCCGGTTCGCCGTGGCCCCCGTGGCCGCCGCCTCCGTGGCCGTGATGGCCGCCCTGTCCGTGCCCGTGCCCGCCGTGTCCGCCCTGGCCCTGGTAGCCGCCCGCGTTGTACGGGGCGCCCTGCGGCGGTCCGTACGGCGGTGGTGCCGCGCCGTTGCCGGGGCCTCCTGCCGTCGGCCACGGCTGAGCACCGTACGGCGGCTGTGGTGCCTGCCCTCCGTACGGCTGCTGCCGCTGCTGCTGCGGTTGTTGCGGGGTGCGGTTGTCCCGGCCGCGTCCGATCCTGAATCCAGCCACCCGTCGAACGTACCTGGTCCCCGGCGGCGGGGGGGGGGGGCCGGGGGGACCCGGGCGCCATTGCGGCCGAGCTGTGACATCCCCTAGGGGCCGCACCCCGGGCCCCCGGAGGGGGAGTTCAGGGGAGGAACAGCGCCGTGGAGAAGGTGACGAGGGGCTCCTTCGTGTTACCCGCCGGGTAGAGCGCGATCAGGTCCTGCCGCTCGCCCCGGTACGTCCGCACCACCGTGTCCGGCTTCTTGTCGCCGTCGTAGTCGCCGTGGTTCAGGAGGGCGGTGCGGGTGCTACCCGTCGTCTTCAGCGGTGCGGTGGGGAGGTCCTCCGCGGCGAACGCGTACGCGCTGCCGGGACCGGCCGGGCCCTTCGCGGAGCCCAGGAGCAGGGTGCCCTTGCCCGCCTGGCCGGGGGCGTGCGGGCGGGCGGCGGCGACGAGGTCGTCGTAACCGTCGCCGTCAGCGTCGGTCCGGGGCTCGGGGGCGTAGAGGTACGGGCCGCCGTCGGGCAGCAGTTCCGCGCTGCGCGGGGCCCCGGTGCGGGTGAAGGGGCCGTGCAGGAAGGTGACCTGGCCGGCGCTGGCGGTGACCGCGAGGTCGGCCTTCCTGTCGCCGTCGAAGTCGCCGCAGACCGGCTGCTCGGGCCATTCGTTGCCGAACCGGGCCTGCTGCGGGATGCGTACGGTGACCGCCTTGCCCGTCAGTCCCTGCGGGGAGCCGAAGAGGATCTGGAGGGGGACGGGCGGGGCGCCGATGCCGTTGTACGGGGGGTCGGTGGAGACGACCAGGTCGGTGAAGCCGTCCCGGTCCAGGTCGCAGGCGGCCTCGGCGTCGAACGCGGCCGGGAGGGTGTCGCCGGACTTCGCCGCGTTCGCGCGGGCGCTCAGCAGCTGGCGGGTGGCCGGGTCCAGGGGGCGGTCGCGGTCGTCGGAGCCGTACACGATGCCGATGCCCGCGTCGTCGCCGTGGCTGTCCTCGGGGGCCTTCACCAGGTCGTCGACGACCAGGTCGCGGTGGCCGTCGCCGTTGAAGTCGTACGGGACGCGGCTGCCGGTGCCGCGGGGGACGGGGGCGCGCGCCGTCTCCGCCTGGGTCCGTGCCTGCGCCGGGGGCGGGGTGTCGCCGTTCTTGCCGCCGTCGGATGCGGAGGAGGGGGACGGGCCCGCGCAGGCCGTGAGCGCCAGCAGCAGGGCCGTACAGCCCGCGGCGAGGGTGGCCGTCACCCTGCTGGGGACCGCTGCCTGCGGGTGCTCGGTGCGGGTGCGGGTGCGTGGACGCACGGGGGGCCTCGTTTGTCGTTCGTGAACCGGTGTTCCCGTCGGCCGCCGGGCCGGGGAGGTGTTCCGGGAGCACATGATGCTCCAGATACGTCGTCGCGTACATGTCCGAGTTCACACTTCCCCTGCGGTGGTCGTCACGTTCCCGGCCACAGCGAGGTCCCGGGCACGAAGAAGCGGCCGGTCCTGCCCCCGAGGCAGGTCCGGCCGCTCATCGCGCTGATGCGTTACGTCACTTTGCCGGTTCCGGCTCCGGTGCGTCCACCTGCTCCGGCTCACCGGTCGGGTCGACGGGCGTCTTCACGGACTCCAGGAGGAGCTGCGAGACGTCCACGACCTGGATGGACTCCTTGGCCTGGCCGTCGTTCTTCTTGCCGTTGACCGAGTCGGTCAGCATGACGAGGCAGAACGGGCAGGCCGTGGAGACGATGTCCGGGTTGAGGGCGAGGGCCTCGTCGACGCGCTCGTTGTTGACGCGCTTGCCGATCCGCTCCTCCATCCACATCCGGGCGCCGCCGGCGCCGCAGCAGAAGCCGCGCTCCTTGTGGCGGTGCATCTCCTCGTTCCGCAGGCCCGGGACCTTCGCGATGATCTCGCGCGGCGGGGTGTAGATCTTGTTGTGCCGGCCCAGGTAGCACGGGTCGTGGTACGTGATCAGGCCCTCGACCGGGGTCACCGGGATCAGCTTGCCCTCGTCGATGAGGTGCTGGAGCAGCTGGGTGTGGTGGATGACCTCGTACTCGCCGCCGAGCTGCGGGTACTCGTTCGCGATCGTGTTGAAGCAGTGCGGACAGGTCGCGACGATCTTCTTCGACGACTTGGGCTTCTTCGTCGTCTCGTCTTCGTCGTCCTCGCCGTACGCCATGTTCAGCATCGCGACGTTCTCCTGGCCGAGCTGCTGGAACAGCGGCTCGTTGCCCAGGCGGCGGGCGGAGTCACCGGTGCACTTCTCGTCGCCGCCCATGATCGCGAACTTGACCCCGGCCATGTGCAGGAGTTCGGCGAAGGCCTTGGTGGTCTTCTTGGCCCGGTCCTCCAGGGCGCCGGCGCAGCCGACCCAGTAGAGGTAGTCGACCTCGGTGAGGTCCTCGACGTCCTTGCCGACGATCGGGACCTCGAAGTCGACCTCCTTGGTCCACTCCACGCGGGCCTTCTTGGCGAGGCCCCAGGGGTTGCCCTTCTTCTCCAGGTTCTTGAGCATCGTGCCCGCCTCGGACGGGAACGCGGACTCGATCATCACCTGGTAGCGGCGCATGTCGACGATGTGGTCGATGTGCTCGATGTCGACCGGGCACTGCTCCACGCACGCACCGCAGGTGGTGCAGGACCAGAGCACGTCCGGGTCGATGACGCCGTTCTCCTCGGCGGTGCCGATCAGCGGGCGCTCGGCCTCGGCGAGGGCGGCCGCGGGGACGTCCTTGAGCTGCTCCTCGGTGGCCTTCTCGTTGCCCTCCATGTCCTTGCCGCCGCCGGCCAGCAGGTAGGGGGCCTTGGCGTGCGCGTGGTCGCGCAGCGACATGATCAGGAGCTTCGGCGAGAGCGGCTTGCCCGTGTTCCACGCGGGGCACTGCGACTGGCAGCGGCCGCACTCGGTGCAGGTGGAGAAGTCGAGGATGCCCTTCCAGGAGAACTGCTCGACCTGGGAGACGCCGAAGACCGCGTCGTCGGCCGGGTCCTCCCAGTCGATCTCCTTGCCGCCCGTCGTCATCGGCTGGAGCGCGCCGAGCGCGACGTCGCCGTCGGCGTTCCGCTTGAACCAGATGTTCGGGAAGCCGAGGAAGCGGTGCCAGGCCACACCCATGTTCGTGTTCAGCCCGACGGTGATCGCCCAGATCATCGTCGTACCGAGCTTGATCATGGCGAACAGGTAGACCAGGTTCTGGAGCGTCTCGGTGCTCAGCCCGTCGAAAGCCATGACCAGGGGGTACGAGGCGAAGTACGCGGGACCGTAGCCGTCGACGTGGTGGAGCGCGCCCTCCAGGCCGCGGAGCACCATGATCGCGGCGCCGATGATCAGGATGATCGCCTCGACGAAGTACGCCTGGCCCATCTTCGAGCCCGTGAAGCGCGACTTGCGGCCGGCCCGCGAGGGCAGGTTCAGCTGGCGGATCGCGATCAGGACGAGGATGCCGAGGGTCGTGCCGAGCGCGATGAACTCGATGTAGACCTCGTACGGCAGGAAGGTGCCGATGTACGGGAGCACCCAGTCGGCCTTGAACAGCTGGCCGTACGCCGTGACGATCGTCAGGCCCAGGGTCAGGAAGCCGACCGCGACGAACCAGTGGGCGACGCCCACGATTCCCCAGCGGTTCATGCGGGTGTGGCCGACGAACTCCTTGATCAGGGTGATCGTCCGCTGCTTGGGGTCGTCGGTGCGGCTGCCTGCCGGTACCGCCTGTCCGAGACGGACGAAGCGGTAGATCTGCGCGACGGCTCGGGCGACGAGCGCAACGCCGACAACCGTCAGCACCAGCGACACGATGATCGCGGCGAGTTGCATGAGTGGGGCTCCTCGGGCCTGCGAGAGCGGGATCCAGTTGGTTACGTGATACTGCCCGCTACTACTAAGCAGTAACTTAATTAGTCTGTGCTGACACTATCCACTTAGTCCACCCCGCTGCAGTCGGGCGGGCGGTGATCTGCGTCGCTCAGGTGTGCCTTGGTTGACCGTGCCTTTCCGAGCGCCGTCCGCAGGGGGTTGCGTACGGCTTCCGCCAGGATCGCCAGGTCGAGTACCACTCCATGGTGCTCTGCGTAGTGCTGGTCCAGCAGGGCGGGGTCGTCCCACGGCATGCCGGAGCGGGCGCGCACCTGGGCCAGGCCGGTCAGCCCTTCCCGCAGTTCCTGCCGCCACTGCCGGGCGCCGGGCCCGGTGGCCCGTGGGTCGCCCGGGGCCAGGGGGACGGGGCCGACCAGGGACAGGTCGCCCCGGACGACGTGGGGGAGCCGGGAGAGTACGTCCAGGCGGAAGCGGCGCGTGCGCAGGGTGCGCAGCTCGAAGACCCGGCCGCCCAGGCCGGTCCGGGGCCGGCGGTCCCAGGCGCCGCCCGGGGTGCGCCGAGCGGTCAGGGTGAGGGCGGCCACGGCGACGGCGGGGTAGGTCAGGGCCAGCAGAGCGGTGCCGAGCACCAGGTCCACGGTGCGCTCGGCCGCCGTGCGGGGGAGGGTGCGGTCCGCGAGTCGTCGCGCCCGGTCGGCGAGGCCCGCCAGGTGTGCGGCGGGGCGGGAGGGGAAGTCGCCTCGCGCGGTTCCGGACACGGTCGTGTACGCGGGTGAGCGCGGCTGCCCGGCGCTTCCCGCCGACCGGTTCTCCCGTCTCATCTGCCGTACGTGCCGCTTCCTCGCGTTCTGCATCGCGCCCGCCCGGGGGTTCGAGGTTCGATGGGACACCATGGGTGACGATCCACGCTGAAACCTGCCGGTCGGTGACGGTTGTGGCCGTCTCGCGGCAATTTGTGACAGAACGATCCCACGATGGGACGGTGGGTCGGGTGGTGCGCGAGGGGTGTTGCGTGCGCCGGTGCGGTGGTGTGGTGCGCGGATCGGCGCGAATAAGGTCCACGTAAGCGCCGGGTAGCACTTAAGTTGAGTGCGCTCGACTCAGGTCTGTTGACTCATGGGCCGGCGTCATGCATTCTTGAGTGAGATCCACTCAAGTAGTCAGTTGTTGGAGGAATTGAAATGGCACGTGCGGTCGGCATCGACCTGGGCACGACTAACTCCGTCGTCAGCGTTCTCGAAGGCGGCGAGCCCACCGTCATCACCAACGCCGAAGGCGCCAGGACCACGCCGTCCGTCGTCGCCTTCGCCAAGAACGGCGAGGTGCTCGTCGGCGAGGTCGCGAAGCGCCAGGCGGTCACCAACGTCGACAGGACCATCCGCTCAGTCAAGCGCCACATGGGCACTGACTGGAAGATCGACCTGGACGGCAAGAGCTTCAACCCGCAGCAGATGAGCGCCTTCATCCTGCAGAAGCTGAAGCGCGACGCCGAGTCGTACCTGGGCGAGAAGGTGACCGACGCGGTCATCACCGTCCCGGCGTACTTCAACGACTCCGAGCGTCAGGCGACCAAGGAGGCCGGTGAGATCGCGGGCCTCAACGTCCTGCGCATCGTCAACGAGCCGACCGCCGCCGCCCTGGCGTACGGCCTCGACAAGGACGACCAGACGATCCTCGTCTTCGACCTCGGTGGCGGCACCTTCGACGTGTCCCTCCTGGAGATCGGCGACGGCGTCGTCGAGGTGAAGGCCACCAACGGTGACAACCACCTCGGTGGTGACGACTGGGACCAGCGCGTCGTCGACTACCTGGTGAAGCAGTTCGCCAACGGGCACGGCGTGGACCTGTCCAAGGACAAGATGGCTCTCCAGCGTCTCCGCGAGGCCGCGGAGAAGGCGAAGATCGAGCTCTCGTCCTCGACCGAGACCACGATCAACCTGCCCTACATCACGGCGTCCGCCGAGGGCCCGCTGCACCTGGACGAGAAGCTCACGCGCTCGCAGTTCCAGCAGCTGACCTCGGACCTCCTGGACCGCTGCAAGACCCCGTTCCACAACGTCATCAAGGACGCGGGTATCCAGCTCTCCGAGATCGACCACGTCGTTCTCGTCGGTGGTTCCACCCGTATGCCCGCCGTCGCCGAGCTCGTCAAGGAGCTGACCGGCGGCCAGGAGGCCAACAAGGGTGTGAACCCGGACGAGGTCGTCGCCATCGGCGCCTCGCTCCAGGCCGGTGTCCTCAAGGGCGAGGTCAAGGACGTCCTGCTCCTCGACGTCACCCCGCTGTCCCTCGGCATCGAGACCAAGGGAGGGATCATGACCAAGCTCATCGAGCGCAACACCACGATCCCGACCAAGCGCTCCGAGATCTTCACGACGGCCGAGGACAACCAGCCGTCCGTGCAGATCCAGGTCTACCAGGGCGAGCGCGAGATCGCGGCGTACAACAAGAAGCTCGGGATGTTCGAGCTGACCGGTCTGCCGCCGGCCCCGCGCGGTGTCCCGCAGATCGAGGTCGCCTTCGACATCGACGCCAACGGCATCATGCACGTCGCCGCCAAGGACCTCGGCACCGGCAAGGAGCAGAAGATGACCGTCACCGGCGGCTCCTCGCTGCCGAAGGACGAGGTCAACCGGATGCGCGAAGAGGCCGAGAAGTACGCGGAGGAGGACCACGCCCGCCGCGAGGCCGCCGAGTCGCGCAACCAGGGCGAGCAGCTCGTCTACCAGACGGAGAAGTTCCTCAAGGACAACGAGGACAAGGTCCCCGGCGACGTCAAGACGGAGGTGGAGACCGCGGTCGAGGAGCTGAAGGAGAAGCTCAAGGGCGAGGACTCCGCCGAGATCCGTACGGCCACCGAGAAGGTCGCGGCCGTCTCCCAGAAGCTGGGCCAGGCGATGTACGCCAACGCCCAGGCCGAGGGTGCGACCCCGGGCGCCGAGGCCCCGGGCGACGGTCAGGCCAAGGCCGATGACGATGTCGTCGACGCCGAGATCGTGGACGACGAGAAGGACACCAAGGGCGGTGCGGCGTGACCGAGGAGACTCCGGGCTTCGAGGAGAAGCCCGACGTCCCCTCCGGCGCCACCCCTGATGACGCCGAGCCGAAGGCTGCCGACTCCTCCGAGGAGGAGGAGGCGGCCCCGGCCGGGGACCTCGACCCGACCGTCGGTCTGACCGCACAGCTGGACCAGGTACGCACCGCGCTCGGCGAGCGCACCGCGGACCTCCAGCGGCTCCAGGCCGAGTACCAGAACTACCGTCGCCGCGTCGAGCGGGACCGGGTCACGGTCAAGGAGATCGCCGTCGCGAACCTCCTGTCCGAGCTGCTGCCCGTGCTCGACGACGTCGGCCGCGCCCGGGAACACGGCGAGCTGGTCGGCGGCTTCAAGTCCGTGGCCGAATCGCTGGAGACCACCGTCGCGAAGCTGGGCCTCCAGCAGTTCGGCAAGGAGGGCGAGCCCTTCGACCCGACGATCCACGAGGCCCTGATGCACAGCTACGCGCCGGACGTCACCGAGACGACCTGCGTGGCGATCCTTCAGCCGGGGTATCGCATCGGCGAGCGCACCATCCGCCCCGCGCGGGTGGCCGTCGCCGAGCCGCAGCCGGGCGCCACGCCCGCCGCGGCGAAGGAAGAGAAGAAGGCAGACGACGAGGAGAGCGGTGGCACCGAGGAGGTCTGACGTCGACCCGTCTGATCACCGCGGTGCACACCGACCGGCCCGGGGGGGGGGGGGGGGCCCGGGCCCCCCCCGCCGCGCGGGGGGGGGGGGGGGGGGGGGGGGGGGGGGGGGGGGGGGGGGGGGGAGAGGGGGAAGAAGAAGAGGG
>NZ_JAFEUF010000009.1:54970-73556 GCF_016901035.1 Streptomyces durocortorensis
GCCGGTGTCCTCGTGGTCCCCCACCCTGCCGGCCCGCCCCCGCGCGCCGCGCTGGGGTCGGTGTGCGTGCATGTGCCCCGCGCCCCCCCCCCCCCCCCCCGGCCCGGGCGGCCGCCCCCGGGGCGGCCCCCTCGGCCGATCGTCCGGAAGGAGGGACGTCGATGAGCACGAAGGACTTCGTCGAGAAGGACTACTACAAGGTCCTCGGCGTCCCCAAGGACGCCACCGACGCCGAGGTCAAGAAGGCGTACCGGAAGCTCGCCCGCGAGTTCCACCCGGACGCCAACAAGAACGACGCCAAGGCGGAGGAGCGCTTCAAGGAGATCTCCGAGGCGAACGACGTCCTCGGTGACCCCAAGAAGCGCAAGGAGTACGACGAGGCGCGCGCCCTCTTCGGCAACGGCGGCTTCCGGGCCGGTCCCGGCGGTGCGGGCGGCAACTTCAACTTCGACCTGGGCGACCTCTTCGGCGGGGGCGCCCCGGGCGGCGGACAGGGCGGTGCGGGCGGCGGCTTCGGCGGCGGGGGCGGTCTCGGCGACGTCTTCGGCGGGCTGTTCAACCGCGGCGGCACCGGCACCCGGGTCCAGCCCAAGCGCGGCCAGGACATCGAGTCCGAGGTGACGCTCAGCTTCACCGAGGCGGTCGACGGGGCCACGGTCCCGCTGCGGATGTCCAGCCAGGCGCCCTGCAAGGCGTGTTCCGGCACCGGCGACAAGAACGGCACCCCCCGGGTCTGCCCGACCTGTGTCGGCACCGGCCAGGTCTCGCGCGGCAGCGGCGGCGGCTTCTCGCTCACCGACCCCTGTGTGGACTGCAAGGGCCGGGGCCTCATCGCCCAGGACCCCTGCGACATCTGCAAGGGCAGCGGCCGGGCGAAGTCGGCGCGCACCATGCAGGTGCGGATCCCGGCGGGCGTCTCCGACGGCCAGCGGATCCGGCTGCGCGGCAAGGGCGGTGCGGGCGAGCGCGGCGGTCCGGCCGGCGATCTGTACGTCATCGTCCACGTCGACGCCCACCCGGTCTTCGGCCGCAAGGGCGACAACCTCACGGTCACCGTGCCCGTCACGTATCCCGAGGCGACGCTCGGCGGCGACATCAAGGTCCCCACGCTCGGCGGCCCCCCGGTCACCCTGAAGCTCCCCGCCGGCACCCCCAACGGGCGTACGATGCGCGCCCGGGGCAAGGGCGCGGTGCGCAAGGACGGCACCCGCGGCGACCTGCTGGTCACCGTGGAGGTCGCGGTCCCCAGGGACCTGGGCCAGGAGGCCAGGGACGCCCTGGAGGCCTACCGGAAGGCGACCGCGGACGAGGACCCGCGGGCGGAACTGTTCCAGGCTGCGAAGGGAGCTTGAGATGGACGGCCGTCGACGCAATCCGTACCAGCTGACCGACGAGACCCCGGTGTACGTGATCTCGATCGCGGCCCAGCTCTCGGGCCTGCACCCGCAGACGCTGCGCCAGTACGACCGTCTCGGCCTGGTCTCCCCGGACCGTACGGCCGGGCGCGGCCGGCGCTACTCGGCCCGCGACATCGAGCTGCTGCGCACCGTGCAGCAGCTGTCGCAGGACGAGGGGATCAACCTCGCGGGCATCAAGCGGATCATCGAGCTGGAGAACCAGGTGACCGCGCTCCAGCAGCGCGTCGCCGAGCTCTCGGCGGCGGTGGACGGCGCGGCGGTCGCCATGCAGCAGCGTGAGGCCCAGGTCCACGCCTCGTACCGGCGGGACCTGGTGCCGTACCAGGACGTGCAGCAGACCAGCGCGTTGGTGGTCTGGCGGCCGAAGCCGAAGCGGCCGACGGAGTAGCGCCTTTCGCGCGAAGGGGCAGGGGCCGGGAGAGTGGCGGTTGAACGCTCTCCCGGCCCCTTTCGCGTGTCCTGGGCATGAGTGGGCCCCATGAGTGGGCCCCATGGGTGGGTCCTACGGCAGGAACTCGCTGAGCGTCTCGATCGCCATCATCCACATGGGCTGTCCGCCGGTGCCGAACGCGGCGGCCAGGGCGTAGCCGATCGCCGCGTCGGCCGGCTCGACGACGGCCCCGTCCCGCCACTCGGCGAGCACCCGCCGGTCTCCGGCCGAGGAGAAGTCCCCGATGCGCTTGCCGTTGCGGATCAGCCGGCTGCTCGGGATCGAGTCGGGCACGAGCCGGTAGGACGTACCCGCGTGGCGGACGTCGACCCGGTAGGAGCGGCGGCGGAGCTTCCCCTTGCCGGGCGCGATCGTCGCCTCTTGGCCGTCCACGGTGAGGGTGAGGTGCCGGCGGTCGCGCGTGCCGATGGGGATGTGGTCGTCGACCGTCGCGCCGGGGGCGCGGGTGAGGACGACGCGGGGTATCCGCTCGCCGCTCACGACGATCATCTCGCCGTGCTCACCGGTGAGTTCGACCAGGATGTCCCCGTGGTGGTCGTCCTCGACGGGAGTGGGAAGGGGGGTGGTGTCGGTCATCTGGGCTTCGTGGTCCTTCTGTCGTGCGGAGCGTGTTCGCCAGGTCGGTCAGGACTGACGTACGGGATTCTCGCAGGACGCGGGGGAGGGGAGCGATGCCCGGACCGTCCCGGCCACGAGCGCGACGGCGCGCACGAGTTGCCGCCCCGTCGCCCCGGCGAAGACGGCGAACGCCCGGTGGAGGGCCGACTCCCGGAGCACGTACAGCTGGTTGCGCAGCGGTTCGGCCCGCCCCGAGCGGGCGTCCAGCAGGATCACGTCCGGCCGGTGAGCGGCGACGCAGGGCAGCAGGAGGTCCGGGGAGTGCCAGGGCGCGACGGCTACCTGGCCGGTCGCCCGCAGCGTCGCCCGGATCATCCCGTGGAACGTCGCATCGTCGGTTGCCAGGACGGCCTGGATCACGGTTCCCCTCTGCGGACGACGGGCCGGTCCGGCCCGGCCACCCACGATGCCGTGCGGGCGACGGGGCGACCACCCTCAACTTGCTGCAGTGCACCATCAGGACCGGTCGCCCGCCCCTCCTTCGGTGGAGTGGCTGTCAGGAGTCGGGCGCGTCTGTTTCGGTCATGCCCGACCGGACGAGGAGTGCGCCGAGGTGGGTGCGGCTGGTGGCGCCGAGGGTCTGGGTGAGTTTGGCGATGTGGGCTCGGCAGGTGCGGACGCTGATGCCCATCTTGCGGGCGACGACGTCGTCGACGTGGCCCTCGACGAGGAGGCGGGCGATGCTGAGCTGGACGGCCGTGACGGGGGCGTCGGCGCCGGTCGTGGGGAGCTGCTGCTTGTACGGGGTGGCCTGGGCCCACAGGACTTCGTAGACCTGGACCAGGTAGCGGACGAGCGCGGGATGGCGGATCTCCAGGGCCACGGTGCGATCGGGAGTGGCGGGGACGTAGGCGACGGTCCGGTCGAAGATGATCAGCCGCTCGATCGTCTGCTCCATGGTGCGGACTTCGAGATGGCCGGGCGGCAGCTGGGCCAGGTACGAGGCGAACCCCGGGCTGTAGCGCACAGGGTGCTGGTAGAGGTGGCGCAAACGGCCGCCGGCCGCGATGACGGCCCGCGCGTTGTCCAGGCCCTGCTGGAGGTTGTCGACCATGCGGTTGCCCCCCGGCTGCGCGGTGAGCACTTCCTCCCGTGCGGTGGCGGAGGCGTTCCGCAGGGAGTCGATGATGAGGCCGCGGCCTTCGAGGACGGTGATGGCGAGGTTCGGGTCGTCGCTGGCCACCGCCGCCAGAGGGGCGAGTGAACTGCTCAGCGCGGCGGTGAGCCGGATGCGCTCGTCGATCTCGCGGGTGATGGGCCCCAGCAGGTGCGCCAGCGCCGCGGAGGGGGGCACGGGGCGCATCCAGGTGTCGTCGAGCGGGTCGGGGTGGAGGAGGGCCATCTCGATGAGGCAGGGGGCCGACAGGGTCTCGGCGCGGGCGATGCGGCCGTTGCGGAGCGCCGTCTCGTAGAGCTGGACCGCGGGCGGGCACAATTCTCTGTTCCCGTGCGCATGGGCCCGTTTCGCCCCCTCCGTATGCATTTTGAACCCCCCATTTTTTTGCAGTGCAACAAGATGACGGTGGTCAAAGCCTAAAGGGCGCGAAAGGCTCGGTGCATGGGGGAGTCGGGGCACTTCCTCGATGGTTCCGGGGCACGGGCCGCCCTCTCACCCTGGCGCGGCCGTGCCCCGGTGCGAGAGGGGGCTGCAAGGGTCAGGAGCTCTGGTCCAGGATTCCCGAACGGGCGATCAGATAGCCGAGTTGGGCGCGACTGCTGCTTCCCAGAGCGGCGGAGAGTTTGGCCACGTGTGCACGGCAGGTCCGGACGTTCATGCCGAGTCGGCGGGCGATGGAATCGTCGACGTGTCCCTCGACGAGCAGCTGGGCGATGGAACGCTGAACGCCACTGATTCCCTGCGGCATCGGGTCGTATTTGACCTCTTCGAGGAGCGGCGCCGCACGGGTCCAGAGTTGCTCGAAGACCTTCACCAGATATTCGACGAGGCCGGGGTGGCGCAGTTCGAGAGCGACTTGGCGGTCGTCCTGGGCGGGGATGAAGGCGACCGTGCGGTCGAAGACGATCAGGCGCTCTATGAGTTCCTCGAGCGTCCGGATCTCCACGTTGTCGTTGGCGATGCGCTCGGCGTAGGCCAGGGTGCTGGGGCTGTGGCGCACCGTGTGCTGGTAGAGGGTGCGGATGCGCACCCCGCGGTGGACGACGGACAGCCCGCGCTCCAGGGACTTGCTGAGCTGGTCCTCGTTCCGTCCGCCGCCCGGCTGGACGGTGAGCACCTCGGCCCGGCATTCCGTGGTCGCGAGGTCGAGGGCGGCGTTGATCCGGTTGACGCCCTCCAGCACGGTGATGGCGTGCGTCATCGGTGGGCCCTGGGCGCTGATGTCCATGAAAGGCTCGAAGGACTCGGTCAGTTCCACCGAATGCCGTCGGCGTTCCTGGATCTCGCGTTCTATGGGGTGCAGGTGCTGGGCCAGCGCCGCTGACGGCGGTACCGGCCGGAGCCAGCCCGGGTCGTCCGGGTCGGGATGGAGCAACGCGAATTCCATCAGGCACGGAGCGGGTGCCAGCTCGGATCGGGCGATGCGGCCGGACCGGAGCGCGGTGGCGTAAAGACGCCCCCCTGCTTCGCATAGTTCGGTGATCCCGTGAGGATGTGTCGTCTTTATGTGGCTTGTGGTCATATCTCCACCCCCCAGGTTCCTGAACATTCAGGAACATGATGCATCGACCCGGTGGTGTTCGCGTGCCCAGGTGGGACATCGTCTTAGGTGCGGGGGAGAAGAATCCACAAGTGAGGACGAAGCCGACTATGTACAAGCGAATGCTTCGCTCGGCGCTTGCCGCCTCGTTCGTCGCGGCCCTTGGACTCGGGCTGACGGGCGTCGGCGTCATGGGCGGCAGCGGCGAGCAGAAGGCTGTTCAGGCTGCAGCACCCAGTGACATCGGCTGGGCCGCGCCCGCCACGGTCCCGGGTGACATCGGCTGGGTCGCGCCCGCCGCGACCCCAGGCGACATCGGCTGGGTCGCTCCGGCCCGTACGGTCGCATGACCACCCCGCCGGACGACCGCACCTTCCGGCGCGAGATGGCAACCGCCTATCGCTCAGGGTGGCATTTCATCGATCTGCTCACGGCACTCCCCCGCCGTGGCGACTCGTTGATGGTCACCCTGTTCGGAGAGCCGATCGTCGTGGTGATGGAAGAGGACGAGGACGTCCGCGCCTATCGCTGCCTCCGCCGGCCCCGCGGCGCCCCGCAGCCGGTTCGCTGTGCCGTCAGGTACGGCATGATCTTCGTCAATCTCGATCAGCGCGACCACGAGCTGTTCGACGCAGAACCCCTTTCCGCCACCCCCCGCAGCGCCTGAGCGATTCCCCCGTCGTCACCTGTCGCTCCAGGCGCTTCCCCCACACAGCGGCGCCACCGTGACCTGAACACGGTGGCGCCGTTGTGCTGTCTCCGCGGCTCTGTGCGCGGTCAGGCCTTGCCGAGCGCCCGGTCGAGGGTGATCTCGATGACGACCCGGGTCGGGTTGATCCGCGGCGGACGGCCGTAGCGCTCCTCGTGGCGGGCCTCCGCGTCCTTGACGGTCTCCGGCTCGGTGCGGATGACCGCGCGGCCCTCCAGGGTCGCCCAGCGGGCCCGGTCGATCTGACAGACCGCCACGCGGGCCCCGCCGGGGCCCGCCGCGCGGATGTGGGCGACCTTGCGGCTGCCTCCGTCGGTGATCACCCGTGCCACCCCGGCCTCCGGGTCGTACGTCACACAGACCGGCACCACGTGCGGCGTGCCGTCCGGGCGGGGGGTCGTCAGCGTGGACAGGTGGCTCTCGCGCCAGAACGCGACGTATTCGGGGGAGGGGTTGTGTACGTCTGCCATGGGGGCAGCGTACGAGAGCCCGCGAACGAATCCGTCTCCGAGGCCCGGGGCGCGTGCGATCATTGCCTTGAGTGGAATAGACTCAACTTTGTGCACGTTGATTAAGTCAATGTGAGGCCTGGTACGCGCACGCCCCCAGCTGCGAGGAGGAGTAACCACACGTGGACGCCGAGCTGACCAACAAGAGCCGCGACGCCATCAACGCGGCCACCGACCGGGCCGTGAAGGACGGGCACCCGGACCTGACCCCGGCGCATCTGCTGCTCGCGCTGCTGGAGGGGCAGGACAACGAGAATGTGACCGACCTCCTCGCCGCCGTCGAGGCCGATCAGGCGCTCGTGCGCGGCGAGACCGAGCGGCTGCTCGGCGGGCTGCCCAGCGTCACCGGATCCACCGTCGCCCCGCCGCAGCCCAACCGCGAGATGCTCGCCGTCATCCAGGACGCCGCGCAGCGGGCCAAGGAGCTCGGCGACGACTACATCTCCACCGAGCACCTGCTCATCGGCGTCGCCGCGAAGGGCGGGCGCGCCGGTGAGATCCTCGACGGGCAGGGTGCCGGGGCGAAGAAGCTGCTGGCCGCATTCGAGACGAGCAGGGGAGGGCGCCGGGTGACCACACCCGACCCGGAGGGCCAGTACAAGGCCCTGGAGAAGTTCGGCACCGACTTCACGGCCGCCGCGCGCGAGGGCAAGCTGGATCCGGTCATCGGCCGCGACCAGGAGATCCGCCGCGTCGTGCAGGTGCTGTCGCGCCGGACGAAGAACAACCCCGTTCTCATCGGCGAGCCCGGCGTCGGCAAGACCGCCGTCGTCGAAGGGCTCGCCCAGCGCATCGTCAAGGGCGACGTCCCGGAGAGCCTCAAGGACAAGCGGCTCGTCTCGCTGGACCTCGGCGCGATGGTCGCGGGAGCCAAGTACCGCGGCGAGTTCGAGGAGCGGCTGAAGACCGTCCTCTCCGAGATCAAGGAGAGCGACGGCCGGATCATCACGTTCATCGACGAGCTGCACACCGTCGTCGGGGCCGGCGCGGGCGGCGACTCCGCCATGGACGCGGGCAACATGCTCAAGCCGATGCTGGCCCGCGGCGAGCTGCGCATGGTCGGCGCGACCACCCTCGACGAGTACCGCGAGCGCATCGAGAAGGACCCCGCCCTGGAGCGCCGCTTCCAGCAGGTGCTGGTCGCCGAGCCGTCCGTCGAGGACACCATCGCGATCCTGCGCGGTCTCAAGGGCCGTTACGAGGCCCACCACAAGGTGCAGATCGCGGACTCGGCGCTGGTGGCCGCCGCGACCCTCTCCGACCGCTACATCACCTCCCGGTTCCTGCCCGACAAGGCCATCGACCTGGTCGACGAGGCCGCGTCCCGGCTGCGGATGGAGATCGACTCCTCGCCGCTGGAGATCGACGAACTCCAGCGCTCCGTCGACCGGTTGCGCATGGAGGAGCTGGCGCTGAAGAACGAGAGCGACCCCGCCTCCAAGCAGCGCCTGGAGAAGCTGCGCCGCGACCTCGCCGACAAGGAGGAGGAGCTGCGCGGCCTCAACGCCCGCTGGGAGAAGGAGAAGCAGGGCCTCAACCGGGTCGGTGAGCTCAAGGAGCGCCTCGACGAGCTGCGCGGCCAGGCCGAACGCGCGCAGCGCGACGGCGACTTCGACGCCGCCTCCAAGCTGCTGTACGGGGAGATCCCGGGGCTGGAGAGGGAGTTGGAGGAGGCCGCGGAAGCGGAGCAGGAGGCGTCCAAGGACAAGGACACCATGGTCAAGGAGGAGGTCGGCCCTGACGACATCGCGGACGTCGTCGGTGCCTGGACCGGTATCCCGGCCGGGCGGCTGCTGGAAGGTGAGACCCAGAAGCTGCTGCGGATGGAGAGTGAACTCGGCAAGCGGCTGATCGGGCAGACCGAGGCCGTGCAGGCCGTCTCCGACGCCGTACGCCGGACCAGGGCCGGGATCGCCGACCCCGACCGGCCCACCGGGTCCTTCCTCTTCCTCGGGCCCACCGGCGTCGGCAAGACCGAACTGGCCAAGGCGCTCGCCGACTTCCTCTTCGACGACGAGCGGGCCATGATCCGCATCGACATGAGCGAATACGGCGAGAAGCACAGCGTCGCCCGGCTTGTCGGCGCCCCGCCCGGTTACGTCGGGTACGAGGAGGGCGGCCAGCTCACCGAGGCCGTCCGCCGCCGCCCGTACAGCGTCGTGCTCCTGGACGAGGTCGAGAAGGCCCACCCCGAGGTCTTCGACATCCTGCTCCAGGTCCTCGACGACGGCCGGCTCACCGACGGCCAGGGCCGCACGGTCGACTTCCGCAACACCATCCTCATCCTCACCTCCAACCTCGGCAGCCAGTTCCTCATGGACCCCCTGGTCAAGCCCGAGGTGAAGAAGCAGCAGGTGCTGGACGTGGTGCGGGCCTCCTTCAAGCCGGAGTTCATCAACCGGCTCGACGACCTGGTCGTCTTCTCGGCGCTCTCCGGCGACGAGCTGGCCCACATCGCGGGCCTCCAGATCGACCGGCTGGCGAAGCGCCTGGCGGACCGGCGGCTCACTCTGGACGTCACCCCCGAGGCGCTGGCCTGGCTCGCCCAGGAGGGCAACGACCCGGCCTACGGGGCGCGGCCGCTGCGCCGGCTCATCCAGACGGCGATCGGCGACCGGCTCGCCAAGGAGATCCTGTCCGGCGAGGTCCGCGACGGTGACACCGTACGGGTGGACCGGGCCGAGGACGGGCTGGTCGTCGGCCCCGCCTCGTAACCACCGGTCACGGAGCGTCGCACGCTGTGAGCGAACGCCCGGTGAGCCCCGTCTCCACCCGCTGTCTGTCAGCTTGTGGCTGATCGGGGCCGCCGGGGCTTGCCATGCCCCGCCCGCCATGGGAGAGGATGGCCGCAACCGCACGAAGGGAAATAACGGTGAGCATCGATCCGTCCTCGATTCCTAATTTCGGGGGCCAGCCCGAACCGCAGGCGGCAGGACCGGAGGGCCCCGTCGTCCCTGACCAGGACCTCGTCAAGCAGCTCCTCGACCAGATGGAGCTGAAGTACGTCGTCGACGACGAGGGCGACCTCGCGGCGCCGTGGGAAGAGTTCCGGACGTACTTCATGTTCCGCGGTGAGGCGGAGCAGCAGGTCTTCTCGGTCCGTACGTTCTACGACCGCCCGCACGACGCGGACCAGCGTCCCGTCCTGCTGGACGCCATCGACGACTGGAACCGCCGCACCCTGTGGCCCAAGGTCTACACCCACGCCCACGAGGGCGAGGAGGGCGAGGCGGGTTCCGTCCGGCTGATCGGTGAGGCGCAGATGCTCATCGGCACCGGCGTCAGCCTGGAGCACTTCGTCTCCTCGACGGTGAGCTGGGTGCGCGCCTCGATCGAGTTCGACAAGTGGCTCATCGAGCGCCTCGGCATCCAGCCCGCCGAGGGCAAGTCGGAGGACGGCGAGGAGCCCGCGGGCGCCTAGCCCCCCGAAGCATCGGGAACGGCCCGGGCAGCGGTCATCGCGACCGCCGCCGGGCCCGTTCCCGTACCTCTGGGGGGATCACTCCAGCCGGGCCAGCCGTTCCACCGCTTCCTCCAGCACCTCGTCCTTCTTGCAGAACGTGAACCGGACCTGGCTGCGGCCCGCCTCCGGGTCGTCGTAGAAGACCGAGACCGGCACCGCCGCCACCCCGCAGCGCTCCGGCAGCGCGCGGCAGAACGCGTACGCGTCCTCGTCGCCGAACGGGGAGATGTCGGTGGTGATGAAGTACGTCCCCTCCGGCTCGTACACCTGGAAGCCCGCCGCGCGCAGGCCCTTCGCCAGCAGGTTCCGCTTGCGGTGCATGTCCGCACGGAAGCCGGTGAAGAACGCGTCCGGGAGGGCCAGCGCCTCGGCGATCGCGTACTGGAACGGGCCTCCGCTCACGAAGGTCAGATACTGCTTCGCCGCCCGAACCGCCGCCACCAGCGGCGCGTCCCCGGTGACCCAGCCGATCTTCCAGCCGGTGTACGAGAACGTCTTCCCCGACGAGGAGATGGACACCGTGCGCTCGCGCATCCCGGGGAGCGCGGCGATCGGGTGGTGCGCCCCGGTGAAGACCAGGTGCTCGTACACCTCGTCGGTCACCACCAGGAGGTCGTGCTCCACCGCGAGGGCCGCGATCCCGGACAGTTCGTCGGGGGTGAGGACCGTGCCGGTCGGGTTGTGCGGGGTGTTGAGAAGCAGGAGGCGGGTGCGCGGGGTGATCAGGGTGCGCAGTTCGTCGAGGTCCGGGCGGAAGTCCGGGGCGCGCAGGGTGAGCGGTACGCGCTTGGCGCCCGCCATGGCGATGCAGGCGGCGTACGAGTCGTAGTACGGCTCGAACGCGATGACCTCGTCGTCCGGTTCGAGGAGGGCGAGCAGGCATGCGGCGATGGCCTCGGTGGCCCCGGTGGTCACCAGGACCTCCGTCTCCGGGGACCAGGTCAGGCCGTAGAAGCGCTCCTGGTGGGCGGCGACGGCGTTGCGCAGCTCCGGGACGCCGGGGCCCGGCGGGTACTGGTTGCCGTGGCCGGCGCGCAGCGCCCGGACCGCCGCCTCCCGGATCTCCTCGGGCCCGTCGGTGTCGGGGAAGCCCTGGCCGAGGTTGATGGAGCCGGTCCGCACGGCCAGCGCCGACATCTCGGCGAAGATCGTCGTGCCGAACGCGGCGAGGCGGCGGTTGAGCAGCGGTCGTCCCTGTGTCATGGGCGCCATCCTGGGCCGAAGCTCTGGAGTTGCTCAAGTCCGCTTTGGCGCGCGACGGCCTGGGGAATCCCCCTGTCACACAACAACGGGGAAGCGACGGGGGACCTCGCTTCGGGGGCCAGGAAGGCGGGTGAGCGCATGGAGATCGTCTTGACGGTGCTGTTGCTGGGGGCGCCGGTGGCGGGCGTCGTCTGGCTCGTGTGGGGGATGGTGCGCGACAGCCGCCGGGATGCCGGCCGGGGAGGAGGCACGCCTCCTTACAGCGGTGGAGGCACGCGGTCTTCCGGCAGCGGAGGCACGCGGTCTTCGGGCGGGAGCCGGCGCTCCGGCCGGAGCCGGGGCTCCGGCGGGAGCCGGAGCTCCGGAGGGTATTCGTGCAGCGGTGGGGGCGGCGGTGACTGACCCGGCCGCCGAGGGTCACCGACAGTGACCTGACGCCGGGCGCCTGGAGGGTGAACTCCCTCCGGGCGCCTTTTCGTTGAGCGACGCGGACGTTTTCGTTTGAACAATTGAACCGTGGGGCCCCCGAGGGGATGGAAACCACGGCAAGTTGGGCGAAAACGCTGTGAGTGCGGCGTACTTCGTGATTCCCTCGTCGAAGAGAACATTCAGCCCTCGGACCCCAGTTGGACCAGATCGGGCGCCCCTCACCTCCCACGCGCAGTCACGCAGGGGGCGTTCTGCTGTCCCGGTGTCCATGTGTGTTTGCGGAGCCCACCCATGCTCACCACCCTCCAGACGGCCTATTCCGATACCCGCGCCGCCGACCTGGCCTGGATGCTGGGGCGGGAGCCGCTGCCCGCCCTCGCGGTCCTCGACCTCCGGCTCGACGGCGCCGAAATCCAGTTGAGGCTGCTCGGCGCCTCCCACCAGGTCCTCCTCCGGGAGGACCGCGAGGTCTGCTCCGAGACCGTGGCCTGTATGCCCGGCAGCAGCACCCCCCTGCCCCTCGGCGTCTCGAAGCGGCTCGGGGACCGGGAGTACGAATTCGCCGCGCGCGTCGAGATCCTGACCCAGGGGCAGTTCGCCGGGCGTGCGCAGGAACTGCTCGCCCTGGTGAGCGACCACCCGCACGGTCTGGTGGGCACCTTCCCCGGCAGCCCGTACGCCTTCACCGCGATGCTCGCCCAGCGCACCGAGGGCCAGGTGCGGTGGCGCACCTGGCACGCGTACCCGCAGGAAGGGCAGTTGGTGGTCACCCGGACCCGGGTGGGTGTGCGGATTCCCGCACCCGCGGCCTAGTTGGCAGGGGCACTTACACCCGTGTGGGTGACAAGGCGCGACCGAGTCGTGACGTAGCGTTCCCATCATGATCGACCAGCAGATGTCGCTGCGAGGGGGCGCAGCGCGGCTCCCCGTACGGCCGAGGACCGGCCGGTTCCTGGTGCTGGCCGCGGTCTTCGTCTGCGCCGCCTGCGGTCTCGTCTACGAGCTGGAACTGGTCGCGCTCGCCTCGTATCTGATCGGCGATTCGGTCACCCAGGCCTCCGTCGTGCTCTCCGTCATGGTGTTCGCGATGGGCATCGGCTCGCTCCTCGCGAAACGTTTGCGCTGCCATGCCGCCGTCGGTTTCGGGATGATCGAGGCGGCCCTCGCGCTGATCGGCGGCTCCTCGGCGCTGGTGCTCTACGCCTCGTTCGCCTGGCTCGGCGAGTCGCAGTACGCCCTGGTCGGGTTCTCGCTGGCGATCGGGGTGCTGATCGGCGCGGAGATCCCGCTGCTGATGACACTGATCCAGCGCGTCGACCGGCAGGACGCGGGTGGGGCCGTCGCCGACCTCTTCGCCGCCGACTACGTGGGCGCGCTGGTCGGCGGGCTCGCGTTCCCCTTTCTGCTGCTGCCGATGCTGGGGCAGTTGACCGGTGCGCTGTTCACCGGCGCGGTCAACGCGGCGGCGGGCGGCGCGCTGGTGCTGTGGGTGTTCCGGCGCGACCTCAGCACCCGTTCCCGCTGGCTCCTGATCCTGGTCAACGGCTCGGTGATCGCGGTGCTGGCCACCGCCACGGTCCTGGTCGACGACTTCGAGCGGGCGGCGCGGCGGGCGGTGTACGGGGACCAGGTGCGGGTCGCCGTGCAGACCGGGGTGCAGGAGGTGGTGGTGACCGGCACCGACCGGGACTCCCTCGGCCTCTATCTGGACGGCCGGCTGCGGGTCAGCGCCCGCGACGAGTACCGCTACCACGAGGCGCTGGTGCACCCCGCGATGAACGGGCCCCGCGCCCGCGTGCTCATCCTGGGCGGCGGCGACGGGCTCGCCGCCCGCGAGGTGCTGCGTTACGAGGACGTCCGCGCCGTCACCGTCGTCGAGCTGGACCCCGCCGTCACCCGACTGGCCCGCACCGACCCCGCCCTCTCCGAGCTGAACGGCCACGCCCTGCGCGACCCCCGTCTCACGGTGGTCGGGGCGGACGCGTTCCCCTGGCTCCGGTCCGACCGGGGCCGGTACGACGTGGTGATCTCCGACCTCCCGGACCCGGGCATCACCGCCAGTACGAAGCTCTATTCGGCCGAGTTCTACGGGCTGGTGGCGGAAGCCCTGGCCCCGGACGGGCGGCTCGTGGTGCACGCCGGACCGCTGGGGGCCCGTCCGCAGACCTTCTGGACAGTGGAGGCCTCGGTGCGCGCGGGAGGCCTCACGACCCGCCCGTACCGCGTCACCGGCCGGTACGCGGGCTTCGCCGCGAGCCCGGACCGGGGTGGCGGTGACGCACGGGAGCGGGAGGACTGGGGCTTCCTCCTCGCCGGACCGGGCCCGGTGCCGCAGCCCGCGCTGGCCGCCGAGGGGCCCGTACCGCGGTCGCTGGGCGGCCGGGAGCTGCGCGAGGGGGCGCGGGCGGCGGCCGAGGCGCGGCTGCCGGGGCTGATCCCGTCGACGCTGATCCACCCGCGGTACTGGGAGGACGCGTGAGCGGGGACGGTGGGCGGCCCTCGGCATCGGCTGCCGAAGCGCTGACGTTCGGGCCGTGGCCGATTAGGCTCGGTTGCCATGGAGCATGAGGTGTTCGTTCCGGTTCCCGTCCCTACCCTGCTGCGCACGCTGGGCGATCCCGCCCGGGTCGCCCGCTGCGTCCCCGGCCTGCAGCAGGACGCCGACGCGTCGGCGTCGCCCCTGGCGGGCCGGCTGAAGCTGCGGGCCGGCGGCCACACCATCACGTACCGGGGCGAGCTGCGGCTCACCGGCCCGGAGGGCGGCCGGTTCTCCGTCACCGGGAAGGGCGTGGAGGCCCGGGGCGCCGGTGCGGTCGAGCTGGCCCTGACCATCGGCCTCACGGAGTCGGACGGCGGGACGACGCTCGCCTACAGCGGTACGGCCGAAGGGGACGGGCGGCTGGTCGAGCTGGAGGAGGGCGCGGCACTCGCGGCCGCCCACCGGCTCCTGGACCGCTTCACCCAGCAGCTGGTGACGGAGTCCCTGGCGGTACGGGAGGAGGACGCGGGGGAGGACGTCGGCGGTGACGAGGACGGCGCGGTGGTCGCGGAAGGGCTTGCGGGCGACGAGGAGGCACCCGGGTCCGGCGAGGCGGTCGGGACCGGCGAGGCGGTCGGGACCGGCGAGGGCGTCGTCGCCGGTGCGGGCGGCGAGGGCTCCGAGGAGCTGTCCACCGACGCGCGGGCCGACGCCGATGCGGGCGGTGACGCGGATGCCGATGCCGGCGACGACGCCGATGTGGATGACGACGACCCCGCGTCCGTGTTCGACTCGCCCGTGCCGCCGCCCACGCTCGACCCCGTCGCCGGGGTGGAGTTCACCGTTCCGGACGAACCGCCCGCCGAGGCCGCGCACGCCCGCCGCACCATGATCGGCCGCAGCGCCGAGGAGGTCGACCACGCGCCCCCGCGCGGCCGCTACGCCCCCATGCCCTCGCCGGAGGCGGGCGGTGCGAGCACCACCCTGCGGTGGGTCGCCCCCGCCGCCGCCCTCGCGCTCGCCTCCGCCGTGGTGCTGGGCCGGGCGTTGCGGCGCCGGAGGCCGTGAGTCGCCAGTAGGGTCGTCGGGTGAGCAGGAGCGAAGAGAACGTCAGGCTGACCGTCGGCGACGCCGAGTTGACCGTCGACCCCGTGCACGGCTGCCGGATCAGCAGCCTGCGGATCGGGTCCACCGAACTGCTCCGCCAAGGCGAGCGGTACGGCTGCTTCCCGATGGTGCCCTGGTGCGGGCGTACGGGGTACGGGCAGTTCCGCAACGGCGACGAGCTCCACGAGCTGCCGCCCAACTCCCCGCCGCACGCCATCCACGGCACCGGCCGGGACACCTCCTGGCGCACCGCCCACACGGCCGCCGACATCGCCGAGGGCCGGGCGGCCTTCTACTACGACCTCGCCGAGCCCTGGCCGTACGAGGGCCGGGTGACACAGACCTTCGAGCTGACCGCGGACACGCTGACGCTCGGCCTCGCCGTCGAGACGTACGGCGACTCCTTCCCGGCCCAGGCCGGCTGGCACCCGTGGTTCCACCGCACCCTGGACGGCCGGGACGCCGAGCTGTCCTTCGACGCCGCCTGGCAGGAGGAGCGGGGCGAGGACCATCTGCCGACCGGCAACCGCATCGACCCGCTGCCCGGCCCGTGGGACGACTGCTTCGGCATGCCCGACGGCGTCGACGTGAAGCTCACCTGGCCGGAGCGGCTGGAGCTGACGGTGAAGAGCCGCAGCGAATGGGTCGTGATCTACGACGAGCAGGACGAGGCCGTCTGCGTGGAGCCGCAGTCCGGCCCGCCGAACGGCCTGAACACCGCACCCCGGCTCGTGACCCCGATCGACCCGCTGGAGATGGCGACGACCTGGAGCTGGACGCGGCTCTGAGGCGGTGCCCGGCCGTGGGCCGCCCCGGCCGTACCGCTTACCCTCGTGCACATGACTGACGTACGCGCTGACCTGCTCCAGCAGATCAAGGACAAGGCCGTGGTGCACGGCAAGGTGACCCTCTCCTCGGGGCTGGAAGCCGACTGGTACATCGACCTGCGCCGGGTCACGCTGGACGGCAAGGCCGCGCCGCTGGTCGGGCAGGTCATGCTCGACGCCACCGCCGAGCTGGACTACGACTGCGTCGGCGGGCTGACGCTCGGGGCCGACCCGGTCGCCACCTCGATGCTGCATGCCTCCGCCGCGCGTGGTAAGAGCCTGGACGCGTTCGTCGTCCGCAAGGCGCAGAAGGCGCACGGTATGCAGCGCCGGATCGAGGGCACCGACGTGAAGGGCCGCCGCTGCCTGGTCGTCGAGGACACCTCGACCACGGGCGGCTCGCCGCTGACCGCTGTCGAGGCGGTGCGCGAGGCGGGTGGCGAGGTCGTCGCCGTCGCCGTGATCGTCGAGCGCGGGGCCGCCCCGGCGATCGCCGAGGCCGGGCTGCCGTACGTCCATGTCTACTCGGTGGCCGATCTCGACCTGGGCTGAGCAGCCGCCGGGCGCCCCGGGCCGCCCGGTTTCACGTGAAACCGGGTCCGCCGGGTGGAGCCGGATGAGGAGTCTGGGAAGATGGGGGCGACGATGACGTCGCCCCCAGGTCAGGGACTCACAGCCTGCACACCCGCACATCCCAAGGAGCGGTCAGATGCCCATCGCAACCCCCGAGGCTTACGCCGAGATGCTCGACCGGGCAAAGGCGGGCAAGTTCGCCTACCCGGCCATCAACGTGACCTCGTCCCAGACCCTGCACGCCGCCCTGCGCGGCTTCGCGGAGGCCGAGAGCGACGGCATCGTCCAGATCTCCACCGGTGGTGCGGAGTTCCTGGGCGGCCAGTACAACAAGGACATGGTCACGGGCGCGGTCGCCCTGGCCGAGTTCGCGCACATCGTCGCGGCGAAGTACGACGTCACCATCGCGCTGCACACCGACCACTGCCCCAAGGACAAGCTGGACGGGTACGTACGTCCGCTGCTCGACGTCTCCGCCGAGCGCGTCGCCAAGGGTCTGAACCCGCTGTTCCAGTCGCACATGTGGGACGGCTCGGCCGAGACCCTCGCCGACAACCTGGCCATCGCCCAGGAGCTGCTGGCCAAGGCCGCCGCCGCCAAGATCATCCTTGAGGTCGAGATCACCCCGACCGGCGGTGAGGAGGACGGCGTCACGCACGAGATCAACGACGAGCTGTACACGACCGTCGACGACGCGCTGCGCACCGCCGAGGCGCTCGGCCTGGGCGAGAAGGGCCGCTACCTGCTGGCCGCCTCCTTCGGCAACGTCCACGGCGTCTACAAGCCGGGCAACGTCGTGCTCCGCCCGGAGCTGCTGAAGGACCTCCAGTCGGGCGTCGCCGAGAAGTACGGCAAGCCGGCCGGCAGCCAGCCGTTCGACTTCGTCTTCCACGGCGGCTCGGGCTCCACCGCCGAGGAGATCGCCACCGCGCTGGAGAACGGCGTCGTGAAGATGAACCTCGACACCGACACCCAGTACGCCTTCACCCGCCCGGTCGCGGACCACATGTTCCGCAACTACGACGGTGTCCTGAAGGTCGACGGCGAGGTCGGCAACAAGAAGACCTACGACCCCCGCACCTGGGGCAAGCTCGCCGAGGGCGGCATGGCCGCGCGGGTCACCGAGGCCTGCGGGAACCTGCGTTCCACGGGTACGAAGCTGAAGTAACCAACCGTCCGCACGGACGTACGGTGTCGGGCCCGGTCCTCCTTCGGGGGGCGGGCCCCGTCGCTGTGCCGGGAGAGAGAAGAGGATCTGCTGTGGGCGCGCCCTACGATTTCGATACCGCCGTCGACCGCCGGGGCACCTGGTCGGTCCAGTGGGACGGGGTCGCCGACCGGTTCGGGGTCGACGGCCTGCTGCCGTTCACCATCTCCGACATGGACTTCACCACGGCCCCCGAGGTGCTCGCCGCGCTGCGGGACCGGTTGGAGCACGGCGTCTTCGGCTACACCACCTGGCAGCAGGACGACTTCCGCTCGGCGATCGCCCACTGGTACGCCACCCGGTACGGCGCCGAGGTCGACACCGGGCAGCTGGTCTACGGGCCGTCCGTGCTCAGCCAGCTCTCCCAGCTTCTCCAGATGTGGACGGGGGAGGGGGACGGCGTCGTCGTCCATACCCCCACGTACGACGGTTTCCGCAAGGCGATCACCGGGCTCGGGCGGGAGCTGCGCGGGGTACCGGTGGGGGACGAGGAGGCGCTGGAGCGGGAGCTGTCGCGGGCGGACGCGAAGGTGCTGGTGGTGTGTTCGCCCCACAATCCGACGGGCCGGGTGTGGACGGCCGAGGAGCTGGCCCGGACGGCCGTGCTGGCCGAGCGGTACGGGGTCGCTGTGATCAGCGACGAGATCCACGCGGACTTCGTGCACGAGGGGGGCGTGGGGCGCGTCCACGTGCCCTGGACGCGGGTTGCGGGCGGCGGCCGCTGGGCGCTTGTCACCTCCGGGTCGAAGGCGTTCAACTTTCCCGCGCTGACCGGGTCGTACGGGTTCATCGGGGACGCGGGGGACCGGGCGGAGTTCCTGCGGCGGATGGAGACGGCGGAGGGGCTGGCGTCGCCCGCCGTGCTGTCGCTGACCGCGCACATCGCGGCGTACCGGGAGGGGGCGGGGTGGCTGGACGCGGTGCGGGCGTATGTGG